>NZ_JBYSYZ010000039.1:0-39173 GCF_058783925.1 Pseudomonas sp. FW305-70
CGGCAGATGCATGGGGAGGGGGTTTTGGGGGTTGTTGATTGAGTACACGACTCTCACAGACATACGCCGAACCACTGTGTGCGGGCTTGCCCGCGAAGGCGGCCTTCCAGCCGAACATTTTCTACAGCTGGCCCAACATCCTTACTTCCCAACCAATCCTTCCTACCCCGGCAATCTCAACTCCGCACACAACCCACCCCCTTCACGATTGCTCAAGGTCAACGCCCCTCCAATCGCTATCGCCAGTTGCTGGGCAATCGCCAACCCCAACCCGGTGCCGCCGGTGCTGCGGTTGCGGGAGTTTTCCACGCGGTAGAAGGGTTCCATCACGTGCTCGAGTTCTTCCTCTGTGATTCCCGGGCCGCGGTCGAGGATCTTGATCGACAGCTGGCCGTCGGCCTGTTTTTCCACGCGCAACTCGGCAGCGCCGGCAAATTTCAAGGCGTTGTCCGTCAGGTTGACCAGTACCCGGCGCAGGGCGTGGGGGCGGGTGTCGATGACGGTGGCGCTCTTGCCTGTGAGTTGAACGTCCTTGCCCATGTCCTGGTAGTCGAACACCAGGCTGTCGAGGAACGAGTCGAGGTCGGTGCGGCGGCTTTCTTCGGTGGCGCCGTGGATGCTGCGGGCATAGGCGACGCCTTCGCGTACCAGGTGTTCCATCTCGCCCAGGTCGTTCCACAGTTTGTCTTTTTCGCTGGAGTCGTCCATGAACTCGGCGCGCAGTTTCATGCGGGTGATCGGGGTTTGCAGGTCGTGGGAGATCGCTGCGAGCAATTGCATGCGTTCCTTCAGGTACGCCGCGATGCGTGCCTGCATCGCGTTGAAGGCCTTGGCGGCGTGGGCGACTTCGGTCGGGCCTTTTTCGTCCAGGAGCACAGGGTGGGCGTTGGGGTCCAGGGTTTCGACGGCCTCGGCGAGGCGGGTGAGGGGGCGGATGGCGATTCTGACCGCCAGCCAGGAACAGGCGAGCATCAGCGCCAGTTGCCCGAGCAACACGATGGGCAGCCAGGGCGACAGCGGCACCATCGCCGGGCGGAGGTCGATGGTCAGCGGGCTGCCATCCGCCAGGTTCAGGTGCACTTGGAAGTGTTTTTTCGGCCCGGGGATGTCGGTAAAGGTCATCGGGTAATCGCGGCCGATGGCGTCCTTGATCGAGGCGATGGCAATGGGCGCATCGGGCATGTCGGTGCGGATGGGCGTGCCCGGCGAACCCTCGTTGAGCAGGTAACTGTAGTTGCGCCGTTCCAGTTGTTTGAGCCAGGCGGCTCGTTCAGCGGCGGGCAAGCGGTCGAGGATGGCAACGGAGGTGGAAACATCGGTTTCCAGGTTGCCGAGCATGGTGTTTTTCGAGGATTCGTAGCGTTCGTAGTACTGCGCACCGAAGGACAATGCCTGAGCGAGGATCAGGCCGATCAGGAAAATCAGCGACAGCCGCGAGGCCAGGGTCCGCGGCCAATGCAGCGCCTGCGTCATGATTGATCGCCCAGGATTTCCACCGGCAGGGAAAACACATAGCCTTCGCTGCGCACGGTCTTGATGTAGGCCGGTTCGCGGGCGTCGTCGAGCAGGCGCTGGCGCAGGCGACTGACCAGCAGATCGATGGAACGGTCGAACAGGTCGGCGTCGCGGCCCTGGGTCAGGTTGAGCAATTGATCACGGTTGAGCACCCGTTGCGGATGGTCGAGAAACACCCGCAGCAATCGATATTCGGCGCCGCTCAGGGCGACCATGGTGCCGTCTTCATCGAGCAGGTGACGGGCCGAGGTGTCCAGGCGCCAACGACCGAAGGCCAGCAGGCGGCTGGCTTCGGTCACCACCAGGTTCGGCGGCAGCATGCGGGTGCGCCGCAGCACCGCGTTGATCCGCGCCAGCAGTTCACGGGCAGCGAAGGGTTTGACCAGGTAGTCGTCGGCGCCCATTTCCAGGCCGAGGATGCGGTCGGTTTCATCGTTGCGCGCGGTGAGCATCAGCACCGGCGTGGTCTTGTGTTTGCCGGCGCGCAATTCGCGGCAGAGCAGCAGGCCATCGTCCCCCGGCATCATGATGTCCAGCACGATCAGGTCCACCGGGGTGGTTTCCAGAAACGCGCGCATCTGCCGCCCATCCGCCACGACGGTGGTGCGCAGGCCGTTCTTCTTCAGGTAGTTGCCTACCAGCTCGCGTATTTCGCGGTCATCGTCAACGATGAGGATGTGATCAACGTGATCCATTGGGCCAAACCTCTGATGAATGGGGAATGCCACACAGTCTATCGAGCCCGGGCGGGGTCGCCTGCCGCCCTTTGTATTGCAGTGTATCCGGCCTGCCTGGGGATACACACGAAGGCAAAAAAGCCGATTTCCGGGGGTTTTGTATTGCTCTGTATCTGCACGCGGTTCTGATACGTACCGATTGATTCACGCCGATTCCCGACACAGACGAGATACCTCGCAGGCTTTTAATTGGTTCCATCGAGGCAAACCAGAGCGCCTCGGCCCAACGACCTGTTGAAACCTTGAGGAACTCGCCATGAACACCAAAGCCGTCTACGCCGCTTGCCTGTTTGCCGCCCTGAACATCTGCACCCTGTCGGCCCGCGCCGAAGCCGATGTCACGCCTGAAACCTACACCTACGGCACCCATCTTGACATCAGCAAAGTGGTGTCGCTGACCGAGGACGCTACGCCTTCCTGCGGCGTGGTCAATGCACGGCTGACCTACCTCGACTCCCAGTCGAAAACCCAGGTGCTGGATTACAGCAAATTCACCGACCACTGCAACTCGGAAAACTGAGTGCTGCGATCAACGACCGCTTAATCCCATTGAATCAGGAAGGACATCATGAACAACGTATCCCGCTTTCTTACCGCCATCGCTTTTTCCGTCGCCGGTGCGGCAGCCCATGCCAACGCCTCTGTCGAGCAAAGCGCCTGCGGCAGCAACACCTGCTTCCAGCTGACGCCCGTGGCAGAGAAGGGCACCCAGGGCTTCCTTGCGCAAGACGGTTCCAGCCGTACGCCGCAAGGGCAGATGCTCGCCGAGAACGGTGCCAGCCGCACGCCTCAGGGGCAGTTGCTGGATGAACAGACAGCTTGAAAACCCCCCAATCCACTGTGGGAGCTGGCTTGCCAGCGAAGGCGGCCTTGCAGGTGACATCTCTATTGAATGTACCGGCCTCTTCGCGAGCAAGCCCGCTCCCACAATGATCGTGTGTCGCCCTCTGAATTGTATTAGGTGATCCCATGTTACTCATCGCTTTCCTGGGCGGCATATTGACCGTCCTCAGCCCGTGCATCCTGCCGGTCGTGCCCTTCCTGTTCGCCGGGGCCGACCGCACACGCGTCTCGATCCTGCTGACCCTCGGCGGCATGGTCCTGACCTTCGCCCTGGTCTCCAGCCTGGCCGTGGTCAGCACCGAGTGGGTGATACAGGCCAGCAACACCGGCCGCCATGTTGCCCTGTTCGTCATGGTGCTGTTCGCCCTGTCGCTGATGTCCGCCCGGGTCGGTGACTGGCTGGCGCGCCCCTTCGTGCTGCTGGGCAATCGCATCGACCCGGATTCGCACAAGATGTCCGGGCCGCTGGCGTCGATCATGATCGGCGTCGCCACCGGGCTGCTCTGGGCACCCTGCGCCGGGCCGATCCTCGGGGTGATTCTCACCAGCGCCATGCTGCAGGGCGCGAACGCCGGTACCAGTCTGTTGTTGGTGGCCTATGGCGCGGGCAGTGCGTTGTCCCTGGGCGTCTTGATCTTTGCCGGGCGTGGCCTGGTCAATCGCTTGAAACCGTCGATTCCGGTCACTGGCTGGCTGCGCCGGGGCGCGGGGGTTGCGGTGCTGGCCGGTACGGCGGTGATCGCAACGGGGGCCAACGACCTGTTGCTGGCCAACACTTCATCGGAAGGTGTCAGCCGTGTCGAGAAAAACGTGCTGGAGACCGTGCCGAAAGTCGTCGATTACCTGGTCAGCAAGGTCAAGGCCGACAGCACCATGGGCAACGCCCAGGGCGCGATGCCGTCGTTGTCCGGCGCGGTGGACTGGATCAACTCACCGGCACTGACCAACGCAGCCCTCAAAGGCAAGGTGGTGCTGGTGGACTTCTGGACCTTCGACTGCATCAACTGCAAGCACACCCTGCCGTACGTGAAGGACTGGGCGAAGAAATATGAAAAGGACGGGCTGGTGGTGATCGGCGTGCACACGCCTGAATACGGCTTTGAACGCATCATCGACAACGTCAGGGACAAGGTGAAGGAATACGGCATCACCTACCCGGTGGCGATCGACAACAATTACGCGATCTGGCGCAACTTCGACAACCAGTACTGGCCGGCGCACTACATCATCGATGCCAAGGGGCAGGTGCGTTACACCCACTTCGGTGAAGGCAGCTACGACACGCAGGAGAAAGTGATCCAGCAGTTGCTGGAGGAGGCCAAGGCCAGCGCGCCAGCGGCTTGAACCGTTTGATCAATGGCTCACAGGTCCCGCGCCATGAGCCATTGATCTTTTTCCCATGCCTGAAAACGCTCCAGTACAACCCAGCCGCGCCTGGCGTAATAAGCGCTCTGGTCCTGGGTGTGCAGGTAGATCCTCTTCTCGCCGTTGGCTTTGGCTTGCGCGCAAATCCCTTCGATCAAACGCTCCGCCAAGCCCTTGCCGCGTGCCTCGGGAGTGATGAACACACACGCGAGCCAGGGCCCCAGATCCGGGCGATGGGTCAGGTCAGCCCTGGCCAGTGCCGCACCACCCAACAGTTCGTCGTGGTCGAGGGCGATCAGGCACTTCCAGTCGCCGTTGTCTTGGCCTTCGGCGAATTCCCGTTGCCAGTCGGGCAGGGGCTGTCCGGCGTATTCGTAGTGGAACTGCCGGTGGATCCACGAAGCGAATGTGTTGCTGTACTGCATATGTCGAGCAAGCCAGTCCAGGTGGGGTGCCATGTGATGAGTCCTTTCAAGTTCAGTCGCTGGGTAGCGAGAGTAGCGGGCTCGGGCAGGACTGTCGCCCCCATTGGTTTAGTGACCGCTCAAGTGGCTCGTGGCTGCCTGACCACGCCGCCACGCCGCCGGCGGTGCACCGTACTCGCGACGAAAGGCGCGGCTGAAGGCGGTATCGGTCTGGTAGCCCACTTCCTCGGCGATGCGCGTCAATGAGTTGTTGCTGCTGCGCAACAGGTTGGCGGCGAGCAACATCCGCCATTGCGTCAGGTACTGCATCGGCGACACCCCCACCAGTTGCTGGAAGCGCTCGGCCAACACCGATCTTGAAGTGCTGGCGGTGCGCGCCAGTTCGTCCAGCGTCCAGGCGTGGCAGGGTTTTTTGTGCAAGGCGTTGAGGGCGGCGCCGACGATGCGGTCGCGTACACCGGCCAGCCAGCCGGTGCGACCTTCGCCCTGTTCGTTCATGTACAGGCGCAGCACTTCGATGAACAGCACTTCGGCGAGTTTGGCCAGGACCCCTTCGCCGCCGGGGCGGGGCGAGCGGGCTTCGGCGAGGGCGTAGCGCACGGAGGATTCCAGCCAGATACCGGCACTCGAACCGCGCACGTTGACCCGCACCACGGGTGGCAAGCCCTTGAGCAACATGCCCGCCAGGCGCGTGTCGCACGCCAGGTAGCCACACACCAGGCGGGTGACCGCGCCACCACCGCCATAGCTCAGTTGGCGGGGCCGGCGCGCCAGCACCGCATCCAGTCGCGCACCCGTGGCCGGGGGCAATCCCGGTCGGGAGCACATGCGATGGGCGTCGCCCTGAGGGAAAATCACCACGTCGCCGGCGCTCAGCAGCAGCGGCGGGTCATCGCCCAGTTCGACGTAGCACTCGCCATCGGTGATCAGGTGAAAGATCACCACCCGTTCCGCATCGGGCTCCAGGAACGGCGCGGCCGTGTCGGCGCTGGGCGACTGGTAGCACCAGGGCGCGGTGAACCGTGCGTTGATGAAGATCGCGCCGACCAGGTGCACCACCCGCAGGGTCTGTGACAGAGCGTCCATAGGGATTTCCCCGTGACAGGATTCCTGATTGTGAACGCGTCGGTGCGCCGTGTGGAATCTCCGGACGATCGGGCAGGCTTGGGCGACGATCGGGCAGGACGCCAGCGCCCGTCAGGACGATAGTTGGATCACAGGGTGAATGCGCCCTGCCATCCAGAACAATAAAGAGAGGTTGCCATGCCTAAGTTCGTCATTGAACGTGAGATCCAGGGCGCCGGAGCTCTGTCGGAAAGGGATTTGAAAGCCGCTTCGCTAAAGTCCTGCCAGGCTTTGCGTGAGTTGCCGGAGGTGCAGTGGCTGCAGAGCTATGTCACCGGTGACAAGCTCTACTGCGTGTACATCTCGCCGAACGAGGCGCAGATCCAGGAGCATGCCAGGATCAGTGGTTTTCCCGCCAACCGCATTTCCCAGGTCATGAACATCATCGACCCGACGACAGCGGAGTAACCGCGATCGGGCCCGATTCGTGTTTCAACCCAGAGACTGCCTCCATGAGTACACCCATTGATCTGACTGCCTTGAAAAACCGTCAAATGGCCTCCTGGGCCAGCGGCGACTACGCCGTGATCGGCACCACCCTGCAAATCGTCGGCGAGCAACTGGCCGAAGCCTGCGACTTGTTGTGCGATGAGCGCGTGCTCGACGTCGCCGCCGGCAACGGCAACGCGACCCTCGCGGCCGCGCGCCGAGGCTGCAAGGTGACGTCCACCGACTATGTCGCCGCCTTGCTCGAACGCGGCGAAGAGCGGGCCCGGGCAGAACGCCTGAACGTCTCTTTCCAGGTCGCCGATGCCGAAGCCTTGCCCTTTGCCGACGCCAGCTTCGACGCCGTGCTTTCCACTTTCGGTGTGATGTTCACGCCGGACCAGCCCAAGGCCGCCGCGGAGCTGGCGCGAGTTTGCCGCCCGGGCGGGCGGATCGGCCTGGCCAACTGGACACCGGAAGGTTTCGTCGGCCAGATGTTCAAGACCCTGGGCCAGCACCTGCCACCGCCGCCGGGAGCGAATCCACCCTCGCGCTGGGGTACCGAAGCCTGGCTGCACGAGCACTTCGACGAGCGGGACTTCCTGCTGCAGGTGACGCGCCGCACGTTCAATTTCCGCTATCGCTCGGCGGCGCATTTCATCGACACCTTCCGCCAGTGGTACGGACCGGTGCACAAAGCCTTCGCCGCACTACCGGCGGATGGCGCCAAGGCCCTGGAAGCGGACCTGACCGAGCTGATCAACCGGATGAACCGGGCGGGCGACAAGTCGCTGGTGGTGCCGAGTGAGTACCTGGAGGTGGTGATTACGCGGCGGTGAAGGGTCACGCATAACCCCCCCTGTAGGAGCGAGCTTGCTCGCGATGGTCGATAACGATTACGCGTGATTTCTGGATGCGCGCGGTGTTTTCGAGTCCATCGCGAGCAAGCTCGCTCCTACACGCAAAAAACGGCGCCCTAAGGTGCCGTTTTTGTTCGTGCCTGTTCCTGTAAACGGAGATCGGAAAATCAGATCAAGCGAGTCGGCCAAAGGCAGCGGCGGTTACTCAGGTGGGTCAAGTTGGTCAAGCGCGCGGTTCACCGCCAGCTCGCCCAGCATGATGACTTGCGCAATGCCGAGTAGGGCGTTGCGCCTGGGACCTTCCGTATGATCAGCCAAATCCATGGTCATGACATTGGCCGAAGCCAGCGATTCGCATGCATGGGCCAGCAGGGTTTCTGTATCGAGCTCTGGGTTGATGAAGAACATCGTGCCGACCGAGCGCGGAATATCCATGATGGGGACGTCTGGCTTCAGGTGATAGTCGAGGGTTTGTTCGGCGTCTTCGTGGGGTTTTTTTGAATCGGCGTTTTCGTACGGGGATGGCGGATCGGTCTCCGGCGGATTGGGTGTGACCTTGAACATGGATGGAACTCCGACGCTATTTAAAAGGAGCCATCACCGCCTCGCTACCAAACTAAGGGTGGCGACCATACGAAGGTTGGTAGACCGGGCATCGGAACCGGCGCCCCCGAAGGAGCCCTGCGCATGGTCACCATAAAAACACCGCCCAGACACTGGGCAGTAAAGGTGACGCTATGCGTCGATGCTACGGGCCTACCAAGCCCGATCACTGATTTTTCAATGACCGGCAAACGATAGAACCCACGCCCACGACGCACAAGCCGGCGGATTCTGTCGCACCAGTAGGCAACGACGCAAGTTGGTGTAGCTTTCAGGAAGTAATTTCCCAAGCGATTAAACATTTGCGTTTAAATTTTTTTGAGTGGGCTTCCACTTCGCAAAAAAATTAACTTTTGGAACTATCGCTGTAGGAAATGGGTTGTTGGTTATTGCGAAAATTCTTATTCGTTCATTTGGCCATGCCATTGGATTGCTTACAGCATGTGTTCCACCGTCTTATTTGTCGTCGCCCAATATCTCTCTGCTCAGCGTTTCTGCGGAGACGAGAGGGAACGCAACTCCAATCGATGACAATAAGGACGTTTAAATGAATGCATCCCTGAACCCCTCATATTCCAACGAAGTCACCGCTGAGTTTCTCCGCAGTCTTGATACCCCCCACTTCACCGAAGAACGACTTGCGCAGTTTTGCGAAGAATCTCTGGCGGTTGTTCGCCAGGGGCAGGCATACGTGGACGCTCATCCCGCTCACTCCATTTACCGAATCGCAACCGAGGGCAGTCTGACCCGCGATGGTGGGGTGATCCAGCAGGGAACTGCTCGCTTGGTATTCACATTGGAGAGCGGCCAGGAAGTCCGCGCGGCACAGAAGGGCGATTACGCCGTGTACGCCGATGGACGTAGGGCGCAGATCGTCACTGGTGCGGGACAAGAAAATAGCCATGTGGCGCTGGTCGGCAGCCGTCTTTGCAATGGCGACGAGATCATCAACACCTTGCAAGGCGGTTTTTTGATAGTGGGGCGTGAAGGGGTGCCGATGGTCGAGGACTTTCTGCCTTCCATCAAGGAGGAAGAACATCAATGAACGAAGGACATTTCATTGGTCTGCATGACAAGACCACCTGTGGCGGCAAGGTCCTGGATGGTCATACCGGAATCATGATGTACGGCATCGCCCATGCCCGCGAAGGCGATCGGGTTACCTGTGGCAAGGACGGCAAGACTTACAAAATCGTGGGTGGCATTTCGTACATGATCAGTCATGGCAAAGCCGTGGCGGGCACGCTGGACAGCCACAGCGATTGCCCCTGTAAAGCCCGGCTGATCCCCTCTGTGGTCACGGCGACCTATCGCAGCGCTAACTCCGCACCGCGAACGGGCAGGAGTGTTGTGCAACCCGCTGCCAGTGCTGCAACCAGTCAACCGGCAGCGCCACGTCAGTCCGGTATCGCCCCTTCTAACCCTCCAGTGTCTGCGATATTCACCCGCGCGGAGCCTCAAGAACCGGGTTTCTATGTGGTGCCCAAAAGCATGACCCGCGAAGCCCTGGAGGCCACGCTGTTCGCCACGCCCGATGCCGCCGTGATGCGCAAGTTTCGAGCGCTCAATCCTGAGCGAGGCGATATCAAGGCCGGTTCGCTGATCGTACTGAGCGACCCGAACAACACCTCCTGCACCTATCAGGAAGCGCAGCTGATGCAGGCCGCGCAACAGGTCAAGTCTGCACTCGACCCCCTGACGCCAGATGAGGCCGATTTCATGTACCGCCATGCGGCGGAAATCGCCAGTTTTACCGGCCAGACCTCGACCTGGCTTGGCGTGAGCGCGGTGGTGATGGAAAAACACCTGACCCGACTGCGCGACACCCTGCAAGCCATGGAACGCCTGCATCAGGACAGCTATCGTCAGCACGGCCATCTCAAATCGCCGCAGTTCTTTGCCGAACGCACACGCCTGCTCGCGCAACTGGATGCCCACCTGCTGAACTCCACTCGCCTGCGTGGCCAGACGACCTTGGGTGATCACCCCAAACTGAAGACGGCCCTCGGCATTTCCAGTCGAAGTCTGGTGCATCACTGGAACAAAGCCGGTGCGCCGGGGCAGATACCGGGTTATGCGACCCATGTGGATGCGACCAGTCGGGCCGCGAAGTACATGCAGGCGGGCGGGTACATCGGGATTGGGATTGGTGGGGTTTCTTCGTTGCTGGCTGTTCAGGAGGTTTGTGTTGGTGACGCTGGAGCGGCTTGCGAGAGGGTCCGATTTACAGAAGCAGGAAAGTTTGTCGGATCCACCGTTGGTGGCGCTCTGGGTGCAAGGATAGCCCAATCTGCCAGCGGTCCAATCTGCCTGGCGCTTGGGGTTACAGGAGTTGGTGCGGTTGCCTGCGTTGCGACCGTGATAGGGATTGGCGCATGGATGGGTACGACTGGCTTAGGTGAAGGCGGTGAGAAAGTTGGTGAGATCTTGTACGAAAAAACACAGCCATGATGGGTGAGGATTTTTGGTCGTCTTGGTTTGCTTTCTGGCTTCTGGCCGGCCCAATCTTGCTGGGCTGTGTAAGTATTGCATTTACTCTGTATCTGAGCCGTCATCATCTGGATTCCATGTTGGAGGCCTTGCAGAACAGTCGCTACATCTACATTTGGGGGCCGGGCCTGCGGAATCAGGGTTGGTTTGGGGGCTTCATATTGATTAGCAAGATTGCCGGCATGATGATGTGGCCGAGGGCGTATATCCGCATTGGAGATGTGGACCCTATCGATGTCGCAAACTTCCCTCCTCATCTCAAACGACTTCTGCAAATCGACGCGGTGATGCTTTTTGGTAGCGCAACTTGGGCATTAGCAGGATATGTGCTGATGAAATTTGAGTAGGTTTATGGGCGATCCCCCCAAGCTAAAAACGATACTCGGCATCTTCAGCCGCAGTATGGTGCACCACTGGGACAAAGCCGGTGCGCCAGGGCAGATACCGGGTTATGCGACCCATGTGGATGCGACCAGTCGGGCCGCGAAGTACATGCAGGCGGGGGGGTACATAGGGATTGGTATTGGTGGAGTTTCGTCGTTGCTGGCTATTCAAGAAGTTTATGTTGGTGACTCTGGAACCGCTTGTGAGAAGGTCAAATTTACTGAAGGAGGGAAATTTGTTGGGTCGACCATTGGTGGGATAGCGGGTGGAGCAGGAGCTCCTTTGATTAGTGGCACTATTTGCCTTGCACTTGGAGTTACGACGGTAATAGGTGGTGTTATCTGCGGTGGGGCCTTGGTAGGGATTAGCGCATGGGTGGGGACAGAAGCAGGTAGCATGGGGGGCGAGTTCATAGGTGAGAAAATATTTGAAGTAACACAGCCATGACCAGCATCGGTACTTGGAATCCGTGGATTGCAATTATTGTTGCTGGCGGTCCAATTATGCTGGGCGCTGTGAACATCGCTTACTGCTTATACCTGAGCCGCCGCCATCTGGACGCCATGATGGAGGCCTTGAAAAACAGTCGCTACATTTTCATTTGGGGCCCTGGATGGCGCGGGCAGGGCTGGTTTGGGGGATTTGTACTGATTACTAAAATTGCCGGGATGGTAGTGCGACCGAGGGCATATATACGCCTCGGTGATGTGGACCCAGGCGATATCGAAAACTTCCCACCTCGGCTGAAGCGTCTTCTGATGATCAACGTGGTGATGACGATCGCTACCCTGATTTGGATGGCCATTACCTACGTGCTACTCGAACTCAGATAACGCGATGGGCGAATCTCCAGGTTGTCATTGAAGCAAAAGACGCAAAAACGGCACCGAAAGGTGCTGTTTTTGTTTGGGGCTGATCGCGATGGCGGTGTATCAGTCAGAGCATCTGCGACTGGAAGACCGCCATCGCGAGCAAGCTCGCTCCCACAGGGATTGTGTGGTGGTCATGGCAACTAAACCACCACAGCCCCCCGCGCCTCCAGCAACTCGCGCAACACCGACCGATGACAATGCGCCTCATCCTCGCAGTAACAGCCCACGGCCAGGGACGTGCTGTGAGACAGCGCGGCCAGCAGGTCCAGCATCTGGCTGGCGGCGGGCTGGTTCATCTCGGCCTTGAACTTGCGCCGGAACACCTCCCAGGCCTTGGCATCCTGTGCAGCCTTGGCCTCGGCCACCAACTCCGCGCTGGGTGACAGCAAGGGCTGCCAGACATCATAGAAATCCCGGCTGGCGAATTCGGCTTTCGGTACGCCACGGGGAGGGCGGCGTACCGTGCCCAGGCGCAAGCCTTCGTCGGGGCGACGCGGCGAACCCAGTTGAACGATATGGACCGCCATGGCTACTTGAGCCGCGATTCGTCGAACCACTCCAGCGCCGTGCGCCAGAAGCAGATCCCGAGGAAATACGCTGACATCAGCAGCCACAGCCCCATCACCATCGGGTTGATCACTGGATGGTTGAGCACCAGCGACAAGCTGCACAGCAACCAGATGGCCGTCACCGCAATGTTGATCGGCATGAACCGGCGCACGCGGAACGGGTGCAGGAATTTCATCCGGGTCACGGTCAGCAGGGCCAGGCCAATGATGGTCACGAAGGTGATCCACGGCGACGGGGCAATGATGTACAGGCACAGGGCAACCACGTTCCAGGCGGCGGGGAAGCCCTGGAAATAGTTGTCCTTGCTCTTCATGTTGACGTTGCAGAAGCAGAACAGCGACGACACCAGAATCAGCGACACGCTCAGCAGCAGGGTGTAGTCCGGCAACGGGATGTAGCGATAGATGAACAGCGCCGGGATAAACACATACGTCAGGTAATCGATTACCAGGTCGAGGATCGAGCCATCGAAGCTCGGCAACACCGACTGCACGTTGACCTTGCGCGCCAGTGCGCCGTCCAGTCCGTCGACGATCAGGGCGACACCCAGCCACAGCAGGCAATGGGTCGGCTGGTTATCCAGCAGGGACAGCGTAGCGAGGAAAGCGGTAACCACGCCGGTGGCCGTAAAACCATGGGCGCCCCATGCTTTGAGTCTGGCGATGTACAGGGTTGAAATCACAGGGGCGTTCTCCAGTGAATGAAGCAAGCCAGTTGACGCCCCGCGCAAGGGGGGCGGTGGCAACCGGGTCGGGTTGCAGGTATCGACCGGGTATCCGCGGATAAGGTTCACCATCTATGAATCTTAGCCGTGCTAAAAAAAATACCCCGGACAATCCGCATTGATGCGGGCGCGTCGGCCCAACGGCGCTGGCACATTCGTCTGCGAGGTCTATCGTTGCCTGACTGGACAGAACCCTTCCCAAGAGGACAAGCGTCATGAACACCAGTGATCTGCTCGAACAGTTATTGCGCGCCGGCCAGGGCTCGATGGCGCAACAGAGGGGCAGTGGCGCGTCGCCCCAGGGCGGGCTCGGCGACCTGGGTGGATTGCTCGGAGGGTTGCTGGGCGGTGGCGCTGGTGCGGGTGGCGGTGGCGCAGGGTTGGGCGGTTTGCTCGGTGGTTTGCTGGGCGGCGGTTCGCCGGTGGGCGGTGCACCCCAAAGCCGCTCCGGTGGCGGCACTAATTATGCGGCGCTGGCGTCCCTCGGCATGATGGCGTTCCAGGCGTACCAGGCCTGGCAACGCAGCCAGGCGTCGGCACCGCAGGAGGCGCCGCGCACCGTGGACTTGCTGGCCGGCCCGGAAGCCGAGGAACACAGCCATGCGATCCTGCGGGCATTGATTGCCGCGGCCAAGGCCGATGGCCGGATCGATGAATCCGAAAAGCAGATGATCAGCACTGAAATCGGTCGTCACACCGACGATCCGCAATTGCAGCAATGGCTGGACGATGAAGTCGCCAAGCCGCTGAACCCCAATGAAGTGGCGCAGTCGGCCACCGACCCCGGCATGGCCTCGGAGATGTACCTGGCCAGCGTGATGCTGGTGGACGACCAGCAGGACGCCGAGCGCAACTATCTGGATGAACTGGCCGCGGCATTGCAGATCGAGCCAGAGTTGCAATTGCGTCTGGAGCAGCAGGCCAAGGGGACTGCCTAAAGCTTCGCGAGCAGGCTCGCTCCCACAGGTTGATCCGCGCCGAACGCAGATTCTGCGTGCGCTGAAAATCCCTGTGGGAGCGGGCTTGCTCGCGAAGAACGATAACGCGGTCAACCTGCTGAAACACCGGCCGCACCCCGCGCCACAAGCCCGTCCGTCCGGGGCTTTTCAACGCCGATTGAATTATTGCGCCGCTCGCCGGCTCTGCTTTGTTAAGAGACGTTTGCATCCGACGTCCTGGCGCGAAGCAGGTGAGCCATGCCCCGCAACCTCGATGACAGGCGCGATCTTTCGACGACTGGCGAGCCAGCCGCCAAGCGCTCAGACAAGGAAAAACCATCGCCACTGACCGGTGCCCGCAAAGCCAGGTTGCCGGACCTGCTCAAGCCGGAATTGGCGACGCTGGTGGACAGGGTCCCGGACGGCTCCTGGAGCTACGAAATCAAGTTCGACGGCTACCGGATCATGGCTCGCATCGACCATGGCGACGTCAGGCTGATCACCCGCAATGGCCACGACTGGACCCACAAACTGCCAGAACAGGTCCAGGCCCTGGTCGCGCTTGGCCTGGAATCGGCGTGGCTCGATGGTGAAATGGTGGTGGCCGACGACCAGGGTGTGCCGGACTTTCAGGCGCTGCAAAACGCCTTCGAGGCGCAGCGCAGCGACGGCATTTTCTACTACCTGTTCGACCTGCCGTACCTCAATGGCGTGGACTTGCGCGAAGTGCCGGTCGAAGAGCGTCGGGCTGCGCTGGCAACTGTGCTCAAGACCAATGACCAGCCGCTGCTGCGCTTCTCCGAGTCGTTTGGCGAGGAGCCGCACGCCTTGCTCGACAGCGCCTGCCGGATGCGCATGGAGGGCTTGATCGGCAAGCGTCTTGGGTCGCCCTATGTCTCCCGGCGCAGCAGCGACTGGATCAAGCTCAAATGCCAGCATCGGCAGGAGTTCGTAGTCGTCGGATTCACCGAGCCGAAAGGCTCGCGCCATGCCTTCGGCGCGCTGCTGCTGGGGCTGCATGACCGCGACAGTGGCGAGTTGCGCTATGCCGGCAAAGTCGGCACCGGGTTCAACGAGGCGACGCTGCGCAGCCTCCATGAGCAGCTCAAGCCGTTGCAGGTGAAAAAACCGCCGGTGGTCAATCCACCCGACGGTGCCGAGGCCAGGGATGTGCACTGGCTCAAACCCAAGTTGCTGGCGCAAGTGGCCTTCGCTGAAATGACCCGGGACGGCTCAGTGCGCCATGCTGTTTTCCATGGCCTGCGCAATGACAAACCGGCACACGACATCACCGAGGAGCGCGCGAACACCGTGAAAACCTCCACTGCGAAAAAAACCGCGACCACACAAAAGAAGCCCGCCCCCGCACCCTCGCAAATCGGTCTGGAAGCGGGGCAGGTGCGCATCACTCACCCGGACCGGGTGATCGACCCCGGCAGCGGCACCACCAAACTGCAACTGGCGCAGTACTACGCGAGTGTCGCCGAGTGGATCCTGCCCGAACTCAAGGATCGCCCGGTGGCGCTGGTGCGCGCACCGGACGGTATCGCCGGCGAGCTGTTTTTCCAGAAGAATGCCGAGCACCTGGCGATCCCCGGCATCGTCACGCTGGACAAGCAGCTCACCGGCCAGCCGATGATGCTGATCAACAATGCCGAGGCGCTGATTGGCGCGGTGCAGATGAGTACCGTGGAGTTGCACACCTGGAACGCCACGTCGGTCAACTTCGACAAGCCGGACCGTTTTATCCTCGACCTTGACCCGGACCCGGCGCTGCCATGGAAACGCATGATCGAGGCCACTGAGTTGACGCTGTCGGTGCTGGATGAGCTGGGGCTCAATGCCTTTCTGAAAACCAGCGGCGGCAAGGGCATCCATGTGGTGGTGCCGCTGACCCGCAAGCTCGGCTGGGATGAGGTCAAGGACTTCAGCCATGCCATTGTCAGTCACATGGCCAGGCTGCTGCCCGAGCGTTTTTCGGCAGTATCGGGACCGAAGAACCGGGTCGGGCGGATCTTCATCGATTACCTGCGCAATGGCCTGGGCGCGACCACCATCTGTGCCTACGCCGTCCGTACCCGTGAGGGCCTGCCGGTGTCGATGCCGATCTTTCGCCAAGAGGTTGCCGAACTCAAGGGCGGCAATCAGTGGAACCTGCACAACGCGCTTGAACGCCTGGCTGAAGTTGGTGATGAGCCCTGGGCGGACATGCGCAAGACCCGGCAGGCGATCACTGCCGACATGCGGCGGCGGGTGGGGATGAAGAAGTGACCTGTGCCGAAAGGCGCTGCTGAAGGCTGCGATCTTCTTAGGGTTTCAATAACCTGAAGATCAAAGGATCGCAGCCTGCGGCAGCTCCTACGCGAGCAACCTGTTCTTACTTGAGGAACGCCTGGAAGTCGGTACCCAGTTTGTCGATCGCCGCCTTGAAGTCCTTGGCGGTAATCTTCTGGCTTTCATTTTCCAGGGTAGTGCCAAACACCTTGCGCACCACTTTGGCCACGGTCTGATTGCTCTTGGCGTCGATGAACTCGGCTTCGATGAACAAGGTGGTGTCCTGGTCACGGTGACCGGTGGCTGCCTGGGTTGCCCCGACGACGGCCGCGATGGGGACCACTTCATACCACTTCATGCCTTCGTTCTCGGCGTTCACCCCGGTAATCGCCGCGCGCATGATCAGGGGACGGGAACCCGCCGGAGCCGCTGAGGAGTTCGACACTACACGGTACCGCTGACCCAGCGTGGCCTTGGCCTTGTTGGTCATGTAGTTCTGAATGTCGGTCAGCGTCTGCTGGTTGACCCGCTCATCGGGTTTGGGCGCCGGGTACAGCTCCAGCTTGTTGAACACCACAGTGTCATACGCATTCGGGTTCCACGAAGGGCTGACCCAGCGCATCGCGGTGCCGCCGCTCGGCGTTTCGACTTCCTGCAGGTTGTTGTAGTTGGACAGGAAGCCTGAGTACTGTTCCTTCTCAGTCACTTTCGAGGTGCAACCGCCTAGCAACAGACTTGCCAGCGCAGCGCCGACCAGCAGTTTTCGGGACAGATTCATAGTGGTGTCTACTCCTTGGATAAAATCGTCGTTCTTTTGTTTACAAGACATCAAAATCGCCAGGTCATGTTCCCGCTCAGGGCTTGAATCCAGGCATTGTCGAATTCACCGGAAATCTGATTGCCGGATACGGACTTGGTCTGCTCAACCGGCATGTCGCCGAGCCAGACCATGGCCCAACTGACGTTGATATCGGTGTCCTTGTTCAGAGCATAGGTGGCTCCTGTGGCAATGCGCCAGGATTCGTTCATCGGCACGATCACGCTGCGGTTGCTGTCCGACACGGCACTGCTGTCGTACGCCACGCCGACGTTCCACAGCCATTGCTCGGTGGCCTGGTATTGCGCACCCAGGGACAGGTGCCAGGTGTCCTTGAAACCGGCGTCGACCGTTGTCGATTGCGCACCGAACGCGGTGGTGTCGACCTGTACGCCGATGTCACCGAATTCCGACCAGTCCTGCCAGTTGACCGAGGCCAGCAAGGCCCATTGCCGGTCCAGTTGCTGGAACAGGCTCAGGGTGACGGTTTGCGGCACCTTCATGTCGAGTTCGGTCTTGGTGTTGTTGACGCGTTCGAGCAGTCGGCCATCGCCATTCACGTCCAGCCGGTCCTCGAAGTCCAGATCGACCTGGCTGGTGTAGGTCAGGCCAATCCGTGTGCCGGCTTGCGGGGCGTAGATCACGCCCACGTTGGCGCCATAGCCCCAGGTGCCGTCCTTGTATTTGTACTGGCCGTCGGTGCGGTCGGTGAAACCGAAGGGGGAGCGGTCGATGGCTGTTTGCGCCTGCAACATGCCGTACATGGCCTTGACGCCGAGGCCGACCGACCATTGCTCGTTGAAGCGATAAGCCACGCTCGGTACCAGCGACAGGCCGAGCAGGCTGGAGTTCTGCGCGAAGTAACGACCGGACCAGTCGTTGTCGTAGTTGACCGCCAACCCGAAGTCGCCGTACTGGCCGAAACCGACGCTCCAGTGCTCGTCCAGTTCATGGCTGATGAAGAAGCTGCCGCCGGGAATGGGGTCGAGGGCGTTGCCACTGCCGCTGCCCGGGGTGTTGGTGGCGGCGTCGCGGTCGAAGCTCAAATCGCCGTACAGCACCTGCAAGCCGGCGGTGATTTGTGTGCCTGGCAGGTAGCTCATGCCCGCCGGGTTGCTGGCGATGGTCGAGGGGCCCTGGGCGCGGGCAGCGGCACCGGCGTTGGCCAGGCCGGCGTTATCGGTGCCGATTTCGTAAAGCATGATGCCGCCGGCCCAGGCTGGCTGGCAGCACAGGGCGAGTAGCGTACAGGCGGGTAGGGCCAGTGTGCTTGTGCGCATGTAACTACCTCATCAAATGTCCATTTCGAATGTGGGTGGCCTGTGCCGGCCACCCATGGTTTCGGCTGTTTACTTGGCCATGGCTGCCCGGGCCGCTTCGATCTTGGCCTTGACCGCTTCAAGATTGAAGCTCGCGCCTTTCTGCATTGGCGGAAACTCCACGGCTGTTTCGGCCAGTTTGACCACTTGTTGCTGCACAAACACATAACGCCAGAACTGGAATTTGAACCACTCGAAATACTCCAGCGAACCATTGGCTGCCATATTCTCCGGCCATCCGGCACGTTCGAACGGATCGAGGCGCAGGTTAGTCAGGATCGGCATGTCCAGCGTGACCTTGGCCCCCAGCCAGCCCCCGGGCTGATCGATGAAGCGGTACTTGAAGTCATCGATGCGGATCGCACCCAGGGTGCTCTCTCCAAAGTAGAAGATTTCATGCCGGTTCGACGGCCCCTTTCCGGTGATCATTGGTGTTTGATCATAGCCGTCCAGGTGAACTTTGTAGGTGGTATCACCCAATTGTTTGCCCTTGAGCAGTTCCGCCGTGATGTTCGGGTTGCCCGCCGCTGCGACCAGGGTCGGGAACCAGTCCATGCCGGACATGATGCCGTTGGCGACCTGGTTGGCCGGTACCTTGCCCGGCCAGCGAATGATCGCCGGCACCCGGAAGCCACCTTCCATCACCGTACCTTTGCCCATGGCGAACGGGGTGGTGCCGCCGTCCGGCCAGGTGAAGTTTTCCGCACCATTGTCGGTGGTGAAAATGACGATGGTGTTGTCGTCCATGCCGTCTTTTTTCAGCTTCGCCATGACTTCGCCGACGATGTCATCGAGCTGCGCCATGCCGGCTTCCTGTTCCGACCAGCCATTTTGCGCATTGCGCATGGCTTCGTACTTGTCGGACAGGTGCGTGACGATGTGCATGCGGGTCGGGTTGAGCCAGACGAAGAACGGTTTGTTGTCCTGCTTGGCCTTGTCGATGAACGAGAAGGCCTTGTCGCGAATTTCGTCGTCGACGGTTTTCATCCGCTCCGGATAGAGCGTGCCGGCATCTTCGATCTTCTGCTTGCCGACCTTGCCCCAGCGCGGCATCACAGTGGTGTCATCGGTGGTGGTGGCCCAGCTGTGGACCATGTTGCGCGGGCCCACGGTGGCGAGCAGTTCTTGCGGATAGTTGGGGTGCGCCGGGTCTTCCATGGCGTCGAGGTGATAGAGGTAGCCGAAGAATTCGTCGAAGCCGTGCACGGTGGGCAGGAACTCGTTCAAGTCGCCCAAGTGGTTCTTGCCGAACTGGCCGGTGGCGTAGCCCATGGCCTTGAGCGCGGTCGCGATGGTGACGGCTTCGGCGGGAATACCCACGGGCGAGCCGGCCTGGCCGACGGTGGTCATGCCGGTGCGAATCGGCAGTTCGCCGGTGATGAAGTTGGCGCGCCCGGCCGTGCAACTGGCCTCGGCGTAATAGTCGGTGAAGCGCATGCCTTCAGCGGCGAGCTGGTCGAGGTTGGGTGTTCTGCCAGCCATCATGCCCTGGTTGTAGACGCCGATATTCGACCAGCCGATATCGTCGCCCATGATCACCAGGATGTTGGGGGCTTTGTCGGCAGCCAGGGTCAGGCCGGGAATCACCATTGCAGACAGCAACAGCGGTACTGCAAACATCGAGGATAAGGTTGTCCGGTTCATGTCGAGCTCCTGCGTACTTGCGTGAGTACAGAGAGACGCGCCCCCAGACGCCATTCAAATTCGTAACCCCCCCGCGAAGAGCGTAGGTTTGAATGGCGGAATATCCAGTTTTGGATAGTCAGAAAGTGAGTGTTTCAGGCGCTTTGCACTTCAATGGCGTACCGGTAAATGTGCGGGTCGAATCGGGCGGCGAGCGATACTCGCCGCCGCCATCGTCATGACCGGGCGGCAGTGGCGACCAGCAACGGTGCCATTTGCTCATCGGTCAATGCGGCGTGCACGTCCATGCTCATCAGGTCGTTCCACTCCAGCACCCACTTTTGAATCGGCACCAAATCACTTGCCTCGGCAATGCCGAAACCGGCCGAGCTCCCTACGGCGTGCCAGCGTCCGTGCATGGTGACGCCTGCGGGCGGCGCGCCACCGGTCTTGAGGAAACGTGCGATTGCGGCATCACGGTTGTCCGGGCTGATTGTCCAACTGACGATGAATAACATCGGCTACCTCCTGTTGCGCATCGGCACCTGTTGTTGCGCGTACCTGGCTGGTGCCGGGCCGTGGCCACGCTTGGGTGTGCAGTTCCGTCCTGGCTGGCTTGCAGCGAAATCTCCCAAGGAAGGCATAGCAGTGCCCCGCGACTCGCGTACGACCGCTGATCCTGTTCCGGTTCATTTTCGAGGGGGTAACAGACGCCTGTTTCACCAGCGAAACATGGGCAGCGGCCGCAGCGGCGAGCGGAGCAATTGGCGGGCTGAAAGCTTCATCAGCATCGAGTGAAAACCGTGATCTGGAAAAGTCGACTGCACGGTTTTGATGAAGCTTCGGGACAGGCCGAAGCGGACCAGGCCCAGGGACACATCCACCAGATCGGCCCGGCGGAAGGGTTCGACGCTGTCGGCACAAGCGCCGCGATACCGACGTAGCTTGTGGTGCTCGAGTATCAACGCACTGACTTCATCTTTGAGTTGCGGGCGTTGTCGGCTGTCGAGATATTCAGTGGCCAGTGCAATGGAGGGCGGCAGGTAGTCAAGGGTGTCATCGGTCCAGATACCCAGGTCATGAAACGCCGCTGCGATCTGTACGGCATCCGGGGGCAAGCCTTCGGTACCGCTGAGGGCCGCATGAAAATTCAGCACCCGGTAAATGTGGTTGCGGTAGCCCTGCAGGTCGGCACCGATGGCCAGGGCGAACGAGGTGAGAATCTCGTCGGTGAGGGGGAATTCGAGAATGGGCTTCATCAGGCGTCACGCAACAAGTCGTTGGCATTGAGCAGCTCGTAGGCAATCTCCGGGCGCTTTTCCATGGCTCGGCGAATGGCGGCCGGGATGTTGGCGCGGGTCTTGCGGCATAGCCCTGGCAGTTCGCCGATCTGGATGCCGATGCCGCGCATGGTGCGCACCTCATTGAAGCCGGGGGCGATGTCCACGCGGATGCCCAACTGTTCGAGCATACGCCGTTGCAGGTGCTCCAGATCGCTCAGGCTCTGCAGATTTTCCAGGCGTTCGATCAGGCGTTTTTCTTCGTTGCGGGTCAAAAACAGAATGCGCAGGTCCGCCCCCGGTGTTTCCAGCAGCGGGTCACGCCCGCAGTCGCAGGCGCCGGGCGGGCAGGGTGAGCGAATTGGAGCGGTGGTGGTCATGGGGATCAATCATAGAGCGCGGTGATTGAGTTTGCCCATAGGGATTTTGGCGTGAAGACGATCTAAAAAAATGTGGGAGCGGGCTTGCTCGCGAAAGCGTCCTGTCATTCGACAATTGCGTCGACTGACACTACGCCTTCGCGAGCAAGCCCGCTCCCACAGGGGGTTGCGGTGAGCCTGCTTGACTTACTTCAGTACCAGCATCCGGTAAACGCCATCCTCAACCTCGATCCCGTGGGTGTCATGGGTGAAGCCTGGGAAGGATTTGTCGAAGGCTTCCAGTGCCTTGAGATACGCCAGCAGCGGACCGTCCGCAGGGCCTGCGTTCTCACCTGGCATGAGCAGCGGGATACCTGGCGGGTACGGCACGATACCGGTGGCGGCGAGGCGTCCGGCGGCTTGCTCGAGGGTCACCAGTTCGATGTCGTTGCGCACCAGTTTCTCGTAGGCCTCCACCGGGCTGAACTCGGCTTTTGGCAAGGTGCCGAAGGCCTGGGACATGTTGGCGGTGGTCTTGTGTTTCTTCATGGCGGCGAAGATTTCGTCGGCCAGATCCTTGAGGCCCATGCCGGCATAGCGTCGCTGGTTGGCGTTGTACAGGTCGGGCAGGCACAGCTCCAGTTCGGCGTTGTCGTCGTAGTCGCGCTTGAAGTCGAGCAAGGCGTTGAGCAGCGTGCCCCACTTGCCTTTGGTGATACCGATGGAGAACAGGAACAGGATGGTGAAATCGGTGGTTTTCTCGACCACGATACCCTGGCGGCCTAGGTACGCCGTGATCACACAGGCCGGGATACCGGAGGCGAGCAAGTTGCCGTCGTCGCCCATGCCCGGGGCCAGTACCGACACCTTGATCGGGTCGAGCATGCAGTAGCCGTCTTCGATGTCACCAAAACCGTGCCATACCGCGTTCGGGTGCAGGACCCAGCAGTTCGGGTCGGTTTTAAGGGTAGCCGGGTCGACCTCATGGAAGGGCACGGTCGCGGCGCCCACCTGTACGGTCGGCGGCTGCCAGCAGGTGAAGAACCAGTCGTCCTTGCTCAGCATCTCGTTGTGCATGCGCGAGAGAACCTGGCGGAAGCTGATGGCTTCTTCGATCGACTCGCTGGTGAGGATCTGTCCGCTCGGCGCTTCCATCATCGCCGAGCTGACGTCGCAGGACGCCATGATCGCGTAGTTCGGCGAGGTCGAGGCGTGCATCATGTACGACTCGTTGAAGCGCGCATGTTCAATCGGGTTACGGCCGTCGCGCACGTGGATCATCGAGGCCTGGGACAGGGCGGCCAGCAGCTTGTGGGTCGACTGGGTGGCGAACACGGTCGGCTTGGACTTGTCGTGGTCGGCCGGATTGCCGTGCATGGCATGGCGTCCGCTGTACAGCGGGTTGAAGCGCGCATAACCGTACCAGGCTTCGTCGAAGTGCAGGCGGTCGACGCTTTCGCCCAGCAACTCTTCGACGCGGGTGACGTTGTAGGTCAGGCCGTCGTAGGTCGAGTTGGTGACGATCGCGTGCACCGGCGTCGGGTCGATGCCTTTCTTGACCAGCGGGTTGTTGGCGATGGCGGCTTTCACGCCTTCGGCGCTCAGGGTCTGCGGCAGGATCGGGCCGATGATGCCGTAGCGGTTGCGGGTCGGCACCAGGTAGGTCGGAATCGCCCCGGACAGGGTCATCGCATGCTCGGCGGACTTGTGGCAATTGCGGTCGCACAGGGCGATCTGGTTGCGCGTGACGCTGGCCATGAGAATGACGCGGTTGGACATCGACGAACCGTTGGTCACGTAGTACGTGCGGTGTGCGCCGAAGACCTTGGCGGCATAACGTTCGCCCTGGCCGATGGGGCCGCTGTGATCGAGCAGGGAGCCCAGTTCGCCGACCGAGATCGACAGGTCGGAACGCAGCAGGTTTTCACCGAAGAACTCGTAGAAGGCGCGCCCGGCAGTGCTCTTGAGAAACGCGGTGCCGCCGGCATGGCCCGGGGTGTGCCAGGAATATTCATAGGTGCGGGCAAACTTCACCAGCGCGCCGAACATCGGCGGCAGGGCCGCCTGACGATAGCGTTCGATGGCGGCCAGGATGCGCCCGCTGAGGAAACCGGTGGTGTCTTCAGGCAGCCAGATGAAGTCGTCGGCGTGTTGCATGACCAGCAACGGAATGCTCGACGCGGTGGTACGGTCACTGATCAGGAACACCGGCACCCGGGTGTTGCGCTCGCGCAGTTTGACCAGCAGCTTGATGCAGTCGGCGTGGCCTTCGCTGCTGTCCATTTCCCAGCGGATGAGCACGCACTGAACGGCAGGGTCCGAGCGCAGGATCGATGCGGCGTCCGAGAGGCTTTCCGAAGCCAGGACACTGACGCCACGTCCCTCTACATCGTGGACCAGATGATCCAGGGCGCGGCCAAACACCGTTCGTTTGTCCGGTGGGCTGCTGACCAGTAGCGCCAGCATGCCCAGCGAGTGTTTATAGTCCGTCATGCTTGAATCTCCAGAGTGGCTTTATTCAGATTGTTCACCGGCACGGGTTCGGCAGTGAGGTGCTGCGCGCTGACGGTTTGCGTCGGTACGCTGTTGTTGAGTGCTTCGAGGCGAATCAGGCGGTTGTTGACGAAGCCGAACAGGGTGTAGCCGAAGATCGTGGCGACGCCACCGAGCATCAGGGCCTGCTCACCGGAACTGTACAGCGCCAGGTAGCTGTAGGCCGCCGCGATCAGCGCAATGACGTTGGTGGCCAGCGCCTTGCCTTCCGGCACGTTGGAGACTTTCTGCATGGTCATCAGTGCGGCCATGGACAGGATGTACGGCACCAGGTTGGTCACTACGGCGAGGTTGACCAGGGTGTCGAACTGCTTGCTCAGGTCGGGACTGATGGTGAGCAGGGCCAGTGCGGTCTGTGCGGCGAGCAGCACCAGCATGCCGACAATCGGGGTACCTGCCTTGTTGGCCTTGGCGAAGATCGACAGGAAGTAACCGGTGTCTGCCGAGCTTTTGTACACCTGAGCGATGGTGAACTGCCAACCCAGCAAAGAGCCGATGCAGGCAAGCACCATGGCCGCCATCACGATGTCACCGATCATCGGGGTGAACATCTTCGCGAACACCAGGCCGAACGGCGCGGTGGACGCGACCAGTTCTTCGTTGCCGACGATACCGAAGATGACGTTGGTGGAGACGATGTAGATCACCGCCGCACCCAGGGTGCCGCCCAGCACGGCAATCGGTACGTTGCGCTCAGGGTTTTCCACCGCGTCGGTGTTGGCGCAAGCCGATTCCAGGCCCAGGAAGGCCCACAGGGTGATCGCCACCGAGGCGCCCGCCGCTTCGAACCAGCCCTTGTCATGAGGGTTCCAGCCAGCGGCGTAGACGCTGCTGTCGAAATAGAACCAGCCCACCGTGGACACCAGCACCACTGGTGCAATCACCCCCCAGACGGTGATCGAGCCGATCCGGCCGGTAATGCGCGCGCCGCCAAAGTTGGCGAAGGTCGTGATCCACAGCAAGGCAATGGTCGCGAGACCGACTTGCAGTGAATCCAGTTTTATTCCGAACAGCGTCTGTATATAGCCAACCGCGGTAATACTGATCGCCACGTTGGCAATCAACAGTGAGAGGCCGTAGGTGTAGTTGGTGATGTAGTTACCGGCTTTACCGAACGTGTATTCGGCATAGCCGCCCATGCCGCCGGTCTTGCGGCTGAGCATCCCGCATCGCGCAAAGGCGTAGGCCAGAGCCAGGGAGCCGGTGGCCGTCACCAGCCAGGAAAGAATCGAAATTGCACCGACTTCCGCTAGTTTCGTCGGTAATAACACAATGCCTGAGCCCAACATGTTGACGGCGGTCAACATTGTCAGTTGCCCCACACTCATTTTTTTTGCGACTGACATTCCGTTGCCTCACTTAGTTGGCGATTGAGAGTCTTAGCTATAGCAAAGGATTGAAAACTCGCAAGAAATGGCCTTGGCCATCTCGTTTTTTGCACTCATTTGCAAAAAAGGCACGATGCTGGCCCCCAAGTTTAGAAATCCCCCGCAAAATTAGTTCATTTTCAACTAGTTAGATAGGTCAAGATGCGCAAGATATGGATCGCGTTAATTCCGCTAGTTGTTGCGGGTATCAGCAATTCGACGCAAGCCAAAGAACTGGCCACCCAGGATCAATACATGTGCAGTTGGGGCGCGGGCACTGCTGCAAGGGCACAGGAACTCAAGCTTTCAGGTGTTTCTCTGTACGCCGCGCGGCAGAAAATCCAGGCCTACAAGTTCTCCAAAACATGGATGCGCATGATGGCACTCGGTATTACAGAGCAAACTTATGACAGTTCGTCGCGATTGAAACCGACGGCCGTGCGGCAAAGCTTTTATGAGGACTGCGTCAGGTACAAGTTGGCGCGTAAATAAGGAAGAAGCGGGCGCCGGTCGGATCGACTGCAGCGCGGGCCGGTGACGTCTATATTGATTGACCATCCCGGCGACCGGATGGGGCGTTAAAACCGGTTTTCTACAACTCAATCAGGAGGTCAGCATGAACCAGATCGATAAAGTGTTGTACACCGCCAAGACCCACACCACCGGCGGGCGTGACGGCGCCTCCCGCAGTTCCGACGGGATCCTCGATGTGAAGCTTTCGTCGCCAGGTGCGGGCGGTGGCGGTACCAACCCCGAGCAATTGTTCGCTGCCGGGTGGTCAGCCTGCTTTATCGGCGCCATGCAAGTGGCAGCCAGGGAAATGAAAGTGGCGTTGCCCAAGGATGTGGCTGTCGATGCGGAAGTCGACCTGGGCACGAATGAAGGCGGCTACCTGCTCCAGGCTCGGCTCAATGTCAGCCTGCCGGGGCTGGACCGTGAGACCGCACAAAAAATCGTCGACACCGGGCACCAGTACTGCCCGTACTCGAAAGCCACGCGCAACAACATCAACGTCGTGCTCAAGCTCGTTTGAGTTGACGTTTTGATCTAAAAAAAAGATCGCAGCCTGCGGCAGCTCCTACACCGATTTCGTAGGAGTTGCCGCAGGCTGCGATCTTTTTTGGTGTTGCAAGGCTACGGGAAAATCAATTCATCTTGCTGTGATCATGCGCCATGTTGCCGTGATCCATGGTGCCAATCGCCTTGGCAACGGCTTCAACCTGGATCGACTCTTTCTCGCCCTTGGCGTCTTCGACGGTGAGGGTCAGCGGCACCTTGTCGCCTTCCTTGATCTGGCCCGTCAGGTTCATGAGCATGATGTGGTAGCCATTGGGATCCAGGCTCACCGCTTTACCGGCCGGCAGTGCCACGGCGTCCACCTGCTGCATTTTCATCACGTCGTCTTTCATGCTCATTGCATGAATCTGGACCAGACCTGCCACCGGCGTTTGCACGCTCAACAGTTTGCTGTCGCTGCTCGCGGTAACGGTCATGAAGGCGCCGCTCGATGGCTGGCCGGCTACGGTGGCGCGGACCCAGGCGTCGTCGACCCGGGTTTGTGCCGACACCTGAAAGGCCAGGCCGACCAGGGACAAGCCCAGTGCCAGTTGCTTGCAACGTTGCGCGAAACGGTTCTTAGCCTGCGGGGCATTCATATCAGCAAACCTCCATCACGGTGAGCAGGTCCTCTGCGCACTCTTTGGCCGTCAGGGACGCGGACAGCCCCAGGCGCAGATTGCCCCGGGAGTCGAAGACATAACTGGTCGCGGTATGGGAGAGGGTATAGGTATCGCCGCTCGGGACTTTTTCAAAGAACACGCCGAATTCCTTGGCGGTGGCGGCGGTTTGTTCCAGGGTGCCGTACAGCGCTTCGAAACTCGGGTCGAAGGCCTTGACGTATTTGTCGAGCAGCTCTGGCGTGTCGCGCTCCGGGTCCAGGGTGATGAAGATCACCTGCAGCCTTTCGCCATCGCGGCCCATCAGCTTTTTGGCCTGGGCGGCACGGGCCAGCGTGGTGGGGCACACGGCCGGGCACTGGGTGAAACCGAAGAACACCATCGGCATCAGGCCGCGATAGCTGCCCAGCATCCTGGTTTCGCCCTCGGCGTTCGTGAGCTTGAAGTTACGCCCCATGATCTTGTCGCTGAGGTCTTTGCCGTACTTGAACGACAGCTTGCTGCTGTCGTCGCAACCGGCGAGCAGGCCCAGGCTCAACAGGCCCATGCCTTGCAGGACAGTTCGGCGGGTATACACAGTACTCATGGAAAAAAGCATCCTGTTGAACAGGCTGAAACTGACAGCGTAGTGACTGTACAGACGAAAAAATCGGGGGGATCTTAACAAACTGTGCCGGTGGCGGCGGGGTGGATACGACCATTGGACCGGCGCAGAGGCGTGACATAGTGTCGCGCCGCAACATGTTCGGCTGAGGGCAATAGTGCTCTTGTGGCGAGGGAGCTTGCTCCCGCTGGGTTGCGTAGCGACCCCAAAAAAGAGGGCCTGCTGCGCAGTCCAGCGGGAGCAAGCTCCCTCGCCACAGGCAAGCCCACTCACCACAATTAACGACGCAACTTCGCGCAATGATCCTGTTCCGGCTGTGCGGCCGTGTACCACACGTAATCCGCGCTCTCGGCGGTCACGGTCTTGCCCGCCTCTGCGAGGATCAGCACGGCGTTGCCTTCACCGGCACCGAGGTCTTTCAAGTGCAGCGGCACCCCCAGATCCTTGCGCACGTGAAAGGCCCCGGCCAGCAGCAACGCCGGCGTCGGCGCGGCCATCAGGCGCTCGGCCATGCGCCGGTCGCGTTGTTGCTGCACGGCGAGCATGGCCGGCATTTGTGATTCGGGCAGCAGACCGCAATGGGATTGGCGGATGTCGTCCAGCAAGGTCGCCTGAACCTGTCGGGTGGTGGACGCTGCGCCATTCAACTCAGGGCGCTGTCGGTAGATCTGCATGATCTGCGCGCGGTCCAGATTCGCCGCCAGCAGCGGATAGGGTTGGCGCAGCGCGTAGGTGATGAGGGCACCGTAGACACTCCAGTCCCAATTGGCCTGCCAGGCCAGCGCCTTGAACGCATCGGCCGGTGGCTGGCCGGCGCGGGTCGCGGCTTGCGCGGCATCGACTTTGGCCTGTTGATCGGGGTTGAGCATCTCCATCAGCAGACTGCCCTGGGCACGCTGTGCCGCCAGCTCGCGCAGCAACCACAATTGCAGGGCGTGGTGGTCCGGGTTGTCGTGCTGTTCGC
This sequence comes from Pseudomonas sp. FW305-70, assembly GCF_058783925.1. Lineage (NCBI taxonomy): Bacteria > Pseudomonadati > Pseudomonadota > Gammaproteobacteria > Pseudomonadales > Pseudomonadaceae > Pseudomonas > Pseudomonas sp. FW305-70. The sequence goes on from NZ_JBYSYZ010000039.1 coordinate 28,714, forward strand.
CGACCAGAACCCGCGGCGCAACGGCCAGGCGTTCGACCAGTTCCTGCGGGGTCAGCGTGCGACCGCTGGCCAGTTCGCGGATGACGCCGAGATCGGCGTGATCGCGCCCTTGCGGGGCAATCGGCGCCGGGGGTGGCGTTACAGAGTGGGTTTGGCAGGCAGCCAACAGGCTGAATGCACACAGCAACAGAAAGCGCATCGGTTTTCCTTGAATAGACAGAAGCCCCCTCGATCAACGAAGGAGGGGGACGGTATCAGCGCGCGATGATCAACGGGTGGCCGCGTTCCGGGTGTTGGTGAATCAGCACCTCCAGGCCATACACCGCCGCCAGCGCCTCGGCGGTCAGCACCTGTGCCGGTGGACCGTAGGCGTGGGGCAGGCCCTGTTGCAACAACAGCAGTTGATCGCAGTAGCGTGCAGCCAGATTGAGGTCGTGCAGAATCACCAGCACCGCTGCACCGCGCTCGGCGAAGTCGCGCACGGCTTGCAAAATGGTGTGTTGGTGCAGCGGATCGAGCATCGACGTCGGTTCATCGAGCAGCAGGGTTTGCCCTTCGGCCCCCGGCCAGAGTTGAGCGAGCACCCGCGCCAGATGCACGCGCTGGCGCTCACCGCCGGACAGCGCCAGATAACTGCGCCCGGCAAGATGAAGCGCATCGGCCGCTGACAGCGCCTGGGCGACGATTTCGGCATCGCGCACGCGGCCGCTGGCGTGAGGCAAGCGGCCCATGCCCACGACTTCATTGACCGAAAACGCAAAGTTCAGGCTCGAACTCTGCGGCAGTACGGCCAGGCGCCTGGCCCGTTCCTGGCCCGGCCAGTCGGCGAGTGGACGCTCGTCGAGGCTGACCCTGCCTTCGCGGGTTGGCAGTTCGCCGCACAAGGCGGCGAGCAGGGTGCTTTTGCCGGCGCCGTTCGGTCCCAGCACGCCGAGCACTTCACCGGGGCGCAATTGGATATCGATGTTCGCCAGTACCGTGCGGTTGCCACGACGTACCAGCAAGTTGTTTGCCCGCAGCATCAGGAACGCCCTCGTACCAGCAGATAGAGAAAGAACGGCGCGCCGATCAGTGCGGTCACGATGCCGATCGGCAATTCGGCCGGCGCCAACAGCAGGCGCGCGGCCAGGTCGGCCAGCAACAGCAGGCTCGCACCGGCCAGTAACGACGCGGGCAGCAACACCCGGTGATCCGGGCCGACCAGCAGGCGCATCAGGTGCGGCACCACCAGGCCGATGAAACCGATCAGGCCGGCCGCCGCGACGGCCGCGCCGACGCCGAGCGCCGTGCACAACACCAGCTCAAGCTTGATGCGCTCGATGTCGAAGCCCAGGTGACGGGCCTCCGACTCGCCCAGCAGCATGGCATTGAGTGCCGCCGCGCGACGTGGCAACCACAGCGCCACGCCCAGGGTGACGATCAGCAACGGCCACAGGCGCGGATAGCTGGCGCCGTTGAGGCTGCCCAGGTTCCAGAACGTCAGGGTGCGCAGGGTCGCGTCATCGGCCAGGTAGGTGAACAGACCCACGCCGGCACCGGCCATGGCCGTCATCGCCACACCCGCCAACAGCAGGGTGGCAACGTCGGTTTGCCCGTTGCGGCGGCCGAAGCGATACACCACCGCCGTGACGATCAAGCCACCGGCGAAGGCGCTGACCGACAGCAGGTAAGGCTCTACCGCTGGCGGCACGCCACCCAGCAGGCTGCCGCCGACGATGGCGAGGGCGGCACCCAGCGCGGCACCGCCGGAGACGCCGACCAGGCCCGGGTCCGCCAAGGGGTTGCGGAACAACCCCTGCATCGCCACGCCGGACAACGCCAGTACCGAGCCCACGGCGATGCCGAGCAGGCTGCGCGGCAGGCGGATCTGACCGAGGATCAGCTCCGCCTGCTGCGTGTCACCCCCGTCAAGCGACAACCCCAGCAGGCGCATCCCGGCCAGCAAGGTATCGCCCAGCGGCAGGCTCACCGGCCCGAGGGCCAGGGACAGCCAGAACACCAGCACCAGCAACAGCAGCAAACAGATCAAGGTCGGACGCGGCCGGAAAATGGCCGTCATGGGTGGGTCCCGGCAGTCTGCGCCTTGACATCCGGATAGAACGCCGTGGACAGACGCGTCAAGGCGTCCGGCACTCGCGGGCCAAGGCCACCGACCAGCAGCGTCGGGTCGATCACCAGCACCCGGCCGTCACGTCCGGCCTGGGTTTGCGCCAGGATCGGGTTCTGTTCCAGCAGGGCTTTACGGGCCGCATCGCCTTGCAGTTTTCCACCGGCGAAGATGATCACCTGCGGGTCCAGGCTCAGCATGGCTTCGCTGGAGACCGGTTTGTAGCCGTTGTGCTCACCCAGGCTTTTGCCGCCGGCCTGCTGGATCATCCAGGCCGCCAGGGTGTCCTTGCCCGCCACTTGCAGGTTGCCGCCGGAGTGGCTGAGCAGCATCAGCACCCGGGGAGCCGGTTGCTGTTGCTGCGCCAGCCTGACCCGATCGGCCTGGGTGTGCAGACGCTCGAGGTAGCCCGCCATCAGCGCCTGGGCCTCGGTTTCCTTGCCCAGCAGCTGGCCGAGTTCGGTGAGGTTGTGTTGCAGGGCCGGCACGTCGGCCTTGACCGACAGCAATTCAATGCGCACGCCGGCGGCCTTGAGTTGCTCCAGCACCGGTGGCGGGCCCATTTCGTTGCTGCCCACCAGAATGTCCGGCTTCAGGGCCAGGATGCCTTCGGCCGCCAGCGCACGCTGGTAGCCGACGCCCGGCAGGCGATGCAGCGATTGTGGGTACTGGCTGGTGCTGTCGACACCCACCAGCTTGCTTTCGCCACCCAGGGCGACCACCCATTCGCTGAATGCGCCGCCGGCGCTGACCCAGCGCTGGGGCAGGGCGTCGGCGACGGCCATTTGGCTGACGAGCACGCCGGCACAGGCCAGCAGTGTTTTGATACGCATCGGGACTCTTCCTTAGCCGATCAGAGGGGTGGCGGTTTCAGCCAGGGCACGCCAGTCGTCACGCTCAGGAATGCCCGGCTTGCGCACACCGAACAACTGGATCACCAGTTCGCCTTCGGCATCGAAACCTTCGTAGCTGGTGATGATGCCATCGACACTCGGCTTGCGCACACGCCACAACTCGGTCACGCCGGTCGTCTTCAGGTGCAGGTTGAACATCGGGTCGAGCACGTTGAACCAGGTGTCCATCCAGCGCAGGTTGCTGACCGGCCCTGAGTGAATCTGGATGCAGTGCTTGTTGCCGACGAACACCATGATCGGCACTTCGCGCTTGCCGGCTTCTTCGATGACCCGGGTCAGCTCGACGGTGGCCAAGGGTTCGGCCCACTCGTGACCGGCCAGGCGCAGGGCCTGGGTGCGCGCCACGTCGTTGCGCTTGAGCAGCATGAAGAAGTCGTGGGTGTCCTTGAGCTGCGACCATTCGCTGCGCAGGGTATCTACATCGACTTCGCTGTCGACGCGTGGTGCCTTGGCTTGCGGCAGCGGTTGCAGGTCCAGTTCGGCCGTCTGTTGTTCGGCACGGAAACGCTCGACCAGCGGTGCCCAGGCAGCATCGAAGCTGGTGGCGGTCAGGTAGACCTTGTGCACGGCCAGGCCCTGGCGGTCGAACACCTGGACGCTGCGCTGCGGACCGCGCGGGGTGCTTTCATCGACGGCGAAGACGCTGGCCCAGCCGCTGAGGAACAGGCGCAGGTCGATGTCCGGCGACAGCACCATGCCCATCTGGCCGCTGCCCATCACGGTCACTTCGCTGTACACGCCTTTGCGTTCGTGCACGCAATGCTCGTTGCGGGTCAGGGCCATGATGGTGCCCAGTTCACCCAGTGCCGGCAGCAGTTCCTTCCATTCCGGGCGCAGGCGCACGGTATCGGTGCCCAGGCGGCTGGCGGTCAGCTCAGCTTCGCTGACACCCAGTTTGGCCGCGGCATCGCGGGCGCGCAGGCCGGGTTGTTCGGCGCGCAGTTGTTGCCAGGTCTGGTACAGGGCCGGGGCGACTGGCAGGGCGCAAGTATTGGCGGTCATGTGATGCTCCTTCAGGATCAACGGTTCGCCGTGAGGGCGAATTCTATTGGTATCTCTACACGGCTGGGCACAGCCCGGCCGTCGACAATTTCGGGGCGGAAACGCCAGGTGGTCACTGCTTCGAGAGCGGCCTGGTCAAGGCTCTCCACCCCCGAGGAACGCACCAGCGTCAGCTTGAGTTGCTGGCCGCGCTCATCGAGGCGCACCTCGATCCGCACCACACCCTGCTGGTTGCGACGGCGGGCTGTGTTGGGGTAGCGAGGCGCCGGGGGAGGGGTGACGAAGGACGGGCGCAGGCTGACCACCGGGGTGAGTATGGGCGCCGGAGCGGCAGCGACGGGGAGGGTCGGGTAGGCGTTCTGTGCGGGCGCGGCGGCGGGCGTCGCTGCCGGTGTCGGTCGAGTCGGGGTCTGCGCCATGGTGGCCGCAAGCTCCACGGGTTCGGCACGACGGGGTTCCGGTTTGGTTTCGCCACGAGGTTTGGCAACCGGTTGCGGCTTGCCTGGCGCCTTGACCATGGACGGCTGGGTGCTGACCGGCAGCGGCTTGACCGGTGTCGGTGCGGTCTCGGCTTTCGTCGTTTCAGGTTGCTTAGCAGGTGCAGGTGCCGGCATCGGGGCAGGCGCGCGCTTGGTCTGCGGCGGGGCAGGGGCGGGCACGGCAATCGGTGCCAGCGTCACCAATTGAATCGCCATCGGCGGCTGAAAGGCCAGCGGTTCAGGCGCAGCCTGAATCTCGCGGACGAGCCATCCGGCGCTCAGATGCAGCGCAATCGATAACCCCAGACAACCCCAGAAGTGCTTCATGCACGCTTGTTCCAGTTTTAAGCTGAATGCATATGGTAATAATTTGCATTTACAAGTCAAGCTGGTTATCTTCGCCGCCGCTGCCGACAAGCGTTTTTGTATACATCCCTTCGACAGAAAGGGGCCAAACGCTTGGTTCATACAAAACAAAACACACGCCGGACAGTGTCCGTCGCCCATGCAGACCCCCTTCAACACCCTGCATGCAAGTGACCACTGTCAGATCCCAGGAGTAAAAGTTAGATGTCGATCCGTCCGCCATTCGCCATGCGTCCCTGGCTCTGCTTGCTGTTGCTCTCGCCTTCGCTGGCCTTTGCCGCCGAACCCGTTACCCAGTTCGATACCGTCAGCGTGACCGCCACTCGCACCGAGCAGACCCTGCTGCAAGTGCCGAGTACCGTGTCGGTGCACAGCGAGCGTGAAATCGATCAGCAGAACGACAAGGACCTCAAGGATGTGGTGCGTTACGAGCCGGGTGTTTCGGTCAGCGGCACCGGCAGCCGTTTCGGCCTGTCCGGGGCGAACATCCGCGGTATCGACGGCAATCGGGTACTGACCCAGGTCGACGGCGTGCGCGTCCCGCAAAGCAACGCTTTCAGCCCGTTCCAGGACGTGCGCAGCAACTATGTCGACCTCGACACCATCAAACAGGTGGAAATCATCCGCGGCCCGGCGTCCTCGTTGTACGGCAGCGACGCCATCGGCGGTGCGGTCAGCTACCTGACCAAGGATGCCGGCGAGTACCTCGAAGACGGCGACGACACCTACGCGCGCTTCAAGACCGGCTACGACGGCAGCGATGACAGCTGGCAGCGCAGCGCCACGTTCGCCGGGCGTACCGGTACCGTCGACGGCCTGCTGCACCTGGGTCGCCGCGACGGTCAGTCCACCGACACCGCAGGCAACGTCGGTGGCGCAGGCGCATCGCGTACCGAAGCCAACCCGCTGAACTACACCACCGAAAACGTGCTGGCCAAACTGGGCTGGGACTACGGCGAGGGCGACCGCCTGCAGTTCACTTACGAGCGCTACCAGGACGACGCCAACAGCAACCTGCTGAGCGATATCGTCACCCGCGCCACCCTCACCAGCCCGGCGATTCTCGGCTCCACGGCCGATGACAGCATCGACCGCACCCGCTACAGCCTGGCCCATACCCTGAGCCTGGACAGCGCAATGGCCGACAAGCTGCAATGGCAGTTGAACTATCAGGAAAGCAGCAACGACCAGGACACTTATCAGCAGCGCCAGACCACCTCGCGGGTCAACCGCGTGCGCACCCGCCAGTCGACTTACGACGAGCGCCTGTGGAGCCTGAACACCCAGCTCGACAAGGCATTCGCGATTGCCGACACCCGGCATCACCTGATCTACGGTGCCGAAGTCAAACGCATCGAGTCGAGCAACAAGCGTACGGGTCAAGAAGTGCGCCTGGACACCGGCGCCATTGTGCCGGCCACGGAGAACTTCCCGGTCAGCGACTTCCCGGATCCGACCAGCGAATCCCTGGGCCTGTTCGTCCAGGACAGTATCGAGGTCGGCCGCTGGACCCTGTTGCCAGGCCTGCGCTACGACTACTACCGTCAGACACCGCACGTCACGCAGGAATACCTCAACGGTTTGCCCTTGGACACCGATCCCTCGCGCCTCTCCGACGATCATATTTCGCCGAAGTTCGGTGTGACCTATCAGCTGACCGAACACGAAAGCGTCTACGGCCAGTACGCTGCCGGCTTCCGCGCGCCGAGCCCGGTCAACATGTACGGTGAGTTCAGCAACCCGCAATTTGGCTACAGGCAAATCGGCAACCCGAACCTCAAGCCCGAAACCAGCAACAGCTTCGAGACCGGCCTGCGCGGTCGCTACGACCTGGGCAGCTTCGGCATCGCGCTGTTCTACAACAAGTACAAGGACTTCATCGAAACGGTCAGCTTCACCGATCCGACCAGCGACATCCCGCTGACCTTCCAGTCGCAAAACGTGAGCAAGGTCACTATCCGTGGTGCCGAAGCCAAGGGTGACATCAAGCTGGACGCCTTCATGCCGGCAGGTACCCGTGCCCTGGGTTCGATTGCCTATGCACGCGGCAAGAATGAGGAAACCGGCGAGGCGCTCAACAGCGTCGACCCGCTCAAGGCGGTCATGGGCCTGGCCTACGATGCACCGAGCGGTGTGTATGGGGGCCAGGTCATGTGGACCCTGGTTCAGTCCAAGGACCGCGTCGACCACAGCGGCGATGCCGACTTGCTGATCAACCGCCAGTTCGAAACCCCGGGCTACGGCACCCTCGACCTGACGGCCTGGTGGCAGGTGACGCAGGAAGTGTCGATCAACGGCGGCTTGTTCAACGTCACCGACAAGAAGTACTGGAACTGGGGCGACGTGCAGGGCCGCGACGAAAACGCAGCGGGTCTTGATCGTATGACTCAGCCTGGGCGTTATGCGGCGGTCAACCTGATCTGGGAGATCTGATCGGTGTGACCTGGTGTTAATCCTGCAGAAATACATGACTTGTGGCGAGGGAGCTTGCTCCCGCTGGACTGCGCAGCAGTCCCTTTAATGGGGCCGCTGCGCGACCCAGCGGGAGCAAGCTCCCTCGCCACTGTTTTTTGCGCTGTGGGCTCAGCGCCTCCGGTCGTAAAACCGCGCAACTGCACGAGGGCTGCCTAGACTTTCTGCTTGATCAGCCTTGGGGAGACTGTCTGTCAAGACAACCAGAGGTTCAATCATGAGCACTCAATCGATAGATACCGAACAGATCCACCTGGTGGTGCGTCATTATGTGGAGGGCATGGTCTTCGCCAATGAAGCGCTGTTGCGCAAGGCTTTTCATCCAGACTGTCGCATCATCGGTCACTTCCAGAAGGTGCTTGAATGGGCTTCCCTGGATGAGTTTGTCATCGCCATCAAGGCCGAAATCCCGGCGCCTGCCGGTACGCAGCCGTTTTGGCAGGTGATCAATCTCGATGTCACCGGCGATGCCGCGGCGGTCAAGGTCATCGATGATTTCGCCGGGATACGGTTTACCGATTACCTGTCGTTGCTGAAGGTGGACGGGCGCTGGGTGATCATCAACAAGCTTTATTACTATCAGGAGTAGTGCATCGCTGCGGCGCATTCGACGCTAAGGCGCCTGCGTCTATCTTCATGAAGTAAACTCGTGATCATCACGATTTAAATGAGTTTGTCTCACTAGGGCTCAACTACCGACAATGACGCCATCTACCACATGGAGTTTTATTGTCATGGCATTGGCCCATTCCCTTGGATTTCCGCGCATCGGCCGCGACCGTGAACTGAAAAAGGCCCAAGAAGCGTTCTGGAAGGGCGAGCTCGACGAAGCCGGTCTGCGCGCCGTTGGCCGTGACCTGCGCAAGACTCACTGGGACTTGCAGAAAAAGGCCGGCATCGAACTGCTGCCAGTCGGCGACTTCGCCTGGTACGACCAGGTCCTGACCCACTCGTTGATGTTCGGTGTGATCCCGGAGCGTTTCCGCCCGCACGATGGCAAGGCCAGCCTGCAGACCCTGTTCGGCATGGCGCGCGGTGTGAGCGACAGCTGCTGCGGCGGCGCCCACGCCCAGGAAATGACCAAGTGGTTCGACACCAATTATCACTACCTGGTCCCGGAATTCAGCGCCGACCAGCAATTCCAGCTTGGCTGGGATCAACTGTTCGAAGAAGTCGAAGAAGCCCGGGCACTGGGGCATAACGTCAAGCCCGTCATCATCGGCCCGCTGACCTACTTGTGGCTGGGCAAGGCCAAGGGCGCCGGGTTCGACAAGCTCGAACTGCTCGAACGCCTGCTGCCGCTGTACGGCCAGATCTTCCAGCGCCTGGCGGCACAGGGCGTCGAGTGGGTGCAAATCGACGAGCCGATCCTGGTGCTCGATCTGCCTCAGGACTGGAAAAACGCCTTCGAACGCGCCTACAACCTGATCCAGCGCGATCCGCTGAAGAAGCTGGTCGCCACTTACTTCGGTGGCCTGGAAGAGAACCTGGGCCTGGCCGCCAACCTGCCGGTCGACGGTCTGCACATCGATCTGGTGCGTGCGCCTGAACAGTACCCGACCATTCTCGACCGCCTGCCGGCCTATAAAGTGCTGTCGCTGGGTGTGGTCAACGGCCGTAACGTCTGGCGCTGCGACCTGGAAAACGCCCTGGCCACCCTGCAGCACGCTCACGAACGCCTGGGTGATCGCCTGTGGGTCGCGCCGTCCTGCTCGCTGCTGCACAGCCCGGTTGATCTGGGCCGCGAAGACCAGCTCGATGCCGAGCTGAAAAGCTGGCTGGCGTTTGCCGTGCAGAAGTGTGAAGAAGTCGCGCTGCTGGCTCAGGCGGTCAACGAGCCCGAAGCGCCGAACGTGCTCCAAGCGCTGAGCCAAAGTCGCGCCGTTCAGGCTGCCCGTGCTGCATCGCCACGCATCCACAAGCCGGCTGTCCAGGCGCGTGTGGCTGCGATCACCGCCAGGGACAGCCAGCGTCAATCGCCGTTTGCCCAGCGTATCGCCAGGCAACGCGCCCGCCTGAACCTGCCACTGTTCCCGACCACCACCATTGGATCGTTCCCGCAAACCGCGTCGATCCGTCTGGCGCGCCAGTCGTTCAAGCAAGGCAAGCTGACCGAGGCCGAATACACCGAAGCGATGCACAGCGAGATTCGCCACGCCGTGCAAGTGCAGGAATGCCTGGGCCTGGACGTGCTGGTGCACGGTGAAGCCGAGCGCAACGACATGGTCGAATACTTCGCCGAGCAACTCGACGGCTATGCGTTCACGCGTTTTGGCTGGGTGCAGAGCTACGGTTCGCGCTGCGTGAAACCGGCGGTGATCTTCGGCGACCTGAGCCGCCCGAAAGCCATGACCGTGGAGTGGATCCGCTACGCCCAAGGCCTCACCGACAAAGTGATGAAGGGCATGCTGACCGGTCCTGTGACCATGCTGATGTGGTCGTTCCCCCGTGAAGACGTCAGCCGCGAAGTGCAGGCCCGTCAACTGGCCCTGGCCATTCGCGATGAGGTCGTGGACCTGGAAGCCGCCGGGATCAGGATCGTGCAGATCGACGAAGCGGCGTTCCGCGAAGGCTTGCCGTTGCGCCAGGCGCAGTGGCAGCACTACCTGGACTGGGCGACCGAAGCGTTCCGCCTGTGCGCCTCGGGTGTGCGGGACGAAACCCAGATCCACACCCACATGTGCTACAGCGAGTTCAACGATGTGATCGAGTCCATCGCCGCCATGGATGCCGACGTGATCACCATCGAAACCTCGCGCTCGGACATGGAGTTGCTGGACGCGTTCGAAGCCTTCGCCTACCCGAACGACATCGGTCCCGGCGTGTACGACATCCACTCGCCACGGGTGCCGGACGCCTCGGAAATGGCCAACCTGCTGCGCAAGGCCGCCAGGCGCATTCCCGCCGAACGCCTGTGGGTCAACCCGGACTGCGGCCTGAAAACCCGCGGCTGGCCGGAAACCGAAGCGGCGCTGGTGCACATGGTCAACGCTGCGCGTCAGTTGCGTAAAGAATGGGCCTGACGCTTTGCTGGATGCACCACTGAACCCTGTGGGAGCGGGCTTGCTCGCGAAGGCGGAGTGTCAGGCGACATCGATGTCGAATGTGCCGGCCTCTTCG
>NZ_JBYSYZ010000039.1:39183-60369 GCF_058783925.1 Pseudomonas sp. FW305-70
CGAAGGCGGTGGCACATCCAGCATCGATGTGACTGACAAACCGCTTTCGCGAGCAAGCCCGCTCCCACAGGGGGCGCGGTGCCGCGCTCCTACAGCCGCCGCTCGGCCACCAACAGCAACGACTGCGGCACCGGGCTTTGCGGGTGCTGCGGTTCCTGCAAGCCGGCCAGTACGAAACCGGCCATGTCCAGCGCGTTGAGCCAACTGGACAGGGTGCGGAAGTACCACGGCATGGGCTGCCACTGGCCCTTGAATCCGGCAAAGGTCTCTTCCCGCCAGCCATCCTGATAGTCGCCCGCCGCAGCGGACCACGGGTGCAGCGTCTGGATCACCAGCGCGCCGCCAGGGGCGAGCAGGCTGTTCATGGCGCCGAGCAGGGGGATGATGTCCTGATGCAGCAGGGCGAAGTTGGCGCAGATCAGGTTGTAGTCGCGGCCGATGTCGACGGCTGCCTCTGCCAGCTGTTCATAGCTCGCCAGATGCACCGGTGCAGCGCCCGCCGCCCGCGCCGCTTCCACCAGCGTCGCATCGCCATCCACACCGACCGCCTCGATGGCCCGGTCCGTCAGTGCACGCAACAGCCAGCCTTCGCCGCAACCCAGGTCGAGCACACGCTCGGGCTGGCGTCCCAGCACGGCCAGCAGGATGGCCTGGTCGGTGACCTTCAGACGGCTTTCGATGGTGCCCGTGCGGATGGCGTCGATCCAGGCCCGGGCATTGTGGTGCCAGCTGTCGAGGAGGGTGGATTCGGGGGCGGGCATGGCGTTGTCCGGCGCTAGGTGGCCGTTGCCAAATGATAGGCAACCAGCGCGTTGGCGTGGCCATGCCCCATGCCGTGTTCGGTCTTGAGCCAGGCCACCAGTTCCATGTGTTTCTTGTCGCTGAGGGTTTTAAGCAGGTCCAGCCAATGGCTGATCGGCTGCCCATACTTCTTCTCGATTGACGGGAAGTACGAAGCCGGTCCTTTGGGTTTTGTCTCTTCGGTCACGATGCAAACTCCCTTTTCGCTTTGGTGGGGTCGAAAGCAGCACCGGTTACGTTACTGATTTGCCGTCGGCGAGTCCATCGTTCCTGCGGTCATCCCGTCATCGATCGCGATGCCCCGGGCGCGCATGGCTTTGATCAACTCGCTACGGGTGCCGGGCAGGTTGAGCATGGTCCGGGCACGCAGCGCCGCGACTTCTTCGGCGGTGTAAGGCTGATAGTCGGCCGGCAGGCTTTCGCCCGCCATGCCGTCTTTACGCATCAGCCAGTTGAGCAAGTCCGCCAGTTGCGCGTTGTTCAGCGCCGACTGCGACATGCCCGGCACCCGCACGAGGAATTCGCGGCCGCCCGGTACCTTCAGGAAGTTGCCGACAAAGCCTTTCATCCGGGGCGTGTCGTTCGCGGCGGAGCCCGTGCCGTCGCCCAGGTGGCAACCGGCACATTGCAGCTGATAGTTGACGCCGACGCCGTACCCGGCCTGGGCAATCGGTTTTTGAACCTCTTCGTTGCCCGGCGCATGGCCCTGCGCCGGGTCGGGAATAGCCCGGGCGAATGCGAGCGGGGCGCTCAGGGCGCAGACGACTCCGAGCAATATCAACCTACGCATGAAACAGACCTCCGCTGATGACCGGTTTGGCACCTGCATGTAGGAGCGAGCTTGCTCGCGAAGATCTCAAGGGCGACGCGTTAAACCAGGTAGCCCGCGTTATCGTTGACGTCCTTCGCGAGCAAGCTCGCTCCTACAGGTACACACACAAAGCAGTAAAAAAAATGAAAAGCAGCCACAGAAAAAAAACCGCCGATTGCCCGAGCAACCGGCGGAAAGTGCGCGTTTAGACGGCGACGCCGCGGATTACCGAAACGGTGCAGTGGTAGATGTGCGATTTGGCGGCCAGGCACCAGTTCACATCGTTGTTGTTGAACGGGCGGTAAGCCGGTTCTTCACTGTCGTTACGGGTACAGGCGCACTGGGCGCAGCTTTGCTTACCGCAGCAGTCGTTGTAGGAAATGATGTAGTCCTTGCCATCGGCCGGGTTGCGGCAGGTGCCGATCCAGGTCACTTGCGAGGCTTCGGTGCCTGGCGGGCAGGAGGTCACCGAACCGCCGCAGCAGCTGCACAGAAAGCCGTCGATGGAGCAGTAGCGCCAGTAGTCGCAACTGTTCGGATCACCCGGGTCGCCAGCCTGCGCCGGCTCGGCGGCCAGGGCCTTGCTGGTACGGTCCAGCGGCAGCAGCAAAGGCAGGGCGGCACCGGCCACCATCAGCGAGCCCATGCGCGACAGCAATTTGCGGCGCGAAGTGGTGTCGGCCACGCGGCGGGTCGAGCGCTCGAACAACAGATCCAGCAGTTTCATAAAGGTCTCCCTGCCTTATCAGTGGCTATGGCCGTGGCTGTGGCTGTGGTCGTGGGTGTGGGGTTGGGCATTGAGGTACTGCTGCAGCGTGGCGTGCTTGAGGTGCTCGACTTCGAACAGGCTGTCCAGGTGCTCGCGGGAGTTGACCAGGCCCTTGGCGCGCAGGGTGCCGGCCTTGTCGATCAGTGCGGCATACGGCAGCTTGCCGATCTGGTAGGTCATGCCCACTTGCGGGCCGACCACGTAGGTGGCGTCTTCGAGTTTGTGTTCACGGATCAGCGCTTGCTGGGCGTCCATGTCGCCATCGCTGACGAACACCACGTCCAGGCTGCCCGCTTGTTCCTTGGCGATGGATTTGATCGCCGGCAGCAGCGACTTGCAGATCGGGCAGGTCGGCGAGAGAAAGAACAGCAATTGCGATTTTTCACCGGCATAACCGAAGTTCACCGGGCGACCGTGACGATCGCTGGCAGTGATCTGCGGCGCGGGTTCATTGACCGCCACGCCTTTGTCGACCATCAGCGCACCGGCCGGGGCCAGACGCCCGTGCAGCACGCCAATCTGCCGCACCAGGCCCATGACGACAAACGCCACGGCCACCAGCAGCACCCAGAGCAGAACGTTGGAAACAATCAAGCCTTCCATTTCGATTACCTACCAATCAATTTGAGCAGAAGAGGGGAGTTCGCCAGCAAGCCATCGGCCGCGGCGTAGATGAGCAACGCGACCGCGGCGGCGGCCAGGGTCACGAAACCATCGAACAGGTTGAGGTCGCGGGCGACCGGCGCCACGCTGGCCACCAGTGCAAGCAGCACCAGTGCGCTGTTGCGCGCCAGCAGGACCGGGCGCAGCGGTTGTGCCTGGTCGGGACCGGCGCAACCGCAGTCGATGTCCGCGCGACCGCGCCACAGGTTGATGCCGATGGCGGCGGCGTACAGCGCCAACAAGCTGGCCGCGCTCACCGCGGCGTAACCACGGCTGACCGGCACCAGCAGGGCAAAGGCGATGGCCAGTTCCAGCAGCGGCACCAGCCGTGCCGTCGGGCGCACCAGCGTCTGGGGCAGCAGTTGGTAGTCCGCCAGTTGCCGGGCGAAGCGGGCCGGCGCGCGCAACTTGTGGGTCGCGGCGCTGGCCAGCAACACCGCGATGGCGATGGCGCTGGCTATGATGAAGATCGGATCTGTGTGCATGGCCGAACCTCTCAGTAGCTCAGGACCTGAGTCGCGGTCTTCGCGACTTTCGGCATGCTGCCGGTGAGCTTGTTGGTCTTCAGATCGAAAATCTGCAAACCGCCTTCCACATCGGTACCAAGCAACAGCGGCTTGTCGTCACCGGTGGCCTGCATGCTCCACACCGGAACCGGGGCTTCCAGGGTCGCTACCTTTTTGTGGGTCTTGAGGTCGAACGCCCAGATCAGCGGGCTCGGGTCTTCCCACTTCATGGCTTCGTGGGCGTCGTGCATCAGCACATACAGGCGGTCCAGCTTCGGTGCCACGGCCATCAACTGCCAGCCACCCGGTGCCCAACCGGCCTTCTTTTCTTCGTCGGTAACCAGTGACCAGGACGGCAGGATCTTCGGCGCGCTACCTGCGAAATCCACCGGGCGCACGGTGCCGGTCGTGGTGGTGAAGTAGTAGGTGTCGCCGACGTTGACCGCGCGCTCTACCAGTTTTTCCGCGTTCGGATCAAAGAACGGCGTGCGGCTGCGCGCGGTTTCCTGGCCCTGATCGTTGAGGGTCACCACTTGCAGGCTGCCGTCGCCGCACAGCGAGGCGAAGCGGCGGTTGCCGATCGGGTAGTTGAGCACGCAACCGGGAATGGCGATTTCCGTGGCAACGGCCTTGGCCTGGGTGTCGACCACAGTGACCGAGGTCGACGGCGTGAAGTTGTAGACATAGACGAACTTGTCGTCGCCACTCGGCTTGAGCGCATAACGCTGGGTCAGCGATTCGGCGCGCTTGTTCGGGATCAGCACTTCCCAGGCCGGCGACAGGGTCGAACTGTCCCATGCGGTCAGCACATCGGTACGGGTACCGCGGGTGCCGCGCGAATACCAGATGTCGGCGCTGTAGAGGGTCTTCTTGTCATGGCTGAGGGTCGACGGCGCGGCAAAACCGGTCGGCACCATGCCGAGGATGCGCTTCTGGTCCGGGTCGACCACGGTCACGCGGCCAGCGACGAAACTGTCGAACTCGACGTCGATGACAAACGCGCGGTGAGCTTCGGGTGGAAACGCCAGAACGGTCTGGCCAATCGTACCGGCGGGCAAATCCGCGCGGGCACTGTTCAAACCGAGTACAAGCAGGCTCAGGCCAAGCGCTGACTGTACGGAGATCCTGTTTGTTCGCATAAGGGGAACTTCCTGAATTGTTGGTAACGCGGATCGCGGGTGCTTTGGCAGATTTTTACCCTTTGATTCTGCCGTGCCCCGCGATCAGGAGAATTGCCCTGCCTGCCAAGTGTTTGTGTGTCTGTGCCAGTGTCATGAAACTGGCTGCACAAGGTGATAAAGCAGGGGGTTGAATGGTCTGAGAGGGGGAGGGCGACGCTGCACTTGTGGCGAGGGGAAGGGAAAAGCTGAACACCGCGCCGCACGGCGCCAGGTTTTGCGCCCAGATATCGCCCCGGTGGCGGCCGATGATGTTCTTGCACAGCGCCAGGCCAATGCCATTGCCACTGACCTTGGAGGAGAAAAAGCCGTCGAACAGCTTCTCTTGCGCCTGGGCCTGGATGCCGCGACCGCAGTCTTCGATGCGCACCAGGGCCACCTCGTTGTCGCGGCTGGCATGGATACGCAACACGCGCCGTTCGGCCGGCAGGTCGGCCATTTCTTCGATGGCGTTGAAGGCCAGGTTGAGGATCACCTGGCCGATCAGCACCTTCTCGCAACTCACCATCAGCGGTTCGGGCGAGGCGATGATTTCCACGCGCACCCGGCTCGGATCGGCGCGCAGGCTGATGAAGTAGCGGGTTTCGCGCAGCAGCTCATTAAGGTCGACCCGCTGTTCGGATTGCTCCAGCTTGACCACGTAATCGCGCACGCTCTTGATGATCACCGAGGCATGCTCGATTTGCCGCACTGCGTTTTGCAAACCCCAGGCGACGCCTTGATCGGTTTCGCCGGCGTTGCCCAGGCGAATCATCGTGCCTTCAATGAAGTTGCGGGTGGCGGCCAAGGGTTGGCTCAGTTCGTGGGCGATGGCCACGGCCATTTCGCCCATGGCGTTGTAGCGCGCCAGGTACTCGAGCTTCTGCTCGCTGACCCGCCGCGCTTCCTCGGCCTGGACCTGCTCGGTGACATCGCGGAACAGCAGCAGATGGCCGACCAGATCATCCTCGATCTCGATGTAGCGGCAGGTTGCGTCATGCCAACGCCACTCGGCATCCCGGCGCTGCACCTTGTAATGCACGTTGAACGGCGCGTGCTCCGGCGTTTCATGGGCAAGTTGTTGCAGCAGGCGCTGGCCGGATGCGTCGTCGCACCAGGCCAGGAAGTTCTTGCCCATCAGCTGGTGCACTTCGCTGTTGAGCAGGTGCGCGCCGGAGTCGCTGATAAAACGGATGTCGCCCTCGGGGCCGAGCACCGCCACGCCTTCGGCCAGGTCCTGCATAAAGGCCTTGAGCCGGCTTTCGAAACGCTTGAGGTCGCGCTTGACCTTGTCCTCTTTGGAGATGTCGCGGAACTGCACCATCAACACGTCGCGACCGTCCAGGTGCACCAGGGTCGCCACCGCCTCGGACAGAATCTCCACCCCTTGCTTGGAGCGATAGCACCACTCGATGGCGCGCTGCCCGGTGCGCGCCGCGCCTTCGAGCCAGCGCAAGCCGACCGAACGTCGGTACTTCGGCGCATCGCGGGTCATGTCCGGGGCCTTGAGCGGCGTCAGCTCCTCCAGGGTAAAGCCCAGCGCCGCCAGGGCAGCGGCGTTGGCCCAGAGAATCTCCTTGGTGTGCGCGTCATGAAGAATGATGCACAGCGGCATGGCTTCGATCAGGGCAAAAAAGTCGTTCGGTTTTGGCAGGTACATCGCACGGCCCCTGGCGGCAGAGATTTGCAGTATGGCGTTTTATACCTGCTCGCACAGCGCGATGCGCTCAGAGGTAACCGGCGTGGACCTAGGGGTTTTCTTTAGCGAGGGGGCTGCACGCACCAATAGTGGCGGGCGGATGCGGTTTTTACACTGGCCTCCAATGCAAGGGCAACGACCCGACCCTTGTAGGAGCGAGCTTGCTCGCGATGAACCTGAGAGCGCCACGGGGTGCCAGGTTTCCAGCGTCATCGTTGACGACCATCGCGAGCAAGCTCGCTCCTACAAGGAGCGGTGGAGCCCTCTAACAATAATCAAAACGGAGAACTAGCCCATGCTGCGGCAACAAGACCCTGTGTCCGGCCCGGTCGTGCCAATGGTCGAGAGTCAGCTATTTGAGCAGGTGCTGGATGAGGTTCGCCAACGCCGCGAAGAATTCGACGCCGACTCCCACGTGCCTCGGGACATGATCGAGCGCTTCAAGCAGTTGGGTATCTACCGCGCCGCCACGCCGAAATGCTACGGCGGCGACGCCCTGGCGCCGGCGCTGTTCCTGCACATGATCGAACGCATCTCCGAAGCCGACGGCTCGGCGGGCTGGGTCGCCAGCTTCGGCAGCGCCGGTGTCTATCTGGCGGCCTTGCCACCGCAAACCCTGGCTGAAATCTACGCCGAGAGCCCGGACCTGGTGTTCGCCGGCGGGTTGTTCCCGCTGCAGCCAGCCGAAGCGGTGGAAGGCGGCTGGCAGGTCAACGGCACCTGGAAGTTCGCCAGCGGCAGCAAAGGCGCGGACCTGCTGGGTGTCGGTATCGGTGCAAGTACGGCGGGCGGCAAACCGCGCACGGCGGTGTTCCCGGCCAGCCAGGTCGAGATCGTCGAGAACTGGGACGTGGTCGGCCTCAAGGGCACCGGCAGCCATGACCTGCGTGTCACCGACAAATTCGTCGAGGACCGCTGGACCTTCATCCGTGGTGGTGCCGCCACCATCGACGAACCGCTGTTCCGCTACCCGTCGATCGCCTACGCCGCGCAAGTGCTGGCCGTGGTCAACCTCGGCCTGGCCCGTGCAGCGCTGGATGAAATCAGTCGCATGGCCGGGGCCGGCGGCATTACCGGTGCGCCGAAAATGGCCGACCGCGCTTACGTGCGCATCGAGATCGCCAAGGCCGAAGCCAAGCTGATGGCCGCACGGGGGTTCTTCTACAACGCCACCGAGCAGGTGTGGAACTCGATCCTGGCCGGCAACCCGGTCACGCCGGAGCAGACCAGCCTGCTGCGTCTGTCGGCGATCCATGTCTCCCAGGCGGGTGCCGAGGTGGTGCAGAGCGCCTACAGCCTGGCCGGGACCACCGCCATTTACCTGCGTCATCCGCTGCAACGCTACCTGCGCGACTCGATGGTGGTGACCCAGCACGCCTTCCTCAGCGAAGGGCTGTACGACGGCGCCGGCTCGGTGTTCCTCGGCGTGCCGCCGTTCCCGGGCTACATCTGATTTTTCATTACTTTTTCAAGGATCAACACCATGTCCCAAGCTACCCAGGAACCGTTGCGCGTCGTCTTCTGCATCGGCATCACCCAGAACTTTTTCGACCTGCCCACCGGCGAAGGCCTGAGCGTGTGGAAGGGCTTCAGCCAGATGATGGGCTCCCTCGGTGCCATGCCCGGCATCACCGTGCTTGGAGCCATGGACGACGACCGCCTGATGGTCGGCCCGTCGACTACCTCACCCTGGACCGTGTACATCATGGCCGACGTCGACTGCCACCAGTCGGTGATCGACGCCTGCAACCTGTTTCGTACCACGCCGGTGGGCGAGTACAGCCTGTGGCGCTACGCCAAGGTCGAAGCGCGCATCGGTCGCCCGCTGACCATCCCTGACGCGGCCAGGGTGTAAGCCATGAACGAGGCCTTGCTGCAGCGTCTTCAGACGCTCGAAGGGGAGAGCGCGGTGCGCCGCCTGATGGCGCGCTACATGGACCTGTGCGATGTGCCGAGGGCGCTTACCCATGTCAGCGAGTTGGCTGAGCTGTTCTGCATCGATGCGATCTGGGAAGGCGTCGGCAGCCAGACCGCGCAGACCTTTGGTCAGCACCGTGGGCGTGATGCCGTGGCCGCGTTTGTCGGCGGGTATCTGCCGCCGTCCGACCACTTCAAGCTGAACCTGCACTACCTCACCAGCGAGTCGATCAGCGTCGACGGCAGCACGGCGCAAGGGCAGTGGATCATGCAGCAGATTTCCACCTACGCCGATGGCCGCAGCGAGCTGTTCGGCACGCGTCTGAACATCGATTTCCGCTGCGTCGACGGCACCTGGCTGATCGCGCATTTCCGCACGCAACGGCTGTTCAACACGGAGCTCTTCACCTTGGGAGCGGGCACATGAGTACGTTCATCAGCGAATTCCTCCTCGGTGGCAACGGCAAGCGCGTCGCCATCAAGGACTCCATCGACATCGCCGGCCACCCGACCCGTTCGGGCAGTCGTGCCTTCGCCGATGCACCCGCTGCAACGAAAAACGCCGAAGTGGTCGACGCGATCCTCGACGCCGGCTGGCAGATCGTCGGCAAGACCAACCTGCATGAACTGGCCTTCGGCGTCACCGGCATCAACGACTGGACCGGCACACCGGTGAACCCGCAGGCGCCGGACCGGGTGCCGGGCGGTTCCTCCAGCGGCTCGGCCTCGGCTGTCGCCGCCGGCCTGGCGGACATCGCCATCGGCACCGACACCGGAGGTTCGGTGCGGGTGCCGGCGGCGTGCTGCGGTATCGCCGGGCTCAAGCCGACCTATGGCCGTGTCAGCCGTATCGGTGCGCATCCGCTGGAGTCCAGCCTCGATTGCGTCGGGCCGTTCGCCAGGTCCATGGACGATCTGATCGCCGCCATGCAGGTGATTTGCCCAGGCTTTGACGTGCAGGGACTGCCCGCAGACGGCGCGAAAGTCGGCTTCCTCGACGTGGCCTGTGACGCGCACCTGCAAGCCAGTCTCGGTGCCGCTGCCGACCGCGCCGGATGGCGTCGCAGCCACCTGCACCTGAGCGAATTCGAAGCCGCGTTCGCCGCCGGCCTGACCGTGATCAATTTTGAAAACTGGGCCGCGTTCGGTCATCTCACCGGCAAAGGCCTGATCGGCGCCGATGTCGAGACACGCCTGTTGGCGGCCAGCCGTACTACGCGTGAAGAGCTCGCAGAGGCTGAAGCCGTGCGCAGGCGTTTTACGCAACAGGTGGATGCGGCGCTGGAAGACTTTGCCGTGTTGCTGTTGCCGACGCTGCCGGCCTTGCCGCCAACCCTCAGCGAAGCCCGCGCCGGCAGCAAGGCCGTGGCTGGCATGACCCCACTGGTGCGGCCTTTCAACCTCAGCGGCCACCCGGCGCTGACGGTGCCGGTGGAACTCGATTGCGGCGGATTGAAAGTCGGCCTGCAAATCGTCGGCCGCAAAGGTCAGGACGAGCTGGTCTGCGCCTTTGGTGCGCAACTTCAAGCCTCTACAACCCAAATCTGAAAAGAAGCCATGAGGAGAACCGCATGAGCACTCATGAATACCGGCTGATCGCAACGTCGAAAAGCCCCGAAGACCTGGTCAGTCACGACCGCGTCGACGTCTCGCTGTACAACGACCCGGCGCTGTTCGAAGCCGAGCTGGAAAAGATTTTCTACCGCACCTGGGTGTGGGTGGCCCACGAAAGCGAGGTGCGCAACTCAGGCGACTTCAAGACCGCCACCATCGGCCGTCGCCCGGTGATCGTCGTGCGCGACAAGAAGAACACCATCAACGTGCTGGAAAACCGTTGCCGGCACCGTGGCGCCACCGTGTGCGAGAAGCACAAGGGCAACGCCACCGGTTTCACCTGCCCGTACCACAGCTGGTCCTATGGCCTGGACGGCAAGCTGCGGGCGCTGCCGTATCCGGACGGTTACGAAGGCATCCTGGAAAAGTCCGAACTGCCGCTGACCAGCCTGCGCGTCGAAAGCTACGCCGGCATGGTCTTCGCCAGCTACAACGACGAGATCGAACCGCTGGAAGACTTCCTCGGCGGCGCCAGACACTGGATGGACCTGTTCATGAAGCAGGGCGCCGGCTACCCGATCAAGACCCAGGGTGAACACAAGTTCAGCTTCAAGGGCAACTGGAAGATCCAGCTGGAAAACACCACCGACGGTTATCACTTCCCGATCGTGCACAAGTCGTTCATGTCGTCGGTGGACGAAGAAACCTCGGAAATGCTCTCGTTCATGACCGACGACCAAGCCGTGACCCACTCCCTGGGCAACGGTCACAGCGTGATGGTGATGGTGCCGGAGCACGTCGACCTGGATCACGACGACGGCACCGAACAGTTGCAGGAACGCTTCGCCCACGTCACTGAAGAACTGTCGAAAACCCTGCCGGCCGATCAGGTCCGTCGCATCGTGCGCTCGCTGCACGGCGCCGGTTTCAACCTGAACCTGTTCCCCAACGTGGCGATGTCGATGTCGTTCTTCCGCGTACTGCGTCCGGTGTCGGTCACTGAAACCGAGATCCGCCACGTGGCCCTCGGCATGGACGGCGGCCCGGAAATCGCCAACCGCGAACGCATGCGCATCCACGAACACTTCCAGGGCCCGTTCGGTTTCGGCAGCCCTGACGATGCCGAAGCCTGGGACCGCGTGCAGCGCGGCTCGTATGCCGGCGTCGACGCGCCGATCCTGGTCAACCGCGGCCTGAACCGCGAAATCACCGCTGAAAACGGCGACAAGGTCAGCCACGCCACCGACGAAGGCGGCATGCGCGGTGCCTACGACATGTGGAAAAGGATGATGAGCCAATGAGCAATCACGACACCCTGAACGGTTTTGCAGGTCCCCTGGCCCAGGCCATCGAATTCATCTGGCGCGAAGCCGAACTGCTCGACCACAAGAACTATGCCGAATGGGCGACCCTGTGGAGCGACAGCGGCAAGTACATCGTGCCGATCGACCCGGACACCGAAGATTTCGAAGCGACCCTCAACTACGCCTACGACGATGCGCGCATGCGTGCCCTGCGCATCGAACGCCTGAGCGCCGGCTTCTCGCCGTCGGCGGTGGACGCGGCGAAAACCATTCGCACCGTCTCGCGTTTCCGTCTGGTGGAAGCGGCCGGTGACATCGTCGAAGTGAATTCCGCGCAGTTGCTGTACGCCTACAAGCGCGGCGTGCACACGCCATTCGTGGCCGACCTGAACCACCGCATCCGCTTCACCGACGGCGTGCCGACCCTGGAACGCAAGGTGGTGCGCCTGATCAACTCCACCGACAGCCTGAGCGCGCTCGGCTTCCTTTTGTGAGGGCACCATCATGAGTCGAGTAGCCCTCGTAACGGGTGCCTCGCGCGGGCTGGGCGAGTGCATCGCCCGCCGTCTGCACGCGGCAGGTTATCGCGTCGCCCTGGCGGATGTGCGCCTCGACGGCGTGCAGCAACTGGCGTTGCAACTCGATGGCAGTGGCGCCAGCGCCATGGCCATCGAGCTGGATGTGCGCAGCAAAGCCGACTTCCAGCGTGCCCGCGACCTGCTCGTTGAGCAGTGGGGCGGCACCGACATTCTGGTGAACAACGCCGGCGTGTCGAAAGTCGCGGCGCTGATGGACATCACGCCAGAAGAGTTCGACGAGTCGATGGCGATCAACCTGCGCGGTACCTTCGTGGCCTGCCAGGTGTTCGGCGCGCACTTTGCCGAGCGTGGCTTCGGGCGCATCGTCAACATCGCGTCCCTGGCCGGGCAGAACGGCGGCACTGCCACCGGCGCGCACTACGCGGCGGCCAAGGGCGGCGTGGCGACCCTGACCAAGGTTTTCGCCCGTGAACTGGCGCCGCAAGGGGTGACGGTCAACAGCATCTCGCCGGGTCCGCTGGACTTGCCGGTGGTGCGCGAAACCGTGGCGCCGGAGCGTCTGGAGCAGATCCTGAAAATGATCCCGGCCGGCACCCTCGGCGATCCGTCGTACATCGCCGACAGCGTGTTGCTGCTGATCGCCGACAACGCCGCCTCCGTAACGGGCGCGTGCTGGGACATCAACGGCGGCTTGTTCATGCGCTGACTTCATGGCCGGAAAATGATCCTTGTAGGAGCGAGCTTGCTCGCGATGGTGTGTCAGTCGACACCGATGTAACTGAAAGTCCATCGCGAGCAAGCTCGCTCCTACAAGGTCTGGATCTAGCCGTAGTGTTAAACCCAACCAAGTGTATTCAGGTGATGCAATGATGAAGGTGAAGATCGAAAGGATCGTCGACGAAGCGCTGGATATCCGCTCCTTTCGCCTCGTGCGCAGTGACGGCCAGCCGCTCGACACCTATGAACCGGGTGCCCACGTCGACCTGACCGGGCCGACCGGGGTGACCCGCCAGTATTCGCTGTGCAGCCCGCCGCAGGATCGCTGTGCCTACCTGGTGGCGGTGAAGAAAGAAGCGCAGTCGCGCGGCGGTTCGCTGGCGTTGCACGAGCAGGTCGAGGAGGGCATGGAGCTGGAAATGGGCGCGCCGCGCAACCTGTTCCGTCTCGATGAAAGTGCCAGTGAACACCTGCTGTTCGCCGCCGGTATCGGTGTCACGCCGCTGCTGAGCATGGCCTACAAACTGGCGGAAAGCGGCCAGCCGTATCGCCTGCATTATTTCGCCCGTTCGGCGCAGTACGCCGCGTTTACCGAGCTGTTGGCGACCCGTTTTGCCGACCACGTGGAGTTTCACTACGGCGTGGAGCCCGCGGATCTCGACGCAGCGTTGAGTGAATGCCTGGAGCGTGCCGGCAGCGCCGCCCACGTCTACACCTGCGGCCCGGCACCCTTCATGAACACAGTGGTGGCAGTGGCTTCGCGCAGTCGTCCGGATGAGGCCATTCACCTCGAACACTTCGCGGCGGACCCGGCGGCCAACAGCGCCCCGGCCGGCGGTTTCGAAGTGGAGCTGGCCAGTTCCGGCGTGGTGCTGCACGTGCCGGCCGACGCCAGCCTGGTCGACGTGCTGCAGGCCCATGGTTGCGACATCGACACCGAATGCCGCGAAGGCATTTGCGGCACCTGCATCGTCGAGGTGCTGGACGGCGTACCGGAACACCGCGACAACTGCCTGTCGAACAAGGAAAAGGCGTCCAACAAGCAGATCTGCGCCTGTGTGTCACGGGCGCTTTCCGCTCGTCTGGTATTGGACATTTAAGCCTCGGGAAGGCTGGAAAGCATGCGCCGGAGCCTGTTGAATGGGCGCCCGGCGGCCGTCGAGGGAGGCGATGGCTACAGAAACAACGGTTTGACGAACCGCTCGATGAAGCGGTCGAAAAAAAATAACAACAAAAACGTGAGGCTTTGCGGACATGATTACAGCATCGACGGTGCGCAACGAGGCGTTCGAAAGTTGGTTGAGCCAGGTGAACCAGGCCTGCGGGCGTTTCGACGCACGGGCGCTGGACACGGATTTCTACGGCGAACTGGCGGAATTCCGCAGCGGTGCGATCAACCTCAGTGTGGTCGACATGGCGCACGTGCATTTGTATCGCACCAGCAAGGACGTCAGCACCAGCAGCGACGGCCACTACTACGCCGTGTTCCAGATGCGTGGCAGTTCACAGCTGGAGCAGGGCGACAACCGCGCGCAACTGGGATGTGGCGACATCGCGCTGATCGACGCCAGCCGTCCGAGCGACATGACCTACCACGGCGATTGCCGACAGCTGTCGCTGATTCTTCCGCGCCAGGTGGTCGAGCGTGGTTCGCACTTCAATGCCGTCAACTGCGCCACGCGCATCGCGGCCAGCAGTCCGCTGGCGGCGATGGCCAACAAGCTGGTGCTGGAGACACGCCAGCAGGAAGGGCTGGACATGCAGGAAAGCGAGGCCGTGCTCGATGCCCTGGCCAGTTTGTTGCTGCCGGGCATCAGCGCCCGGGACAGCGCGGCCGATCCCCATGAACGGCAGTTCCGCAAGATCATCGCGTTCATTGACGCACATCTGAGCGACGAGGAACTGTGCCCCGAGTTGATCGCCCGTGAAGTCGGGATTTCCGTGCGCGGCCTGTACCGGATGTTCTCCAAGCGCGGGCTGGTGGTGGCGCAGTACATCAAGCATCGTCGCCTGGACTTCTGCGCCGAAAATCTGCGCCGCGCCGATGTCGAGCAGAAGCTGTCGGCGCTGTGTTATGCGTGGGGCTTCTCGGATTCGAGCTACTTCTCGTCGGCCTTCAAATCGCGCTTCGGCGTGTCACCAGGGGCTTATCGCAAGCGCTATAGCCAGATCTGACACCCGCGATTGATGTTGAATGTGCCGGCCTCTTCGCGAGCAAGCCCGCTCCCACATTGAGTCTTCGGTGAACACAAAGTCTGTGTCCGGCCGAGGTCAACCTGTGGGAGCGGGCTTGCTCGCGAAAGCGGTGTGTCAGTCACCATCGATGTTGAATGTACCCGCAATGGCGGCCTGACGTCGATTAGAGGAGGGTCAGTGCCGCACCGGCTCATCCACCGGCAAATGCAGCACCTCGCGCACCAGCATGGCGATGCTGGTCACGCCCATCTTTTCCTTGATCTTGGTGCGGTGCACGTCAACGGTCTTCACGCTGATGTTCAGTTCCCGCGCGATCACCTTGCTGGCCTTGCCATCGATCACCAGCATCAGCACTTCCCGTTCACGGCTGGTCAGCAACGCCAGTTTGCCCTGCAGGTTCTGACGCTGTTGCTGATCGGCCTGGGCGTGCACGGCGGTCTTCAGCGCGGCCTGGATGCGGTCGATCATCTGCTGCGGGTTGTAGGGCTTCTCGACGAAGTCCAGTGCGCCGTTCTTCATCGCCGTGACCGACATCGGAATGTCGCCATGGGCCGAGACGAAGATGGTCGGCAGGGTACTGCCGCGCTGGTTGAGGATTTCCTGCAACTGGAAACCGCTGGTCTCCGGCATGCGCACGTCGAGCACCAGGCAGGCGGGCTGCCTGGGGTCGTACTGGCTGAGGAACTCTTCGGCGCCGGCAAAGCACTGCGCCTGCACGCTGACCGACTCCAGCAACCAGGCCAGGGAAGTGCGCAGGTCCTTGTCGTCGTCAACGATATAAACAATCGGTTTGCGGGTTTCCATCGGGGCTGCCACGAAAGTTTTCTAATTATTGTTTTCGCACGCGAACGCGCGGCACGCATCGGCTCGTCTTTCTGGAGCCAGTCATCAGAATACCCACTGTGGCCGGCCCTTGCGATAAAGAAACCACCTAGTCGACTAGCGGAAACCCAACCTCGCCATGGGGATCGTCAGAATGGTTGTGCCGCGCCCGCAGCCTTAGTCTTGTTCCATCACCTACGGGCCGCAAGATGGCGGTCCTCCTGAAGGAAGGGGCATCGACATGGCCGACCTGAGCCAGCAGCAAATCGACTTTCGCAACGCCATGGCGCAGTTGCCTGCGGCGGTGAACATCATCACCACCAACGGCCCCGGCGGGCGCTGCGGCATCACCGCCAGCGCCGTGTGCTCGGTGACCGACTCGCCGCCCACCGTGCTGGTGTGCGTCAACCGCAACAGCGCCACCCACGACGTGTTCCGCACCAACGGCCACTTGTGCGTCAACGTGCTGTGCGGCGAGCAGGAAGAACTGGCCCGGCACTTCGCCGGCATGACGAAGGTGCCGATGGCCGAGCGTTTCGCCTGGGACCTGTGGGACGACGGCGCGGCTGATGTGCCGGTGCTGCGCGATGCCCTGGTGCAGCTCGAAGGGCGCATCAGCGAGTGCAAGGAAGTGGGCTCGCACTCGGTGATGTTCGTGGAGCTGACGAAGGTCGGCGTGCGGGAACCGCGTGACAGCCTGGTGTATTTCAACCGCTTGTTCCATCGCCTGGAGCATGTCGGCGCGCATTGCTGATAGACCGCGTTATCGTTCAATCGCGAGCAAGCTCGCTCCCACAGTGGATTTGAGTCGAACACAGATGTTGCGTTCGCTGAAAGTCCCTGTGGGAGCGAGCTTGCTCGCGATGGCGGTGCCAGTTTGGAATGTTTGTTTAACGGCTGTAGGAGTAACTTCCTGCAAGCTACAACACCTTGCGGCATTGCCTACAGGTACGCCAGAATCCGCCGGCTTGTGCGTCTTGGAGGCCATCGGTAACTTGGTCCGCATCACTGATTTCCAGTGATCGGGTTTAGCAGCCCGTGGTGACACGAGGCGCATTGGCAGTCCACACAGTCAGGTATTTCCCATCCCTGCACTTGATGGCAGCTGTGCGCAGGGCGCCCTCGGGCGCGCCGGTTTCGTGTCTCCCCGGTCTGCTAACCTGCGTACAGCCGCCACCCTACATTCGTTTAGCAGCGAATCAGTGACGGCTCCAGTTCTGGAGACCGAACGATGTTGAAGGTTACCCCTGATCCACCGCAAGACGACGCTTGTCCCAACCCGGCCCTGCACATCATGGCCACCCCGCACAAACCCTCCACACTGTTCACCATCAACCCCGACATCGACACCGAAACCCTGCTGGCCCACGCCTGCGAATCGCTGGCCTCGGCGAGTGTCATGGCCAATGACCTGGCGGGCTTCCTGGAAGGCACGCACCGCAACACCCTGCTGGGCATCGCGCAAGTGATCATGCTGGGGGAGTTGGCGGTGAATCGGGCGCTGGACAGGCTGGATTCACCGGAATCTGCCTAACGCCGCTGACCCTGTGGGAGCGGCGGTGCGGCGATCCGACTTGCTCGCGAAAGCGGTGTGTCAGTCAACATTGATGTTGGAAGTGATGGCCTCTTCGCGGGCAAGCCCGCTCCCACAGTGGATTTTTGGCGTACTCACTTCTTGTGTTCACGGAAGATCCCTGTGGGAGCGAGCTTGCTCGCGATGGCGGTCTATCAGACCTGCAAATATTCTCGAGCCAACCAGCAAGCCCGCTCAATCAGCATCGGCGCCATTTCAATCGCTGTCGGCGTGCCCTGGCGGGTGTGAATCCAGCCCAGGTACGTGGTGCCGCGCAGCATCAGGAACAGCGCCAGGGTCTTGCGATCCGCCTCGGTCAGCGGCTTGACCGCGTGGTAGCCGTCGAGCAGCGCGGTCTTGATCTGATCAAAGCGCGGGTCATCCAGGCAGAAGTACAGCGCGGTAGCCAACTCGAACATGTGCCAGCCAAACCCGGCATCGTCGAAGTCGATCAAGCGCAGGCGCGGGCCTTCGATCAGCAGGTTCTCGGGCACCAGGTCGGCGTGGATCATGCCGAAGTTGCCCAGGTGCCGGCCGTACTGACGCAAGTCCTTGCGCGCCGTGCGCCGGGCCTGTTGCAGCAGCTCCCGTTGCTCATCGCTGAGTTGCTCCAGCTCCCAGAATCGCCCCCAGAACGGGTTGGCGCCGATCAGGCCTTCTTCATCCCAGGCATGCCGGACAAACTCGTCCGGCTGCTGCCAGTGCGCCGAATGCAAGTGAATGCGCGCGGCAATCGCGCCGGCCTCACGGAACAGAAAATCGACTTCGGTATCGGCCTGCACCCCGTTCTCCGAGGTGCCGGCGGTGGCGCCCGGCAGCCAGGCGAGCATGTCGATGTGGCGCGGCTCGCCGATGGCTTGATGGGTGACTTCGACCAGGTGGCTTTGATTCTGCGCACGGATGATTTGCGGCACGGTGATGCCGGCGCCGGCCAGTGCCTCCATCCATTGCAGCTCGGAACGCAGCGCGGCTTCGCCGTGATAGCCATTGCGGTGGATGCGCAAGGCAACCCGCTGACCATCGTGGCGGTGGGCGGAGAACACCGCGTTCTCGCGAAACTTCACCAGTTCAATGTCGGCGAACTCGCCGTCCCACTGTTGCAGGGCATGGCGCGCCAGTTCGTGCAGGCGGGCCACTTGCTGGTCGTGTGGCAGGGTGTGGAATTCGGTCATGGCAGGGCCTCAAATCGCGCTCAGGGCGTGGTCCAGGGTGTCGACAAACAGGTTGGCGTGATCGCGGCCGAACACCAGCGGCGGCCGTAGCTTAAGAATGTTGTCGCCGGCGCCGATCTTGCTGATCAGCACGCCGTTCTCGCGCATGTCGTTGACCACCTTGCGCGCCTCCAGGCCGGCCGGTTCCTTGCTGGCGTGGTCGCGCACCAGTTCCATGGCGAAGAACAGGCCCTTGCCGCGCACGTCGCCGATGATCGAGTGCCTGGCGGCCAGCGCTTGCAGGCGTTGTTGCACGTAAGCGCCGACGTCTTGCGCGTTTTTCAGCAGTTGCTGTTGCTCGATCACGTCCAGCACCGCCATGCCGACCGCCGCCGCCACGGGCGAGCCACCGAAGGTGTTGAAGTACATCGCATGGCGACCGAAGGATTCGACCAGGGCCTTGTGGGTGATCAAGCCGGCCAGTGGATAGCCGTTCCCCATGGGTTTGCCGAGGGTGACGATGTCCGGCACCACACCGTGGGCCTGATGACCCCACAGGTGATCACCGGTACGGCCGAAGCCGGACTGCACTTCGTCGGCGATGAACAGACCGCCGGCGGCGCGGATCAGCGCGGCGGCCTTGTTGACGAAACTGGCCGGCACCCGTGGCAGGCCTTCGTTGGCGAACAGGGTGTCGATCAGCAACGCGGCCGGGCGAATGCCCTGGGCCTGCATCGAGGCAATCGCGGCGGCGATGTTGGCCGCGTATTGCTCGGCCAGTTGCGCCTCGGTGGTGCCGGCCGGTGCCCGGTAAAGGCACGGAATCGGCACGGCGCGGGCATGGGCGGCGAAGGGTTCCGGCGAGGGCAGGGCGGTGGTGACTTGCGCCAGCGACGCCGAGTTGCCGTGGTAGTTGTAGTCACTGACGATGATGCCGGTGCCACCACTGGCAAAGCGTGCCAGACGCAGCGCCAGCTCATTGGCCTCGCTGCCGGTGCAGGTGAACATCGCGGTGTCCAGTGGCTCGCCGAAGGTCGCGGTCAGGCGTTCGGCGTAGCGCACCACTTGTTCATCCAGGTAACGGGTGTGGATGTTCAGCGTGGTGGCCTGGCGGTGCATGGCCTCGGTCACGTGAGGGTTGCAGTGACCGACGCAGGGCACGTTGTTGTAGACGTCGAGGTAGCGACGACCGTCGACGTCGAACAGCCAGACACCTTCGCCACGCACCAGGTGCAAGGGTTTGTCGTAGAACAGCGGCGAGGCGCTGCCCAGTACGCGATGGCGGCGTTGCAGCAGAGTGTCTTCAGGCATGGTCCGGAACCTCAATGACGGTGGCGCGACGGTTGCGCAGCAGGTAGTTGAAAATGCACAGGCTGAAGGTCACGGCGAGGGCGATCAGCATCAGCAGGTCGAGCTGGAAGCAGGCGGCGATCACCACCAGCGTCAGGGCCAGGCCCAGCCAGGCAACCAGTTTGCCGCCGGGCAAGGTGAAGGGCCGTGGCAGGTCAGGCTGGCGGGTCTTGATGCGCAGGTACGCGGCGAAGATGAACAGGTAGCCAACGTTGAGCAACAGCACGACCGCGAGCATCACCGTGGCCGGGTCCACTTCGGACAGCGGCAGACCGATGGCGCCAATCAGCAACAGCGCCGGCCAGGGCGTACCGCGTTTGCCGGTCTTGCCCAGCCATTGCGGGAACAGGCCGTCGCGAGCCATGGCGAACAACTGCCGGGACGCGGCGAACACCAGCGAAAAGAAGGTAGCGATCAGGCCGAACACCGCGCCGCAGCCAATCACCTTGGCCAGCCAGGAGCCGTCACCGAAGGCGCTGTTGCCGGACATCGCGGCGTACAGCGGATCACCTGCCGAACCGACCAGCTCGACGCCACCGGCACCGGGTGCGCAGACCAGCACCACCAGCGCCGTCACCAGCAAGGTGCCGATCGCCGCCAGAATGCCCCGTGGCATGGTGCGGCCGGGGTTGTGCGCCTCCTCGGCTGCCGAACCGGTTTGCTCGACGGTGATGAACAACCAGATCGCGAAGGGTACGCAGGCGAAGATGCCGCCGAGGCTCACGGGAGTGACGACGTTGGCGGGCAGTTTCAGCAAGTTGGCCAATTCGACATGGGGCGCCATGGCCACGCCAAAGGTGAGCAGGGCGACTACAGCGATGATGCCGGCAATGAAGGTCAGGCCCATGGCCTCACCGACGCCACGCATGTGGATGCCGATGATCACCGCGAACAGGGCGATCTTCACCGGCCAGCCACCGAGGCCGAAAATCGATTCGGTGTAGGCGCAAATGAACGTCGCTGCCGCCCCGGTGCCGATGGTCAGCGCCAAGGCACAGGCGACCCCGACCAGATACCCCACGAACGGCCCGAACGCACTTTGCGCATACACGAACACGCCGCCAGCGCTGGGCAACGCCGTGGACAGTTCCGCCACGCACAAGGCCAGGCCGCCGCAGAGCAGGGCCATCAACAACGTGGCGATCAGCATGTTCAGCCAGCCACCGGCCGCCAGCCCGAAGTTCCAGCCGGAAAACTGCCCGGCCACCACCAACGCAATTCCGAGGCCGGCAATCTTTGGCCAGCCCAGCGCACTTTTCTTGAGCACAGAAATCTCCCGCGACCCGAAGGCCGATTTTTTGTTTTAGTGAGATGTGGAGGGGTTCAGCGTGCATTGCAGGGCACTTTGGAGCGGGTTGTGCCCCAGAGGTCGGCCTCGATACTACGCCGGGGGGGTGGGGCGGCAGGTGTGCGTGTGTGCCATGTCGTTGGTTGTGGGTGCCAGATGTGGGAGCGGGCTTGCTCGCGAAGGCGGAGTATCAGTCGGCAAGGATGTTGGCTGTGCGGGCCTCATCGCGAGCAGGCTCGCTCCCACAGGGGATCTGTGGTGCACCAGGCAATTGTGTGTGGCAGAAAATCCAAATGTGGGAGCGGGCTTGCTCGCGAAGGCGGGGTGTCAGGCGACGGTGATGTTGGATGTGCTGGCCTCATCGCGCCC
>NZ_JBYSYZ010000040.1:0-57188 GCF_058783925.1 Pseudomonas sp. FW305-70
GGGCAAGGGGGGGAGGCTTGTTTCATCAAGATCAAGAGCGGCAGGCGAACTAACGCTCGGCCCTGTAGGAGCGAGCTTGCTCGCGAAAAACGCCAGGACAACGCGGGCGTTCTGGCAGTACGCGTTATCGTTGACGTCCATCGCGAGCAAGCTCGCTCCTACAGGGGGGCTTCAGTGGCCAGAAGTCCCGGCTAAAAACCGGGGGCCCAATGTGAACGATCCTGCTCGCGAAGATGGCGGGACAGTCGACATTGCATTTTCAGCCACACCTCAACACATCGTTTCCACACGCCCGCGTGGGAGTGCTGCCAAGTGCGCTCCGCGTTACGTTTTTGCGAGATGGCGCGGTGTAGGAAAGCGCCAGAAGTTTCCCACGCAGTTTTCAGGTTGCCCGTCGGAAGCGGACTCAATAGCCTCTGACTGTCGCTGAAAACTCAGCGATCGGGTGTGAGAACCCGGCAAGTCATAGTCATCCAGTGCCAGTATCCGCATAATTGCCGCCAGCTTATCCGCTGTCTGTAAATGCGTTATGGCGGCTGTGTGCGGGCAGACTTTTGTCTGGCCGGGTGCCTATGACCGGTTTTCTCACCTCGCACATAGCTGCCACCTCTTTGCCGTGTGAGAACGGCTATGGGTGGCACCCACCGCATAGGAATATTTCAGTGGATAAATTAATCCCCGATCCCCCCAGCACCACCAAACCCTACAGCCCTCACACCATGTTCATGATCGTTCCCGACATGGACACTGAAACCCTTCTTGCCCACGCCTGTGAATCACTGGCTTCAGCCAATGTCCTGGCGAGTGATTTCGCGACCTACCTGAATGGCCCCCAGCGCAACACAGCGCTGGCCATTTCTCAGATTGTCATGTTGGCGGAGCTGGCGGTGAGTCGCGCATTGGATAACCTCGATCCGCAGTAGTTGGCAGGCTAACCGCGTCATCGTTCTTCGCGAGCAAGCCCGCTCCCACACTGGATCGGGTCGTATACAGATCAAATGTGGGAGCGGGCTTGCTCGCGAAGGGGCCCTGTCGAACGCTGAAAAATCCCGGGCAATAAAAAACCCGGCTGAAAAGCCGGGTTTTTTGACTGGCGTCGTGCTTAAGCGGTGAAGGTTTTGCCTTCGAACTGCTCAGCCACGAATTTCCAGTTGACCAGGTTCCAGAACGCTTCGACGTACTTCGGACGCAGGTTGCGGTAGTCGATGTAGTAAGCGTGTTCCCAGACGTCGCAGGTCAGCAGCGGGGTGTCGCCGTTGGTCAGCGGGTTGCCGGCGCCGATGGTGCTGGCCAGGGCCAGGGAACCGTCAGCCTTCTTCACCAGCCAGCCCCAACCGGAACCGAAGGTGCCGATGGAAGTCTTGCTGAACTCTTCCTTGAACTTGTCGAACGAACCGAAAGCTGCGTTGATGGCTTCAGCCAAAGCGCCGGTTGGTTGACCACCGGCGTTTGGCGCCAGGCAGTTCCAGTAGAAAGTGTGGTTCCAGACCTGTGCGGCGTTGTTGAAGATACCGCCCGAGGAAGTCTTGACGATTTCTTCCAGGGTCTTGCCTTCGAACTCGGTGCCTGGCACCAGGTTGTTCAGGTTCACGACGTAGGTGTTGTGGTGCTTGTCGTGGTGGAATTCCAGAGTTTCCTTGGAAATGTGCGGCTGCAGGGCATCGTGTGCGTACGGCAGTGGCGGCAATTCGAAAGCCATGATGATTCTCCTAATCAGGTCAGTTGCGGTGAGCGCAAGGCCGATCACGGGCGGCCAGACAAGCGCCGGGGAGTTTGTACTCTTTGCGGCGCAGGGAGTCGGATCATAGCACCGGGGGGGCGGCATAACCACGCAACAACTGTGTGGAATAGAGGTTCCGCCAATCAGATGGCCGCGATCAATTGCAGCGCTACGGCAAACATCATCACCGCCACCAACAGATCGAGAATTCGCCAGGTACCGGGGCGGGCGAGCCAGGGTGCCAGCCAGGCCGCGCCCAGCGCCAGGGTGAAGAACCACAGCAGCGAGGCACTGGCCGCGCCGACCACATAAGCGCCGGGCTCGGTTTGTTGTGCGCCCAGGGAGCCGATCAGCAAGACGGTGTCCAGGTAGACGTGCGGGTTGAGCAAGGTCACCGCCAGTGCGCTGAGCATGACCGCCCGCAGCGAGCGTACGGTCTGACCCTCGCCCTGCTCAAGGCTCTGTTTCGAAAAGGCCCGGCGCAGTGCCTGGGTGCCATACCACAACAGAAACGCTGCACCGCCCCAGCGGGCGATGGCCAGCAATGTCGGGTTCTGTGCCAATACCGTCGCCAGGCCGAACACCCCGGCCGCCACCAGCAGGGCGTCGCAGGCCACGCAGAGTGCCGCGACCGGCAGGTGATGTTCACGCCGCAGGCTTTGCGCGAGGACAAACGCATTCTGGGTGCCGATCGCCATGATCAAGCCAAAGGCCACCAACAGGCCGTTCATATAACTTTGCCACATGATTTTTTACTCCGCGTTGGCTGCCAGATCCCGCAGCACCTGCAGGGCACGGTCGGCGTCGGCCTGGCCGACAAACAAATGGTCGTGGTAGTAGCCGGCAATCACGTTGCAACTGATGCCGGCCTTGCCCAATGCCGTGGCGAACGCGGCGGTCAGGCCAACCGCTTCGAGTGCCGAATGCACGTTCAGGGTGATCCAGGCGGCGACGTAGTCGAAGCTGAACCCGGCTTTTTCGGCTTGGGAGCGTTCGAGTATCACGGTCAGGCCTTCCTGCTCGCGGAAGCTGCCGACAATCTCCAGGTCTGCAGGCAACTGGCCGTCGCGCAGGGTGCAGAACACGTATTCGCCGGCATTGAGTTGCGGGCTCATGCTGCGCAGCAGCGTTGCCAATGAAGTTTCGCCAGCCATGTGGTGTTCCTTGTTCAAGAGTTCTTGCTGGTCATTGTCCCTGTGAAAGCTGTATAAGAAAAACCAATCTTGCTGATCGCTCATTAGGAAAACTGATGTTC
This sequence comes from Pseudomonas sp. FW305-70, assembly GCF_058783925.1. Taxonomy (NCBI): domain Bacteria; kingdom Pseudomonadati; phylum Pseudomonadota; class Gammaproteobacteria; order Pseudomonadales; family Pseudomonadaceae; genus Pseudomonas; species Pseudomonas sp. FW305-70. The sequence continues at coordinate 2,976 of NZ_JBYSYZ010000040.1, forward strand.
GACTATAAATTGCTTTCTGCCTTGGCCGCCGTGGTCGAACAAGCCGGTTTTGAACGGGCCGCCCAGGTGCTGGGCCTGTCGCAGTCGGCGATATCCCAGCGCATCAAGCTGCTGGAAGCGCGGGTTGGCCAGCCGGTGCTGGTGCGAGCTACACCGCCAACGCCGACGGAAATCGGTCGGCGGTTGCTCAACCACGTGCAGCAGGTGCGCTTGCTTGAACGGGATTTGCAAAGCCTGGTGCCGGCACTGGATGAAGAGGGCCTGCCGGAACGCCTGCGGATCGCCCTGAACGCCGACAGCCTGGCCACCTGGTGGGCGCAGGCGGTGGGGGAGTTTTGCGCGCAACAGCATCTGTTGATGGATCTGGTGGTCGAAGACCAGACCGTCGGCCTCAAGCGCATGCGCGCTGGCGAGGTGGCAGCCTGTGTCTGCGCCAGCGAGCGTCCGGTGGCAGGCGCGCGCAGCGTGCTGCTGGGAGCCATGCGTTACCGTGCGCTGGCCAGCCCGGCCTTTATTGCCCGGCATTTTCCGCAAGGCGTACGCGCCGATCAGTTGGCCCGCACCCCGGCGCTGGTGTTTGGGCCGGACGATTTCCTGCAGCATCGGTATCTTGCGTCCCTCGGCGTCGAGGGTGGTTTCGAACACCATTTATGCCCGTCGTCGGAAGGCTTTATTCGATTGACCGAAGCCGGCCTGGGCTGGGGCCTGGTTCCGGAACTGCAGGTACGCGAGCAACTTGAAAGGGGCGTGTTGCGGGAGTTATTGCCAGATAAGCCGATCGATGTGCCGCTGTACTGGCATCATTGGCGTAATGGCGGTCAGTTGCTGGGGCTGCTCACCGATCAATTGGTCAGCGCATCCAAGCAATGTCTGGTGCCCTGGGAGCAGCCTTAAGCGTCAAGCTGCAAGCTGCAAGCTGCAAGTGAAGCGCTTGCGGTCCGTTTTTAACTTGCAGCTTGCCGCTTGAAGCTCGCGGCTGCATTTGTTGGAGCAATTCATGAAGATTCTGGTTACCGGCGCAAGCGGCTTCATCGGCGGACGCTTTGCGCGTTTTGCCCTGGAGCAGGGCCTGGACGTGCGGGTCAACGGTCGCCGGGCCGAGAGTGTGGAGCATCTGGTACGCCGCGGGGCCGAATTCATCCAGGGCGACTTGAGCGACCCGGAACTGGCGCGCGAACTGTGTTCGGACGTCGAGGCCGTGGTGCATTGCGCCGGTGCCGTCGGTTTATGGGGGCGTTATCAGGATTTCCATCAGGGCAACGTCCAGGTCACCGAGAACGTGGTCGAAGCCTGCCTCAAGCAACGGGTACGCCGACTGGTGCATTTGTCGTCGCCGTCGATCTATTTCGATGGTCGAGACCACCTGGGCCTGACCGAAGAGCAGGTGCCCAAGCGCTTCAAACACCCTTATGCCGCCACCAAGTACCTGGCCGAGCAAAAAGTCTTCGGCGCCCAGGAGTTCGGTCTCGAAACCCTGGCCCTGCGCCCGCGTTTCGTGACCGGGGCCGGCGACATGAGCATCTTCCCGCGCCTGTTGAACATGCAGCGCAAGGGGCGCCTGGCAATCATCGGCAACGGTCTGAACAAAGTGGATTTCACCAGCGTGCAAAACCTCAACGAGGCGTTGCTCAGCAGTTTGCTGGCCAGCGGTTCCGCGCTGGGCAAGGCTTACAACATCAGCAACGGCACGCCGATTCCTTTGTGGGACGTGGTTAATTACGTCATGCGCAAAATGGACGTCCCACAGGTCACCCGTTACCGTTCCTACGGCCTGGGCTACAGCGTGGCGGCGCTCAACGAGGGCGTGTGCAAGGTGTGGCCGGGGCGTCCCGAACCGACGCTGTCGCGCCTGGGCATGCAAGTCATGAACAAAAATTTCACCCTGGACATCAGTCGCGCCCGGCATTATCTGGATTACGATCCCAAGGTCAGCCTCTGGACGGCGCTTGATGAATTCTGTGGCTGGTGGAAGGCGCAGGATATTCGCTGAGGCTCGAACAGCGCGCCATTTCTGAACCGGATACGGGCTTGGGGGTCAATGGTTGCGGCAGTGGGGTTTATACTGCGCGGCATAAAGCCATTATGTGATTCACAAAGGTTGATTCAATGTCCATGCGAAACGATGCCAACGACGACTTCGACGATGTACCGAGCTTGCGTGCAGACGTTCTCGATGACGATTATCCGCCCACTGCTCGCACGGTCGTGCATTCGCGCACGGCGCCGGTGGTGAAGGTCAAGGCGGCGAGTACCGGTCCCCTGTGGGCGTTGGTCGGGGCGTTGTTCTTTGCGTTCGCGGGCCTGGCCTGGTGGAGCTTTCAGCAGATCTCCCTGATGGAACAGCAACTGGTGGCGACCCAGGAAAGTTTCGCGCGAATCAGCGAGGAAGCGGCAGGGCGCCTGCAGGACATTTCCGGAAAGGTCGTGGCCAGCCAGACCAGTGTCACCACCGACAGCGAGGCCTTGAAGCTGCAAATCCGCCAGCTGGAAGGCAAGCTCCAGGATCAGAGCACCCAGCAGCAAGGTGTGGCCGGCCAGGCCTCGGACCTGGACAAGCGGCTGGCGCAAATGACTGCGCAAACTACCGAAGTGGACAAGCGCCTTGCACTGATGACTGCCCAGGGCACCGAACATCAGGCGGTCAATACGCAGTTGCAGGCTGAGGTCAAAGCCTTGAGTGCTGAAGTGGCCGCCCTGAAAAGTGCTCCGTCCGACTCGGAAAAATTCGATGCACAGTTGAAAAGCCTGGGTGCCGATATCGTCGCCCTGAAGAAGCAAGGCAACCCGAGCGCTGCCATCGAGCGTCTCGAGCAAGATATCGTCGTGCTCAAGAGCGTGCAGGACAACCGTCCGGCCGCCGCACCGGGCGCGACCAATACCGCTGAGTTCGATGCCTTCCGCAGCCAGGTCACCCGCAACATCAATACCCTTCAGGCGCAGATCCAGAACCTGCAACAGCAGTTGCGCGCCCGGCAGTAATACGAGCACTTGTGGCGAGGGGGCTTGCTGTGGCGAGGGGGCTTGTCGGAATGCCGCACCACCCCGTTCGGCTGCGCAGCAGTCGTAAATCAGGTACCGGGGTTTATCTGGCAAACCGCGGCGAATGGATTTGGGGCGGCTTCGCCACCCAACGGGGGCAAGCCCCCTCGCCACAAAAGCCCAGCGCACCACAGCATTCCGTTGTTTTCCTGAATATCCATGCCTCCCCCATTGCCGTCTACGCTCTTGAAACACCATCAGGAACGAGGGATGCGCAATGGGGTTTCTGCATAAGTCCGCCTTGCTGTTCGGCATGTTTTTACTGTGCCTGGGCCAGGCACAAGCCGCCGGGACGGAAAAGGATGACAGCAAGGCGGCCATCGCTCTGCTGGAAAAAGCCTTGGCCTACTACCATCAGAACGGCGACAAGGCCTTTGCGGCGTTCAGTCGCCAGGGCGAGTTTGTCGACAAGGACCGTTACGTCTTTGTGCTCGACACCAAGGGCGTGATGCTAGCCAGCGGCGGACCGTCGTCGGCGTTGATTGGCCGGGACGTGTCGCAAGTGCTGGCTCCGGACTTGCAGAAAACCTTCAAGGACGCCCTGAAGGTGCCGGAGGGCAATGGCATTCAGCAGGCGGAGTATCGCTGGCAGAACTGGAGCGACGGCAAGGTCGAGCGCAAGCATGTCTACTACCAGCGCATCGGCCAGAGGATTCTGGCGGTCGGTTATTACCTGCCCCGAGCCTCCGCTGAACAGGCCATGGCCTTGCTGAACAAAGCGGCAACCGATCTGGCCAGGGACGAAAGGGGCACCCTGACGGCGATCAATTCCCTCAAGGGCGGCTACCTGCAGGATGACCTGTATGTGTTTGTCGTCGACCTGGACACCCGGCGTTATGTGGCCCACGGCACCAACCTGCGGCTGATCAATACCGACTTCAGCAAGATCGAAGACCCGGAAGGCAAGCCGGTGGGCGAGCCGATTCTGGCGTTGATGGCCAAACAGGATTACGGCGAATACGAATACCGCTGGAAAAACCCGGTGACCGGCAAGGTCGAGAACAAGCATGCCTACCTGAAGAAGGTCGGGCATTTTCTGGTGGCTGTGGGGTATTACAGCCCTTGATTTTAGGGTTTCAATGAGGACGCCTTCGTCGGAACGCCGCCCGGAGCAAGCCCGCTCCCACATTAGACCGAGTTCTTCATCAGCACGCGGTCAACTGTGGGAGCGGGCTTGCTCGCGAATACAGGCAACTCGGTCTACCTATCGAACCTTGTCCTCGCGCCCGCGCAACAACATGTTCGGCATGGCAATCGCCGCCGCCAGCCCCAGCAACGACACCACCGCACTGACCGTCAGCAAGTGCCGGAACGTCAGCAGCAATTCAGCACGCAAGGCGTTCTGCGCCTCACCCGGTGCGGCGTTCAATCCGTCGAGCAACACATTCCCCGAACTGCCTTCGGCAATCAGCGACGAGCCGGCCAGGTGCGCAAAACTTGAATCCTGCAACAAAGCCAGCAGCAGCGCCGACATCAACGCCACACCCACGGCACCGCCCAGCGAACGGAACAGGTTGGTGGTGCTGGTGGCGACGCCTATGTCTCGCTGGTCCACCGAGTTCTGCGTGCCGACCAACGATGTCGGGAACTGCATGCCTGAGGCAATCCCGCAGAGCAGCATGAACAAGCTGCTCACGACGAACGCCTGCGGTGGGCTGAATGCCATGCCGGTAATCGCGATGGGCATCAGCGAGGCGCCGGTGAGGATCATCGGTTTGTAGCGTCCGGTCACGGAGGTGCGGCGGCCGGCGAAATACGCGCCAATCGGCAAGCCCATGGCCAGCGGCAGCAGGTGCAGGGCCGCGCTGTCGGCCCCGGCGCCGGTGACGCTCTGGAAGCGCAGCGGCATCAATACGATCAGCGAGATGGCCTGGAAACTGGTGAAGAAAATCGTGCACCAGCACAGGATCGCAGGGCGGTTGGCGAACAGATGCATGGGCAGCAACGGCTCCCGTGCCCGCCGCTCGTGCGCCACGAACAGTCCAAGCACCAGTACCGCACAAGCGAGCAGCGCCAGCACTTCGGCACTGCGCCAGGAATGACCCTGACCGACCTGCGTGATGCCCAGCAACAATGCCGTCAGCCCTATGATCATCAACACGGTGCCCAGGTAGTCGATGACCGGTTTGCGTTGCGGAACCGGCAGGCCCACCAGCGTGCGATGGGCCACCAGCCAGGCACCGAGGCCCAGCGGCAGGTTGATCAGGAACACCCAGCGCCAGGACAGGTATTCGGTCATGTAACCGCCGAGCACCGGGCCGGCCACGCTGGCCACCGCGTACATGCTGCTGAAATAACCCTGATAACGACCGCGCTCCCGTGGCGGCACGATGTCACCGATGATCGCCTGGCTCACCGAAATCATTCCGCCGGCCCCGATGCCCTGGAAGATCCGCGCCAGAACCAGTTGCTCCATGCTCTGGGCCATACCGCAGAACACCGACGCCAGGGTGAACAGGCCCATGCCGAACAGCATCAACTTGCGCCGCCCGTACAGGTCGCCCAATTTGCCGTAGATCGGCACCGCCACGGTCATGGCCACCATGTAGCCGGAAATCACCCAGGCCAGCAGGCTGACGTCCTTGAACTGTGCGGAGATGGCCGGCATCGACACGGCGACGATGGTCTGGTCCAGCGCCCCGAGAAAGATCGCCAGCATCAGCGCGATCAGCACGCTGCGGATGGCGGGTTTGGGCGTTTCAGGCTGATGGAGATTGGTCACGGGAAAACCTGCGGGCATTGATTGACCCGCACGAGGCAAGGCGAGCGGGGATGCTCGCCAGTGTAAGTCGATAGCAGGCTATTCGATAGCCTCATAAGGAAGCCCGACGTAGTTTTCCGCAATGGTTTTTCGACCCGCCTCGGAACCGATGAAATAGTCCAGTTCCGACTCGGCAATGCGCTGGCTAAAGGCATCGTGGTCCTCGAAACGGTGCAGCATCGAGGTCATCCACCAGGAAAACCGCTCGGCCTTCCACACCCGGCGCAGGCAGATTTGCGAGTATTTCTCCAGCAGATCAACGCGTTTTTCACGGTAAACCTTGAGCAGGATATTGAACAGCGTACTCACATCGCTGGCTGCCAGGTTCAGGCCCTTGGCGCCGGTGGGCGGAACGATGTGCGCCGCATCGCCGACCAGGAACATCCGCCCGTATTGCATCGGTTCGACCACGAAGCTGCGCAGCGGCGCGATGCTTTTTTCGATGGACGGGCCGGTCACCAGTTTGTCTGCCAACGCTTGTGGCAACCGCGTCTTGAGTTCATCCCAGAAGCGTTGATCCGACCAGTTATCGACATGATCGCTGGTGGGTACTTGAAGGTAGTAACGGGTGCGTGTCGGCGAGCGCATGCTGCACAGGGCAAAACCACGCTCATGGCGGGCGTAGACCAGTTCGTCGTGGACCGGTGGGGTATCGGCCAGGATCCCGAGCCAGCCGAAGGGGTAGATCCGTTCGAAGACTTTCAGGCTCTCGGCAGGAATCGATTGCCGCGCCACGCCATGGAAGCCGTCGCAACCGGCGATATAGTCGCAATCGAGTCGCCAGGTCTCACCATCTTTCTCAAAAGTGACAAAGGCTTCATCGGTTTTCATACCGTGTGGAACGACGTTGGCTGCCTGGTAAATCGTTTGCGCGCCGGCCTCCCGACGGGCGGCCATCAGGTCCCGGGTGACCTCGGTCTGGCCGTAGATCATCACGGTTTTGCCACCCGTGAGGGCGTGCAGATCGATGTGCACCTGGCGCCCGTCGAGGGCCAGTTCGAAGCCGCCATGCACCAGCCCCTCGGCGTCCATGCGCTGACTCACGCCGGCCTGGCGCAACAGCTCTACCATGCCTTGTTCAAGCACGCCGGCGCGGATTCGGTCCAGTACATAGTCTGGGGTCTGACGTTCGAGAATGAGGGTGTCGATACCGGCGTTGTGCAGCAATTGGCCGAGCAACAAGCCTGAAGGGCCGGCACCAATGATGGCGACCTGGGTTTTCAGCGTTTTCATTGTTTTTATGACTCGCAAGCTTCACGCGACCAGGGGCGGTGAATGATTTTTATGGATCGAGTGCTTGCATTTTTCCCTTGCGAGTCTGTCAATTGAAGGTGAAAACTGAGCCGAAAGCTGTACATTCTGCCAATCGGTGCGATTATCGCCCGCCATCAAACTCCGAGGCCTGGATTGAAGTGATGAACAAGCCTGACCTGCCTTCGATTCCGGTGTTCAAGCTCTACGGTGAAAGCCTGGATTGGCCGACCCCGGACTTGCTGCACTGTGAGACCATTTCCAAACGCAGCCGCGAACATCATTGGGAAATCAAACCCCACCGCCACGCTGATTTATGCCAACTGCTCTTCGTATTCAAAGGTCAGGCAGAGCTTGAAATCGAAGGCCAACGTACGCAACTGGTGGAACCGGGGATCCAGATCCTGCCACCGCTGTCGGTTCATGGCTTTCGCTTTTGCGAAGACGTGGAGGGCTTTGTCGTGACCCTGGCCGCGCCGCTGATCGCCCATCTGCAGATGCAGTTGGGACACTCGGTCAATGCCCTGGCCCAGGCCGAAAGTTACCCGGCAGGCAAGGACGCCGAGTACCTCAACAGCCTGTTCAGTGCCCTGCAGAGCGAATACAACAGCCATCAACCGGCGCGGGAAATGCTCATGCATTCGCTGGTCAGCGTAATCGTGGTGTGGGTCAGCCGCCAGGTGATCCAGCGTCGCACCGCCATGGCGCGACCGCAGCGGGCCCGGGAATACCTCAACGGCTTTATTCAACTGGTGGAAGAGACTTATCGCCAGCACGTCAAGGTCGAGGATCTGGCGCACCGGCTGGGGATTTCCGTGTCGCACCTCAACGGCACCTGCCGTGAGCTGGCGGGGCAACCGGCGTTGCAGATCATGCACGAACGGCAATTGCTGGAGGCCAAGCGCTTGCTGACCTACACCAGCATGACCATTTATGAAATGTCCGACGTGTTGGGGTTTTCCGATCCGACCAACTTCACGCGCCTGTTCCGGCGTCGTGTGGGGATTTCGCCCAAGGCCTTCCGTGACCGCTTGAAGGCCGATCAGGACAACGAAGCCTGACCCCCTTCGTTACCGGAGGGCGTTGAGGGTGGCGTTGTGGGGGATGCAGCGCTCGAAGTTGCAGCTCGCGGCTTCACGGGGCTGGTTGCGCAGTTGCTCGACGCGCCAGGCGGCAGCGCCATACAGCCCGAGCGTGACCGCGCAGGTGATGAAGATCGCGAGGTATCTTCTTGTTCTGATGTTCATGGCGTTGACCTCTGAACCAATACCTTTCGGTATTACTTTGAGCATAGGTCAGCGCTGGTGGGTTGCCAGCAATAGCGCGGTATTCAGAATACTGATGCCCCCTGTGGGAGCGGGCTTGCTCGCGAAGGCGGTATTTCATGCACAAAATTTGCGTCGGATGTACCGACCTCTTCGCGAGCAAGCCCGCTCCCACATATTGATCGGGTTACAGGCCCACATCCCACTCCGGTACCTCCGGAAATCTGAGCACCAGAAAGTCCAGCAAGCTGCGCAGCGCCACCGGCATGTGCTTGCGTGAGGCATACACCGCATACACGTTCATTTGCCGGGGTTCGGCCGCCGGCAGCAGGCGAATCAATTCGCCGCTGTGAATGTGCACGCCGGCCTGGTAGGTGGGCAGCATCGCCACCCCGGCGCCGGCGATCGTTGCGCGCAACAGTGTGCTGGCCTCGTTGGCGCTGATGTTGCCCTGCACCGGTACTGAAACCTGCTCGCCGTCCTGCTCGAAATGCCAGAGGCTTTTGCCGAAGTAGGAGTGGGTCAGGCAATTGTGCAGGCTCAGGTCCTCGACCCGTTGCGGCACCGGATGTTCGCGCAAGTAAGCAGGGGAAGCGCAGATCACCGAGCGGCAAACCGTCAGGCGGCGGGCGATCAGGTTCGGATCCAGATCGTTGCTGGTGCGGATCGCCAGGTCGATGCGCTCATCCACCAGGTTCACGGTGCGGTCGAGCATCTGCATGTCGACGCTGACGCCGGGGTAGCGCTTGACGTACGCGGCCATGGCATCGGCCAGTTGCGCCTGACCGAACGAGGTGCTGACACTGATCCGCAGCAGGCCGCGCGGTGCGTCGTCCGGTTCGCTGACGGCGGCTTGCATGTCGCTGGACAAGTCGAGCATCTGCCGGCAGCGGGGCAGGATCTCGTTGCCGGCGGCGGTCAGGCTCAACTTGCGTGTGGTGCGATGCATCAGGCGCGCGCCAACCCAATCTTCCAGTTCCGCCAGATACCGCGACACCACCGGCCGTGACAGCTCCAGGTGATCGGCGGCGGCCGACTGGCTGCCGAGGTCGACCACCGTGACGAACACACGCATTGCTTGAAGACGATCCATGATTTGCCCGCTTTCAGAAACAAACTATGTTCAAGCATCGCATTTTTTGTACCGAGTCAGGCAACTAAGCTCTGTTCCCCTGTAGGAGCGAGCTTGCTCGCGATGAATTCAAATACACCGCGTATCCCCCGATAAATACGCGTCATCGTTTGCGACCATCGCGAGCAAGCTCGCTCCTACAAAAAAGGGCATCCGCCAAGCACGGCATTCGGACAACGGAGCAACAAATGATCGGTTTCACCACCCTCAAGCGCGTTTTACTGGCCAGTGCCGCCCTCGGCTTCGCCGCCCATGCAGCCGCCTCGCCCCTGACGCTGGATGTCTACAACCCTGGCGAAAAAGCCATCTTCCCGGTGACCTCGGTGCTGGTCAGCGGCGAAAAGGAAGCGATTCTGGTGGATGCCCAATTCGGCAAATCCCAGGCCGAGCAGGTGGTGGAAAAAATCCGCGCCAGCGGCAAGCAATTGACCACCATCTACATCAGTCACGGCGACCCGGACTACTACTTCGGCCTCGACACCCTGACGGCCGCGTTCCCCAAGGCCAAGGTCCTCGCCTCGCAGCCGACCGTTGATCACATCAAGCAAACCGTCGAAGGCAAACTGGCTTTCTGGGGGCCGAAAATGGGCGCCGATGTGCCGGCCAAAACCATCGTGCCGGACGTGCTCAAGGGCGACAGCCTGGTCCTTGAAGGACAGAAGTTGCAGGTGCTTGGACTTGAGGGGCCGCAACCGGATCGCAGCTTTGTGTGGATTCCGTCGATCAAGGCGGTCGTCGGTGGTGTTGTGGTGGCGCAAAACATCCACGTGTGGATGGCCGATACGCAAACGCCGCAGTCCCATGCCGATTGGTTGGCTACGCTGCATTCCATTGAAACCCTGAAACCGCAGGTCGTGGTGCCGGGCCATTACCTCGGCGAGAGCGGTCGCTCCCTGGCCGCCGTGCAGTTCACCGCCAATTACATCAAGGCCTTCGACGAAGAAACTGCCAAGGCCAGGGATTCTGCTGAACTGATTGCGGCAATGAAAAAACGCTTCCCGGCACTGGGCGATGAAAGCTCCCTGGAACTGAGCGCCAAAGTCGCCAAGGGCGAGATGAAGTGGTAAGTCGCTAATTGTTCCCACGCAGGTGGGAATAGACTTGTACAAACACCTCGAATGTTCGGGGTGTTTGTGTAGGAAACATAAAATTCAATAGTAGCTCGAAGCTCAGGTCATTTTCCCCGTCGACAATGAAATGTACTTCGTGTTTTTTGTTGTGTGGGCGTTTTTTGAACGTCTTGAGAGTTCGCATAAATGATAAAAGTTCCATGTGTATTGGTGGGGTATATAAATATCTCTGATGTAGTTGGGTTTGAGGTTGTTTTTATTTGAGCGATTTTTAATCGGTGGTGATAAGTCCTACGTAGTTTGGTGTGGGCGGATGATAGTAGGTCGGTTGTTGGGGGGGGTATTATTCTATGGTCATGAGCTCTATTCGTTGCTTTGTGATGCGTATGAATATTAACTCAATCGTGGGGAATATATGGAAATTGATCTGGAGACGGCTGCCAAGGAATTGGAGGTCACGGGGGAACAGGTTCTTTCACAGTTGGAAGGTATTAATAGCATAGTTGATGCTGCCAGATTTGTACCTGTGCAATACTTTGAAAAAAAGGCGGAAAATATTGATGATGAAACATTTATTGTCAAAAAAAATCATGTGGTAATGATTAAGCGTTATGTTCGTGCTGGGCTTTCGTTGCCAGTCAATATCGGTGATATTGAAAATTATCTTGGGTACAAAAACGCAGGGCATCCGCTGCTTGAACCGACAAGCATGCAGCAGTTCTATCAGGAAATTCATTCGCATGCTTTATCTTGGGCAACCTTGGAGCGAGAGACTAAAAACATCGGAAACAGACTGGACTTGTTTGCCAGAAATTTTTTTGAAAGCGGATCGGCGATCATCAATCTCTTGAAGGCATCCGAAACCTACAGGCGCGTGGAAGGCAATATAGATTCACTGAGTGATGATGAAAAAAAACAACTAGCGTCAATTCCACTTAGTAGTACCGAAACAAAGCGTGTTGAAAGCCTCCATAGGGCCCTTAAGTTTGCAAGAAAAGATGTTGCGGAATTTTACCTTGCGGTTGCTGATGTCAATGCTTTGGCTATTGAGTTTTCTCGAAAGATATCGGACGAGTTATTGATCAAGCTTTCACTCAAAATGAACGCTGTCGATGAGGCGAACATCGACAAAAATGAAGGTGTTGATGCACTTCGTAAACAAATAAAAGAGCTTGATGAGACAATTGCTGAAAAGCAAACAGAGTATGACTATCAGGTAGGGTATGCCTTTGCTGGTTTGGTATTCGGTCCACTGGGTCTGATAGTGACAGGCGGTATATTCGGCGCCGAAGCTGAAAAAACCAGAGCGCAGAAAAATGAATTGCTAGAGCAAAAGAATCGATTGGTTGTTCAGATGTCGGCTGCTCGCCTGTCTCAAAGTTTAATAACGCTGACGACAAATTTTTCCGAGATGCATGCATTAATGAAAGATGCTGAAATTGGTATCAAATGCATTGAGGATGTACTCGGTATTGTCTGGAATAGTCTGGGTGTGTCTTTGGAAGGGTTCGAAGACGGCGCGAGTGAGATGGATTTGATTTTGTTGGTGCTGAACCTTCAGGCGATTTTTAATCCGTGGAGAACTATTCAAGGGCATGCTCACGCGCTGTCTACGGTTTTTAATCAGGTTGTTGAGGGTAAGTAAATACTATGGTTCAAGGAGGAACTCTGCTATGAAAGACCATGAAACTATTACAAGTAATCATTATGTGGTGCCCGATACCGGCGCAATGAGACGTGCCAAGGATCGATTGAATATGAGTGTGAGTGACGGCGGATTTGATTTTTTGCCCTCGTCACGTGAGAAATTATTGAGTGTCAGTAGTGAGCTGAATGATGCACATCAGCAGTTGTTTGATGATGTCAAGAAGGTTGCTGCGTTATTGGCCAACTCTGGCTTGGAAGAAACGTTGGCAAGTATTGAGGAACTGAATAGCAATATTGCATTGACTGCCTTGCAGAAAGATGAGCACGTTAGTCGGATGCTGGAGCATGGGGTCGCACGGGTTGCTGAGTCTCAGATCGCATTAGTGGTTGCCAATAAATATTTAGTTCGGGTAACCGAAGATTTTGTTGCGACCCGTTTTGCCGAGTCGACCATTAGTTTACGTCGTACCTTTGATAGTGAAGTGAACGCTATTGAACAGCGCATCGGGGCTGACGAGGGCGACCTGGAGACGTTAAAGAAGGATAAGCAGTTTATCGACGACGCTATCCAGAAATTCAAGGCCCCGGGCTGGCGGGATATTGTCAGTAGTCTGCTGCCAAGTGCAGAAGAAATCGAGGCCGCAATAAAGTTGGTTGCCACCGGGAAACCGGATAAGGAATTCTTGAAGCTAGTATTGAACAAGCTTCAAGGTAACTTTGAAGCGCTCGACCGGGGGCGTCAATTCACCGACCTCGCCCAAGCGCGGGACGCAGTGCGTGAGAGAATGAACGAGCTGAACGCCAGCATCAAGTCGGATCAATTACAAATATGCGAGTTGCAGCGCAAGCTCGGTGCGTTGGATGAACTGGGCGCATTGGATTCGGTACTTTCAAGTTGGTCGGAGCAAGTCGCAAAGGTCGCTGAGGCATACTCGGATTTTCTCCGGGTAAACAACCCCAAATCGATCGCAGATGTGCCGACATTGAAGGGCACTGCCGAGCGTTTTGAAGTATTCTTGAATTACTTGAAGTCCATCAAAAAAAGCTGAGTGGTGATATCAGCAAAAGGCCATGCTTCGCGCATGGCCTGTCCGATTGAATGGGCCAACGCCAAGGTTCATCGCGCCTGTTCCACCAACCACTCCATCAGTTCGCGCAGTTTGGGCGAAGGCCCGGGTTTTTCCGGGAACACCAGGTAATACGCAAGACCTGTTTTCACCTTCAATTCGAATGGCGTGACCAGCCGCCCGGCACTCAGGTCATCGCCGATCAGCGACCAGTCGCCAATCGCCACCCCCGTTCCCTGGGACGCCATCGACATCGCCAGGTCCAGTGTTTCGAAATGCTGGCCCTTGCCCACATTGGTCAAATTCACATCCGCGGCCTTCAACCAGGCCTTCCAGTCCCGTTCATCGCGGGTTGGGTGCAGCAGCAGGTGTTGTTGCAGATCGGCGGGTGTCTGCAGGGGCATGGGGCCTTCGAGCATCGGTCTGGAGCACACCGGCGTGAGTTGTTCATCGAAGAGTTTTTGCGACATCAATGAATGGTCCGGCGGTGCGCCGTACATCACCGCCGCATCGAACTGTTCGAGATGAAAATCCACGCCATGCTTGACCGTGGTGGTCAGTTCCACCGGCACGTCCGGGCGTTCCCTTTGCCATTGCAGCAGGCGCGGCAGCAACCAGCGCATGACGCAGGTCGGTGCCTTGAGTTGCAGGGTTTCGCGCTTCTCGCCGATCTGTTCCACGGCCTCGTCGATCAGGCCGAAAATCTGCTGCACCCGGGGCAACCACTCCCGTCCTTCGGCAGTCAGGTCCAGGCCTCGGGCCTGGCGAATGAACAGCTCATAACCCAGGTGATCTTCCAGCCCGGCGATCTGGCGGCTGACTGCGCCCTGGGTGATGTGCAGTTGTTCGGCGGCCCGGGTGAAATTGCAGCACTGCGCGGTAATCAGAAAAGTGTGCAGCGCCGGCAGGGGAGGCAGTCGTTTCATTGGGATCCAAGGTATGACGTGAGGACATGGCTAGTATGACTTTTTATCCATTGTTGCGGCTACGTGTCGCCCGTTCCAATGAGGCCATTCCCGGGCCTGCGAATCCATCATAAACACAGCGCATGCCCGGCGTCTCAAACGAACAAAAAGGGCAAAGACATGGCGACGTGCGGCGAAGTATTGGTCAAGTTACTCGAAAACTACGGAGTCGAGCAGGTGTTCGGCATTCCGGGGGTTCATACCGTGGAGCTGTATCGCGGGCTGGCCCGTTCGAGCATCAACCACGTGACGCCGCGCCATGAGCAGGGCGCCGGCTTCATGGCCGACGGCTACGCCCGCACCAGCGGCAAACCCGGCGTGTGCTTCATCATCACCGGCCCTGGCATGACCAACATCACCACCGCCATGGGCCAGGCCTACGCCGATTCGATCCCGATGCTGGTGATCTCCAGCGTGCAATCGCGCAGCCAGTTGGGCGGCGGTCGCGGCAAGCTGCATGAACTGCCGAACCAGGGCGCACTGTGCGCCGGTGTCGCGGCGTTCTCCCACACCCTGATGTCGGCGTCGGAATTACCGGTTGTGCTGGCTCGCGCCTTTGCGCTGTTCCAGGCAGGCCGTCCGCGTCCGGTGCACATTGAAATTCCATTGGACGTGTTGGTCGAAGACGCTGACGAGCTGCTCAGCAGCCTGCCGGTCAACATCGACCGCGCCGGTGCTTCGCCGAGTGCCGTGTCGCGCATGACCGAATTGCTGGCCAACGCCAAGCGTCCGCTGATTCTCGCCGGTGGCGGTGCCATCGACGCGGCGGCCGAGCTGACTGCGCTGGCCGAGTTGCTGGACGCGCCGGTCGCCCTGACCATCAATGCCAAGGGCATGCTTGCCTCCGGCCACCCGTTGCTGATCGGGTCGACCCAGAGCCTGGTCGCCACCCGGGCGCTGGTCGCCGAGGCCGACGTGGTCCTGGCCATCGGCACCGAACTGGCCGAGACCGACTACGACGTGACCTTCGCCGGTGGCTTCGAGATTCCTGGCAAGTTGCTGCGCGTGGACATTGACCCGGACCAGACCGTGCGCAATTACCCGCCGCACGTGGCGCTGGTGGCCGACTCGCGCAACGCCGCCCAGGCCTTGCTCAGCGCCTTGTCGCACAAGTCTCTGGCCGAACGCGGCAACGATTGGGGCCAGGTACGGGCCGCTCGTCTGCGTGAAGACCTGGCCACCACCTGGGACGCACCGACCCTGGCCCAGACCCGTTTCCTTGAAACCGTCCTGCACGAGCTGCCGGACGCGGTGTTCGTCGGTGATTCGACCCAACCGGTATACACCGGCAACCTGACGTTCAACCCGGAGCGTCCGCGTCGCTGGTTCAATTCGTCCACCGGTTACGGCACCCTCGGTTACGCCTTGCCGGCGGCGATTGGTGCCTGGCTCGGCGGCAGCGCTAAAGACGGTGCTCGCCCGCCAGTGGTGTGCCTGATCGGTGACGGCGGTCTGCAGTTCACCCTGCCGGAACTGGCCAGCGCCGTTGAAGCGCGCACTCCGGTCATCGTGCTGCTGTGGAATAACCAGGGTTACGAAGAGATCAAGAAATACATGGTCAACCGTGCCATCGAGCCGGTCGGCGTGGACATCTACACCCCGGACTTCATCGGTGTAGCCAAGGCCTTGGGCTGTGCGGCCGAAGCCGTCAGCAGTGTCGAGCAATTGCGCGGCGCATTGCGTGTGGCCCACGATCGCCAGGGCCCGACCCTGATTGAAATCGACCAGGCCGAGTGGATGAAGGCGGTGTCGAAATGACGTTCCCGACTACCCTGGATGGCCTGTACATCAACGGCCAATGGTCGGCCGGCAATGAACACCTGCGCGTGATCAACCCGGCGACCGAAGCCCTGTTGACCACGGTCAATGGCGGCGATGAGCGTGCAGTTGATCAAGCGGTGAGTGCGGCGACCCAGGCGTTCGCCGGCTGGTCGAAAACCAGCGGCGCCGAACGCGCTGCCATCCTGCGCAAAATTGCCGCGGGCGTGCAGGCCAACCGTGAAAAACTGATGCACTTGCAGTCGAGCAACAACGGCAAGCCGCAATTCGAAGCCGCGATCGACGTCGATGACGTGATCGCCACGTTCGAGTACTACGCCGGTCTGGCTGAAGGGCTGGACGCGAAACAGGACAGCGCCATCGAATTGCCGAGCGACGACTTCAGTGCGCGTTTGCGCCGCGAGCCGTGCGGCGTAGTCGGCCTGATCGTGCCGTGGAACTTCCCGATGGTCACCACCGCCTGGAAACTCGCCCCGGCCCTGGCCGCCGGTTGCTGCGTGGTGCTCAAGCCTTCGGAAGTCACGCCGCTGCCAGAGCTGGAACTGGCAACGATCATCGCAGAAGCCGGCTTGCCGGCGGGCGTGTTCAATCTGGTGTGTGGCACCGGCCTGGCCGTTGGCGCGCCATTGTCGGCGGATCCGCGTATCGCGAAAATTTCCTTCACTGGCAGCAACGCCGTTGGCGTGCAGGTCATGCAGCGGGCGGCGGAAACCGTCAAAGGCGTGAGCCTGGAACTGGGCGGCAAATCATCGCTGCTGGTGCTGGCCGATGCCGATCTCGACCTGGCGGTGGAAGTGGCTTGCGGCGGTGGTTTCTTCAACGCCGGGCAGATGTGCTCCGCCACCAGCCGCGTGCTGGTCGCCGATGAGCTGGCCGATGAATTCCTCAGCCGCGTGAAGGCCCGTGCCGAAGCGATTCGCGTGGCCGACCCGTTCGACCCCAACGTGGAAATGGGCGCGCTGGTCAATCAGGCGCAATACCAGCGCGTATTGGGCCACATCGATCGTGGTTTGAGCGCCGGCGCCAAACTGGTTTGCGGTGGCAATCGCCCGGCGGACCTGCCGCGCGGATATTTTTTGCAGCCGACAGTTTTCACCGAAGTGCCCCTCGACAGTGCGTTGTGGTGTGAAGAGATTTTCGGCCCGGTGATCTGCGTGCGCAGTTTCGCCTCTGAAGCCGAGGCGATTGCCCTGGCCAACGACAGCCAGTTCGGCCTGGTCGCCAGTGTGGTCACGCGCAATGCCGAGACCGCCGACCGCGTCGCCAATGCTTTGCAGGCGGGGCTTGTGTGGATCAACGCACCGCAGGTGATCTTCCCGCAGACCGCCTGGGGCGGCTACAAGCAGAGCAGCATCGGCCGCGAATTGGGGCCCTGGGGCTTGCAGGCTTTCCAGGAAATCAAACACGTGATCCGGGCCGTCTGACACCGATCACTGTGTAGGAGCGAGCTTGCTCGCGATGGACGTCAACGATGACGTGGGGCGCCTGAATGTACGCGGCGCCAGTGCACCCATCGCGAGCAAGCTCGCTCCTACATGAGGCATGCACTGGCGTCATGGCTTCAATGAGTTTTTATCGATAGTCAGCTGTTTTACACAACCTCAGGATGAACTCGCTGGCTCAGCCAACCCCCCGAAAATAGAGGGGCCAACGCTGATCCGGTCGCGCGGATGCAACAGTTTCGACCTGCCTTATACCTACAAAAACAAAGGGAGTCCGTAATGGGCGAGCATGATCTGAACAGACGTCAATTCATCAAGACCGTGGGCGTAGCCTCGGTTGCAGCGGCAGCCATGAGCATGCCGTTCATCAAGGCCAATGCCAGCGACACACGCTTTGCCGGCAAGACCCTGCGTTTGCTCACCTGGTCCGATGACACCGGCCTGGCTGCACTGCGCAACATCGCCGCGACGTTCGAAGACAAGTACGGCTGCAAGGTCATCGCTGACCGCACCGGCAGTACCTCGGAAATGGTCGCCAAACTCAAGGCCGGCGGTGATCGTCCGCAGTACGACATCATCACCCTGGCAGGCGTGGGCGCCGAAGGTCTGGCTGCCGCCAACCTGCTGGAAAAACCTGACCTCAACCGCATTCCCAACCTGGTCGATGTACCGGAGAAATACCGCACCGGCGCCAATGGCCACGGTATCGGTTACCTGCTGTGGTGCAACAGCCTGGTCTACAGCACCCGCACCCAGAAAGAAGCCCCGACCAGCTACGCCTCCTTGTGGGATGCCGACGCGGCGCCGAACATCTTCCTGCCACCGCCGAACTGGACCGAGGCCATGGACCTGATCATCATCGCCGCCAAACTGGCCGGTGGTGACGAGCACAACATCGAACCTGGCTTCAAGAAACTCGCCGAGCTGAAAGATCGTGTGGTGACCCTGGGTGAAAACCCGAACCAGATCGCCGAACTGTTCCGCACCGGTTCCCTGGACATGGGTGGCCTGTACGCACCGGCGTTCTTCCCGAAACAGATCCGCGATCCGAACTACGGCCTGGGCGCGACCTTTGGCATGAAGGAAGGTTTCTACACCGACCTGATGCTCTCGGTGATGCCGAAGAACCGTCCGGGCGATACCGACATGGCCTATGCCTTCATCAACCACTCCCTGGACCCACTGGTGCAGGGCAAGATGGCTGAAGACATCTACAACGGCCCGGTCAACGCCAAGGCGATCATCTCCGCCGAAGCGCGCAAGAGCCCGTACATCCTCACGCCGGAGCAGATTGCCGAGAAGGCGATCATGCACGACAACGCCTTCCTTGCGACTGTGCATGACCAATGGATTCGTCGTTACACGGAAATCTTTTCTTCCTGATCGAGTGCCGCTCGCAAGCCCTTGAAGCGCCACAAATCAAATGTGGGAGCGGGCTTGCTCGCGAATGCGGTGTGACATTCAACATTGATGTCGGCTGACACGGCCTCTTCGCGAGCAAGCCCGCTCCCACATTAGAAACGCTGTGCTTTCAGGTCTTGTGTTTGTCAGCTGCTTTCCATTGACGAGACCCTTTGCTATGGAACACCAACCTCTGACCCATCCGGTGAGTGCCGCTCCCGTGCGCGCCGCTCGGGGTGTTTCGCCAACGACGCGCGCCTGGCTTTTCCTCTCGCCGTCGATGCTGTTTCTTGGCGTACTGATTGCCGCCAGCCTCTTGGTACTGCGCATGAGCGTGGGCACCAAAGGCGCGGAATGGTCCGGGTTCAGCCTGGCCAGCTACGCCCAGTTGCTGGAACCCTATTACCTCAAATCCCTGATGCTGACCCTGCGCCTGGCGCTGATCAGCGCGGTGATCGCAGTGATTCTGGCGATCCCGGTGGCCTACACCATGTCGCGCCTGACCTCGCCGTTCGTGCGGCGGATCTTCCTGGCGGCGGTGTTGCTGCCGTTGCTGGTCAACCTGCTACTGCAAAGCTACGGCTGGCTGGTGATCCTCGGCCCAGGCGGCATGCTCAACCAGACCCTGATGGGCCTGGGCCTGATCAAGCGCCCGATCATGCTGTTGTACAACCAGAACGGCGTGTTGATGGGCCTGGTGCAAACCGCCTTCCCGCTGGCCGTGTTGCCGATCGCCAGCGCCATGCGCGGCGTCGCCCGCAGCTACGAAGAAGCCGCTGCCACCCTCGGCGCCAGTCGCTTCCAGGTGTTCCGCCAGGTGGTGTTGCCGATGAGTCTGCCGGGGATCATTACCGGTGCGACCCTGGTGTTCGCCTACAACGCCAGCAGTTTCGTGGTGCCCTTGCTGCTCGGTGGCCGCCGCGTGCCGATGCTGGCGGTGATGGTGCATGACCAGATCGCCCCGCTGATGAACTGGCCTGCCGCATCCGCTGCCGGCGTGGTGCTGATCGTCACCACACTCGCGATCATGACCCTGTCCGAATACATCACTGGCCGTCGTCGCCGCATGCTGGAGGCTTCCCAATGAGTACCCTGACCAAGAAGCGCTATGGGCTGTTGCCTGGCGAGACCGGCAAGCTCGCCGGCATCCTCTCGGGCTTCATCCTGCTGTTGGCGGTGCTGCCGATCCTGACCATGATCGTGATGTCGTTCAGCGGCGCGTCGAACCTCGACTTCCCGCCGAGCAGCTACAGCCTGCAATGGTACAAGGCCGCCTGGCACACCTTCGTGTCGCCGGACGCCAGCGACGTCCTGAGCCTCGGCCAGGCCATGAGCACCAGCCTGCTGGTGTCGTGCCTGACCATGATTTTCGCCACGATCATCGCAGTGCCGGCGGCCTACGCGCTGACCCGTTGCGAGTTCCGCGGCAAGGCCGTGGCCTTGCAACTGATGTCGTTGCCGCTGGTGTTCCCGATGGTGGTGTTGGGGCTGGCATTGCTGCTGGTGTTCGACAGCCTGCCGTTCCACATGACCACCTCGCGCCTGGTGATTGCCCACGTGATCCTGGCACTGCCGTTCGTGGTGAAGAACTGCACGGCAGCGATGCTCTCCATCGGCAGCGAAGTCGAGGAGGCCGCGCAGATGCTCGGTGCTTCACCGCTGCGGGCGATTGTCGATGTGGTGGTGCCGTTGATGAAGTCGGGGATCCTGGCGGGCATGCTGCTGGCGTTCATCGTCTCGTTCAACGAATTCACCGTGACTTACTTCCTCTACACCATCGATGTGATGACCGTGCCGATCTGGATGTACAGCCGCACCGTGTCTTCGCTCGACCCCACCGTATTTTCGTTTGCCGTGCTGATCGTGCTGATCGACTTCGTCCTGATCTGGGCGCTGGAGAAGCTGGTTGGTGAAGGTGGCGTTTCGTTCTGATTTCTTGAGGTACTTCAAATGTCTGGTCTGATTCTGGAAAACGTCGAGAAACATTACGGCTCGGCCTGCGCGGTAACCGATGTGAACCTGCATTTGCCCGAGGGCAAACTGGTGTGTTTCCTCGGCCCTTCGGGCTGTGGCAAAACCACGCTGCTGCGCATGATTGCCGGCCTTGAAACCCTGACCGGCGGCGAGATCCGCCTGGACGGTGAAGACATCGGCCACACCCCGGCGCACCTGCGCAACTTCGGCATGGTGTTCCAGTCCCTGGCGCTGTTCCCGCACATGACCGTGGGCGAGAACATCGCCTATCCGCTGAAACTGCGCGGAGTCAGCAAGGCCGACCAGCAGGCGCGGGTGGTGGAGTTGCTGGAGCTGATCCAGTTGCAGCAAATGATTGATCGTCCGGTGGCCAAGCTCTCCGGCGGACAACGCCAGCGCGTGGCGATTGCCCGGGCGATTGCCAATCACCCGAAAATCCTCCTGCTCGACGAACCGTTGTCGGCGCTGGACGCCAAGCTGCGTGAATCGATGCAGGTGGAAATCCGTCAACTGCAACAGCGCCTGAACATCACCACCATCATGGTGACCCACGACCAGCGCGAGGCCATGACCATGGCCGATATCGTGGTCGTGCTGGGTGAACACCGGGTTCAGCAAGTGGGTACGCCGATTGAAATCTACCGGCACCCGGCCAACGAATTCGTCGCGGACTTCATCGGTTCGGGCAACATCTTCCCGGCCACGGCGCTGGGCAACGGCAAGGTCAGCCTACCGGGTGGCGATGCGCTGCAAGTGCCGATCTGCACGAGCGTTGCGGCAGGGGAAAAGGTGAAGATGCTGATTCGTCCGGAAGACCTGCAACTGTCGGCGCCACAGGCGACGGCGGGCAACCGCTTGCTGGGCAAGGTGACCTTCGTGCGCGATATCGGCGCGACCATCGAGACCACGGTGGAGTGTTCCGGGGTGTCGTTTACCGCGCTGAGCACGCCGTGCCAGGGCTTTGGCCTGAGCGTCGGTCACCCGGTGTCGGTGACCTTGCCGGCGGAGGCTTGCCGGGTACTTGGGGCCTGATCCAGAACTTGTAGCGCCTGAGCTGGCCTCTTCGCGGGCAAGCCCGCTCCCACATTTGACTTGTGGCGTTCACAAATCCAGTGTGGGAGCGGGCTTGCCCGCGAAGGCGTCAGCCGCCGCACCACTGGATCCGGATCAAACCGTCAACCGCAACCGCGCCAGATCCCTTAACGGCGGCGCCCCGAACAACCGGCTGTACTCCCTACTGAACTGCGAAGGGCTTTCATACCCGACGCGATACCCCGCCGCCGAAGCCTCCAGCCCTTCGGCCAGCATCAACCGCCGCGCTTCCTGCAGGCGCAACTGCTTCTGATACTGCAACGGACTCATCGCCGTCATCGCCTTGAAGCGGTGATGCAGGGTCGACACGCTCAGGTTCACTTCCTTCGCCAGATCATCGATGCGCAACGGCTGTTCGAAATGGCTATTGAGCCATTTGATCGCCTGGCTGACGCGATGGCTCTGACTGTTGGCGATGGCGATTTCGTACAGCCGATGCCCTTGTTTGCTGCGCAGCAGTCGATAGAGGATCTCCCGGCGAATCAGCGGCGCGAGCATGGCAATGTCTTTCGGCGTGTCCAGTAGCCGTGCCAGGCGCAGCACAGCATCGAGCATGACGGTGTCGAGCCGCTCGACATACAGCCCGCGCCCGGTCGGCCGGGTGGGCACGCCGAGGGGGCCGGCGTCAGCGATCAGCGCGGTGATTTCCGCCGGATCGATGTCCAGGCGCAGGGCCAGGATCGGTTCCTCGGCCGAGACATCCACCACCCGTCCACTGAGCGGCATCGAGACCGAGACCACCAGGTAGTTCAACGGGTCGTAATTGAAGTACTCGTTGGCCAACTGAACTTCCTTGCGCCCCTGGGCCATGATGCACAGTGCCGGTTGCGCAAGCACCGGGGCAAACTCGTGGGACTGGCTGTGGCGGGACATGAACAGCGAGCCGATGGCCGTGGCATAACTGCCATCTTCGGCGGTGTTGCGGCGGATGATCGCCGCCAGTTCCGCGCGCTGCTTTTCCATGTCGGTGTCCAGCGGGGCTTGAAAGTGATCGAGCGACGACATGCGCGGCATCCTCGGCAGGCATGGAGGGAATGGAGCAGAGCATATGTTTGTGCAAGTGGCAGCGGTAGACACATCCTGCCGGATGCTTGCCTGATTCTGCATGGTGGCGACCGGCGGTGTAGCCACTAGAGCCTTGTGCCGCAAGAACTTGCTTGAAACTCGTATGGCAGAACCGTGACAGGGTTTTACAGCTTGTTACAGGCTTGTCGTGCAGTTTCGCAGGATTGTGCAATGCACCGGCAGGAATCGACTAACGAGACAGGCGTCGCGGCCCTTAACCTTTGATCCTGTCGCAGCCCGTCCCCCGGCTGCCACGCGACTCCCCGGGAGGGTTGAACATGTCCACGCAAATCCCCGTCAGTCATATGGCCTTCGTTCGAGCGCGCGCCGGGCGCTCTGCGGAACTCGGTGTGCGTCTCAGCGCCCTGATCGAACCGTCCCGCGCAGCGCCAGGCTGCCTGAGCTTTAGCTTGCAGCATTCGCAATGCGATCCGGAGTTGTGGCTGGTGTCCGGTTTCTGGAGCGATCAACAGGCCATGACCGCGTACTTCAGCACGCCGGCGATGGAGATTTTTGCCGAACTGGTGCAGGAACTGGTGGTCAACAGTCTGGATTTCCACACCTTCAAGGATGTCTCGGCGGCGCAGGCCCTGGGACAGTCCGCACTGGAGGTACACAAACTGGCCGGTTGAGGGTTTAATGACGGCATTCTCAATCAGCCAGGATGCGCGACATGGCACGTAAAGCCTTTGATCACTTCGAAGCTGTTTCCGCTGTAGTACCGGGCGAGGGTGGTTACCACGCCGCTATCGCCGTCAAGGCGCTGGGTGGTTCCGGCGCTCCGCGTTTTCACAAAGTGCTGGAAGGCCAGATCTTCAAGACCGCCCATGACGCCGACCTGGCAGCGGCCAAAGAGCTGACCCACCTCAAGGACGTCAAAGAAGACGCCGACCTGCTCTGGTGATCACTTCACCGCCCCCGGGCGGTACATCTTGAACAAAGCCTCAGGCCCCAGCTGGAAATAATCCGCCGGCCCGCCGCCGCGCAGAATCGGTTCTGCCGCGGCGGTGTCGTATACCCCATCCTTCAACAGCCATTTGGCGATATGCACGGCGACCACTTCGCCGAGAACCAGCCAGCTCGGCACCACATTGCCGTCCGCTCGCTGCAACTGAATGATCTGCGTGACCTTGCACTCGAAGGACACCGGACTTTCGGCCACCCGTGGCACCTGAATGACTTTCGAGGCAACGGTCGTCAGGCCGGCCAGTTCGAACTCGTTGACCTCAGGCCTGACCATGGCGCTGCTCTGGTTCATCTGCTCGGCCAGCGGCCGCGTGGCCAGGTTCCAGGCGAACTCGCCGGTCTGTTCGATGTTGTTCAGGCTGTCTTTGCGTCCGACGCTGGAAAAACCAATGATCGGCGGAATGTAGTTGAAGGCGTTGAAGAAGCTATAGGGCGCCAGGTTCAAGCGGCCTTCGGCATCCTGAGAAGAGATCCAGCCGATAGGGCGCGGGCCGACGATGGCGTTGAACGGATCGTGGGGCAGGCCGTGGCCGTTGGCGGGTTCGTAGAAGTGGATGTCGTCGGGCATTGGGTGGAATTTCCAGAGCTGGCGGGGAGACGTGCATGGTGCAAGCACGCGCCGCAGATTTCCAGTCGGATTCGGTACCTGGAATGACTAGATCGCTCTGTGGGAGCGGGCTTGCTCGCGAAAGCGGTGTGCCAGTCACATTGATGTTGGATCTGCCGCCGTCTTCGCGAGCAAGCCCGCTCCCACAGGTTTTATGTGATTACCAGGCTTTGTGTTCCTCCAAAAAAGACTAAGCCCGGCCGAAGCCGGGCTGTGAATTTCCCTCCACATTCAGCCGATAGCTTCTGCGCTGCCGGTTTTGTCGAAACCGTCAGAGGCATAGGCTTCAGAGTGGTTGCGTTCGATGGCCGCGCTGGTGCCGGAGCCGTAGGAGGCCGAACCGGTCTTGTCGTAACCGTCGGCAGCAAAGGCATTGGCAGCCAGCACGGAAAGGGTCAGGGCAAGGATCAATCGGGTTTTCATGGCAGGTACTCCAGGTACGTTCGCTATGGGTGCGTTCAGGCACTCCTTCGAGGCCTGTAACGGATATACGTGCGTCCTGTCGATCTGGATGCACTCAGCTGCAGGCTGCTGCCGGTGCATTAACCGATGATTATCCTGGTGGAGGGGGAGACGAATGGTGCCCTTCGCGAAACCGTCCGCGAAGGGCCTGGCGCTCACCGTTGCGGTGAGCGCCGGTCGGTGATCAGTCGGTGACGATCCGCGAATGTTTGCGGGTGTCTTTCATGGTGATGTACACCAGCAACGACACGGCAATACAGGCGGTCACGTACCAGTAGTAACCCGTCTCCATGCCGATGCTCTTGAACCACAGCGCGATGTATTCAGCGGTGCCGCCGAAGATCGAAACGGTCAGTGCGTACGGCAGGCCCACGCCCAGGGCGCGGATTTCGGTCGGGAACAGTTCGGCTTTCACCACAGCGTTGATCGAGGTGTAGCCGCTGACGATGATCAGCGCCGCCATGATCAGGAAGAACGCACCCCACCAGGTCGTGATGGTGTGCAGGGTGGTGAGGATCGGCACGGTGAACAGGGTTCCCAGGATGCCGAAGGCAATCAGGATCGGCCGGCGACCGATTTTATCCGACAGCCCGCCGACGATCGGTTGCAGGCACATGAACAGGAACAGCGTGGCGGCGGAAATGGTGGTGGAGTCGGAAATGCTCATGCCGACAGTGTTCACCAGGTATTTCTGCATGTACGTGGTGTAGGTGTAGAACGCCAGGGTACCGCCCATGGTCAGGCCGACCACGGTCATCAGTTCCTTGGGGTGACGCATCAAGGTGCGCATGGCGCTTTCCTTGGCTTTTTCCTTCTTGGTGAAGGACTCGGTCTCTTCCATGCCGCGACGCAGGTACAACGCCACCACGGCACACAGCGCGCCGATGGCGAACGGGATGCGCCAGCCCCAGGCGTACAGCTCTTCGGTGGTCAGCAGTTGTTGCAGCACGATCAACACCGCCAGGGCGATGAGCTGGCCGGAGATCAGGGTCACGTACTGGAAGCTGGAGTAGAAGCCGCGACGTTCCTTGGTCGCCATTTCGCTGAGGTAAGTGGCGGAGGTGCCGTATTCGCCACCCACCGACAGGCCTTGCAGCAAGCGCGCGAACACCAGCAGGATCGGCGCACCGATGCCGATGACTTCATAACTCGGGCTCAGGGCGATCAGCAGCGAGCCGAAGCACATCAGGTACACCGAGGCCATCAGGGCTTTTTTGCGCCCGACCTTGTCGGCATACAGCCCCATCAGCCAGCCACCGATCGGACGCATCAGGAAGCCCACGGCGAAGATCGCGGCGGTGTTGAGCAGTTGGGCGGTGGTGTCGCCCTTGGGGAAGAAGGTCTTGGCGAAGTACAGGGAGAAGGCGGCGTAGACGTACCAGTCGTACCACTCGACCATGTTGCCGACCGAACCGCTGAAGATCGATTTGATGCGGCTGGACGTGGTTCTTTCTTTGGCCGGCACGGCAGCCGACCCAAGCGGCAGGGAGTTGGAGTTATCCATTGAAGGATCCTTCGTTTAATTGTTTTTGTGGAGCGCGTTTAAACGCAGCCTGCAGGGGCTATAGCAGGAGCTGTGCCAAGGGTGAGAGGGCCGGTTTAGAGGGGGGAAGAAGGTTTGGTGAGCGGAAATCCGCTTATTTTTGGTGGGTGATGAGCGGAAATTTGCTTAACAGGAGGGGTATTTATATTGCCTTTGCCGGCCTCTTCGCGAGCAAGCCCGCTCCCACAATGTTCGGCGTACACAGATCCACTGTGGGAGCGGGCTTGCCCGCGAAGAGGCCAGTTCAGACGCTACAGGAACATCTCTCTGCTCAACCCATGCCGCTGCATCTTTTCATTGAAGGTTCGCCGGGGTAGTTGCAGCTCTTCAAGCACCGCCTTGACATCACCCTTGTGCCGGGTCAACGCCGCGCGCAGGCACTGTGCTTCAAAGGCCTCCTGCTGCGCCGCCAGTGACTGACCGGGCTCGATCCCTGCCGGTACAGGCTCACCAAGCCCCAACACCTGACGCTCGGCGACGTTCGCCAGTTCGCGCACATTGCCTGGCCAGTCGTGGCTCAGCAGGTGACTCAACTGCGCACCGCTCAACGGTGGAAATTTACGTCCCAGCCGTTCGGCGGCGTTTTGGGCGAAGGATTCGAACAGCAGCGGGATGTCTTCACGGCGTTCGCGCAAGGGCGGCAGTCGTAGTTCTGCGACGTTCAAGCGATAGGCCAGGTCTTCGCGAAAACGTCCGGCCCGGGCTTCGTCGAGCAGGTCCGGTTTGGTCGCGGCAATGATGCGCAAATCCACGCGAATGCTCTGGTTCGAACCCAGTCGCTCAAGCTTCTGCTCTTGCAACACCCGCAGCAATTTCACCTGCTGGGCCAGCGGCATGCTTTCGATTTCATCGAGAAACAGCGTGCCACCGTCGGCGTATTCGAGTTTGCCGATGCGCTTGCCGGACGCCCCGGTGAACGCACCGCTCTCGTGACCGAACAGTTCGGCCTCGAACAGTTGCTCCGGGATGGCCGCGCAATTGAGTGCGACAAAGGGCTTGTCGGCTCGCGGCCCGAAGTCATGCAGGCAGCGTGCGACCAGCTCCTTGCCGCTACCGGTTTCCCCGCGAATCAGCACGTTCACCGGCAGGGCTGCCAGGTCCAGCACCTGCCGGCGCAGGGTCTGCAGGCCACGGGACACGCCGAGCAGCGTGGCATCGAGTTTGGCGCGGTTGTCTGCCTGCTCGTGCAGTGCGCGGTTTTCCAGCACCAGCCGGCGCTTGTCGAGGGCGCGGCGCAGGCTGCCGAGCAGGGTTTCCGGGCTGAAGGGCTTTTCGAGGAAATCGTAGGCGCCGTCGCGCATGGCCTCGACGGCCATCGGTACGTCGCCATGGCCGGTCAACAGGATCACCGGCAAATCGGCATCCCGGCGTTGCACCTCGGCCAGCAGTTCCAGGCCGGTCATACCGGGCATGCGCACATCGCTGAGAATCACCCCGGCAAAGTGCCTGGGCAATTGCGCCAGGCATTCATCGGCGCGGCTGAACAGCTGCACCTCGAAACCCGACAGGCTCAACCATTGCTCGACGGCACTGCGGATGCTGCTTTCGTCGTCCACCACCATCACTGAGTTCAGCATGGTTCATGCACCTCCTGGTCGATGGGCAAGGTCAGGGTAAACACGGCACCTTTGTCATGATTGTCGGCAGTCAGGCGCCCGCCGGATTCGTGGACGATGGCGAACGATACGGCCAAACCGATGCCCAGACCATCACCCACCGGTTTGGTGGTGAAGAACGGATCGAACACCTTGGACAGGTTCTCTTCGGCGATACCGCCACCGTTGTCGATCACGCTCAGGCGCCACAATTGTTCGTCGGCTTCGAGGCGGATTTCCAGGCGTTTGCAGGGTTTGTCCTGCATCGCATCGAGGGCGTTGCGCAGCAGGTTGATCAGCACCTGTTCCAGGCGAATCGCATCGCCGCGCACCCAGGCCGGACGGGTCAGGTGCAACACGGTGCTGACCTGTTCGTCGCGCAGCCGGGTGTCGAGCAGTTGCAGCGACTGGTCCACCACTGTCGCCAGGTCCAGGCGTTCGCGCAAACCGCTGGGGCTTTTGCGGGCGAAGGTTTTCAGGTGGCCGGTGAGGGCGGCCATGCGCGTGAGCATTTCATCCACCGGTTTGAGCGCTTTGTAGGCGTCGTCGACCCGGCCGTGGTCGAGCAGCAGGCGCAAGGTCGCCAACTGCATGCGCTGGGCGGTGAGTGGCTGGTTTATTTCATGGGCCAGGGCCGCGGACATCTGCCCCAGCGCCGCGAGTTTGGCCGACTGCACCAGACCCTCCTGGGCGGTGCGCAGGTCGCGGGTGCGTTCTTCTACCAGTCGTTCGAGTTCTTCGCGACTGCGCTGACGCAGTCTGGCCAGACGCCAGCGCTGATTGAGAAACAGCAGCAGGAACACCAGGGTCAGCCACAAGCCGGCAGCAGCGAGGGCGGCATTGCGGCTGTCTTCGAAGGCGACTTGCGGGCGCCGCAGCAGATGCAGGGTCCAGCCCTCGGCTGTCAGCGGCAGGGACTCCCACAGGTAGTCCGCCTTGCCGTCCGGGCCATCGACCCGGACCAGGTCACTGTTGTCGTCGAAACGCCGCAACGATTGAAACTCCAGCGGTGTCAGGGGCTGCTTGTCGTATTGGCGGGTGGCCTTGAGTTCGGCGTGATCGCTGTCGCCGAGCGGCTTGAGCAGGCGATAGCGCCAGCCCGGCTGGTTGGCGATGAAGATGATCCCGCGCGCGTCGCTGACCAACAGCGTGTCGCTGCCCTGGCGCCACTCGCGTTCCAGTTCGGGAAATTCCAGTTTCACCACCATGGCGCCGAGGAACTGCCCGTCGTCATCGCTGACCGCGCTGGAGAGGAAGTAGCCGGGAATCCCGCTGGTCACGCCTACCGCGTAAAAACGCCCGGTGCCCTGAGTGCGGGTCTGGTTGAAATAGGGACGGAAACCGTAGTTGTGGCCGACATAACTGCTAGGCAAACGCCAATTGCTCGCCGCTACGGCGAGGCCGGTGCGATCGAGCAATTCCAGGGTCGAGGATTCGGCGGCGCCGTTGATCTTTTCCAGTTTGCGGTTCAACGCATCCTGCTGCCCGGGGCTCACCGTCCCCTTGAGTGCCGAGCGCAACTCCGGATCCAGCGCCAGCACGGCGGGCAGGGCGCGGTAACGTTCGATCAGGGTATGCAGCGACGTGGCATAGAGCGCCAGTTGCTGATTGGCTCGGGCGGCGTCTTCGACCATTGACTGGCGCGCGGCGTGGCGCATGGCCAGGGTCGCGGCGATGGCGGCGCCGGCGATGATGAGCAGGGTGTAGAGCGCCAGGCGCAGGGTTCGGGAGGTCGGCAACATGCAGTGAGCAACAGGCCAAAATAGGGGAAGGCACCATAGCATGCGAAGGGCGCTCTGCTCTCGCCGGAGTATCGAGATCCAGCCGAAAAAAAACCGGCCTGTCGTCGCCGACAAACCGGTTTTTTCAGCAGACATCAGTGCCGTTTATTGCACTTCCACCGCCAGGCTTTCACTGATCTTTTTCTGCCAGATGGCAGGACCGGTGATGTGTACGGACTCGCCCTTGCTGTCGACTGCAACGGTCACCGGCATGTCCTTGACCTCGAACTCGTAGATCGCTTCCATGCCCAGTTCGGCAAACGCCAGCACCTTGGACTTCTTGATCGCCTGGGCGACCAGGTAAGCGGCGCCGCCGACGGCCATCAGGTACACGGCCTTGCTGTCCTTGATCGCGTCGATCGCGGTCGGGCCACGCTCGGACTTGCCGATCATGCCCAGCAGGCCAGTCTGCTCGAGGATTTGACGGGTGAACTTGTCCATCCGCGTCGCGGTGGTAGGGCCTGCCGGGCCAACCACTTCGTCACCGATCGGATCGACCGGGCCGACGTAGTAGATGAAGCGACCTTTCAGGTCCACCGGCAGGGTTTCACCCTTGTTCAGCATCTCGACCATGCGTTTGTGCGCAGCGTCGCGACCGGTGAGCATCTTGCCGTTGAGCAGGACGGTTTCGCCCGGCTTCCAGCTCTGCACGTCTTCCGGGGTCAGGGTGTCGAGGTTGACGCGACGGGCCGACGGGCCGGCTTCCCAGACAATTTCCGGGTAGGCGTCCAGCGGTGGCGCTTCCAGCGAGGCCGGGCCGGAACCGTCGAGCACGAAGTGCGCGTGACGGGTGGCGGCGCAGTTCGGGATCATGCACACCGGCAGCGAAGCGGCGTGGGTCGGGTAGTCCATGATCTTCACGTCGAGCACGGTGGTCAGGCCACCGAGGCCCTGGGCGCCGATGCCCAGCTGGTTGACCTTCTCGAACAGCTCCAGGCGCATTTCTTCGATGCGGTTCTGCGGGCCGCGAGCTTTGAGCTCGTGAATGTCGATGGATTCCATCAACACTTCCTTGGCCATGACGGCGGCTTTCTCGGCAGTACCGCCGATGCCGATGCCGAGCATGCCCGGTGGGCACCAGCCGGCGCCCATTTCCGGGACGGTCTTCAGCACCCAGTCGACGATCGAGTCGGACGGGTTGAGCATGGCCATTTTCGACTTGTTCTCGGAACCGCCGCCCTTGGCTGCCACGTCCACTTCCACGGTGTTACCCGGAACGATGGAGTAGTGGATGACTGCCGGGGTGTTGTCCTTGGTGTTCTTGCGAGCGCCCGCCGGGTCGGCGAGGATCGAAGCGCGCAGGACGTTTTCCGGCAGGTTGTAGGCGCGACGCACGCCTTCGTTGATCATGTCGTCCAGGCCCATGGTGGCGCCATCCCAGCGCACGTCCATGCCCACGCGGACAAACACGGTGACGATGCCGGTGTCCTGGCAGATCGGACGGTGGCCGGTGGCGCACATGCGCGAGTTGATCAGGATCTGCGCCATGGAGTCACGGGCCGCTGGCGATTCTTCGCGCAGGTAGGCTTCGTGCATCGCCTGGATGAAATCCACGGGGTGGTAGTAGGAAATGAACTGCAGGGCGTCGGCAACGCTCTGAATCAGGTCGTCTTGCTTGATCACGGTCATGAGTCGCGCTCCTCTAAAAGACGGGAACATTCAATGGGGCAGCTTCAAGCCATAAGCTTCAAGCGGCAAGCTGAAGCAGTGCGCGTTCCGCTCTGAACTTGCCGCTTGAAGCTTGAGGCTTGAGGCTGACCCTCAGGGTCACAAGGCACGCCGGGCATGCTGGCGCGACGCTAAAAAGGCGCGGCAGTATACCGCGCCTCGTTGAGCGGCACACGCGCCAGTGGTCAAACCTTGGTCTCATTGTCGTACCTGGCCCCTGTAGGAGCTGCCGAAGGCTGCGATCTTTTAAGGGGCAAGATCAAAAGATCGCAGCCTGCGGCAGCTCCTGCAGGGGAATCGGGTCATCCCGAAAATTGAATGGTCATTTATCGGCCACGCCACTAAAGTGACATTCGGTCTGTAGAGTAGGACGCTCTGTCAGTCTCCTTTCAATTGGTGAGTCAACGATTGACCCATAACGCCATCCAGCGCCTGTTGCTCAAACGTTTCGCCCTCGCGGCCGGCACCTATGCCCTGGCATTGCTATTGCTGTGGCTGGCGTTTTTCACCGGTCACTACGACGCGCCGCTGGCCAGTGTCGCCATCGGCAGCGCACTGGTCGTGACCAGCCAGGCCATCCTGTTCGCGGTGTTCTACAGCGGCTGCAACCTGCGTTTCGCCGACCCCAGCCTGACCGAGGCGCAAGTGTTGTTGGGGCTTGGCTGGCAAACCTGGCTGATCGCCCATCTGGACGAAGCCCGGGGGGCGTTCCTGGTGTTTTACGTTCTTATCCTGCTGTTCGGCCTGTTCCATCTGTCACGCCGATCCTTTGTGCGATGCGCATTGCTGGTGTTCTTCAGCTTCAGCGCGATCACTCTGTGGGAGGGCTACCACTTCCAGTTGCCCGACCCGGCCATGGCGGTGTTGCAGGTGTGCGTGCTGTTCATCGTGCTGGTGTGGCTGGTGTTGTATGCCCGCTACGTCCAGGCTTCACGACAACGCATGCGTCAGCGGCGTTTTGCCTTGCAGGCGCACCAGGACACCTTGCGCGGGATGATGCGCCAGCTCGAAGACCTGGTGGCCACCGACGAACTCACAGGCCTGTTCAATCGCCGGCATTTCCTGCGCCTGGCTTCCCGCGAGTTGAACGCCATGGAAGCCGGTGTCGTACATGGCCTGGCGCTGATCGACCTCGACCATTTCAAACGCATCAACGATCTGCACGGGCATGCCGCCGGCGATCAGGTGCTGCAAGCCTTTGCCGGCGTTGCTACCGCGTGCCTGCGTGACAGCGATGTTCTGGCTCGCTACGGCGGCGAAGAATTCGTGGTGCTGCTGCCCGATTGCGATGCCGACAGTCTGACTTCGTGCTGCGAACGGCTGCGCATCGCCTTCACCGATGTCGAGTTGATCGGTCTGAATGTGCGCAATCTCAGCCTGTCCGCCGGCATGACCCTGCTGGAGTTGGGCGACGACCTCGATGACGCGCTGCAACGGGCCGATCAGGCGCTCTATCGGGCCAAGCGTGACGGTCGTAACCGATGCGCGGCGGCGTGGGAGAACGTCGATGCCTGAGTTGCGGGTTGGCGAGCGCCACTGGTCGGTAGCGGCGGGCAGAAATCTGCTCGACGCGCTGAATCAGAACGGCGTGCCGGTGCCCTACAGTTGCCGCGCCGGCAGTTGCCATGCGTGCCTGGTGCAATGTGTGCGGGGCCTGCCGAGCGACAGCCGGCCGGATGCCCTGAGTGCGCAGCAGCGAGAACAGGGTTGGCGCCTGGCGTGCCAGTGCCAGGTGGTCGAGGACTTGCAGGTGCATGCTTTCGACCCGCAGGTCGATGGTCAACCGGCCGAGGTCGCCGCCGTCGATTGGCTGAGCACCACGGTGCTGCGCTTGCGGGTGATCGCGCAGCGACCGTTGCGCTACAGCGCCGGCCAGCACCTGGTGTTGTGGGCGGGTAACGTGGCGCGGCCGTATTCCCTTGCCAGCCTGCCGCAGGAAGACCGTTTTCTCGAGTTTCATCTCGATTGCCGCCAGCCCGGGGAGTTCAGCGATGCCGCCCGACAATTGCGCATCGGCGATCCGATCCGTCTCGGTGAATTGCGCGGCGGTGCCTTGCATTACGATCCGGACTGGCATACCCGGCCATTGTGGTTGCTGGCAGCCGGCACCGGGTTGGGTCCGTTGTTTGGTGTGTTGCGCGAAGCGCTGCGTCAGGATCACCAGGGTGCCATCCGTGTCATTCACCTGGCCCATGATGCCGATGAGCACTACCTGGCCAAGCCTCTGCAGGCCATGGTCGCCAGCCGTCCGAACCTGAGTGTCGAACTCTGGACCCCGGCCGAGTTGCCAGCGGCTTTGGCGCAACTGCGGCTTGTGTCCCGGCAAACCCTGGCCTTACTCTGCGGAGCCCCCGACAGTGTCGATGCCTTTGCCCGGCGCCTGTACCTGGCGGGCTTGCCGCGCAATCAACTGCTGGCCGATGTGTTCCTGCCCCGTGGTTGAGCGCTGAATCCGCTGTTGTGGCGAGCGGGCTTGCTCGCGCTTGAGTGCGCAGCGCTCACAGGTTTTTGGGGCTGCTGCGCAGCCCGGCGCGAGCAAGCTCGCTCGCCACAATGAAATCTTCTGACTTCGCACCGCTGAGTCCTGCCATGACCGATGCCATCCAAGTTGAACGCGAACGCGGCCTGTTGACCCTGCGCCTGAATCGCCCGGACAAGAAAAACGCCCTGACCCGCGCCATGTACAGCCAACTGGCCGAGGCGCTGAAACAGGCCGACAACGACCCGGGGATCAATGCCGTACTGATCAGCGGCTCTGCCGAATGCTTCACCGCCGGCAACGACATCGCCGATTTCATCCAGCAACCGCCGACCAGCCTCGACAGCCCGGTGTTCCAGTTCATGCTCAATCTGCTCGAATGCCGCAAGCCAGTGATCGCCGCCGTGGCCGGGGCGGCGGTGGGCATTGGCACGACGATGTTGCTGCATTGCGATCTGGTCTACGTCAGCCGCGATGCGCGCCTGCGCATGCCGTTCGTCAATCTCGGGTTATGCCCTGAGTTCGGTTCCAGCCTGATCCTGCCGCGCTTGCTCGGGCAGGCCAAAGCGGCGGAGTTGTTGCTGCTGGGTGAAGGTTTCAGCGGTGAACAGGCGGCTGCCTGGGGCATTGCCAATGAGGCCTTGGGCAGTGGCGAAGAGGCCTTGGCCAAGGGACGGGAGATGGCCTTGCGCTTTGAGTCGCTGCCGCCGGAAGCGGTGCGGATCAGCAAGCAACTGATGAAAGCGCCGGATCGGGAGTTGTTGCGCAAGGTGATTGAAGAGGAGGGGGCGTTGTTCACCCAGCGGTTGCGTTCGCCGGAAGCGTTGGCGGCGTTGACCGGGTTTATCAAGCGGCATTGAACTTGCGGTGTCAGGGCCGGCCCCTTCGCGGGCAAGCCCGCTCCCACAGTAGCCGGTGTTGTTCACAAAACCTGTGTCCAACGGAAACCCCTGTGGGAGCGGGCTTGCCCGCGAAGGGGGCGGATCAGGCAAAACAAAAAATGGATAAGAAAACAAAAAGCCCCGCCATTCACATGGCGGGGCTTTTGATTTTCAGCAACCGGTCACTCAGACCATCGGATCGCCAACGTGCAGGATCTTCATGCCGTTGGTGCCGCCGGTGGTGTGGTAGCTGTCACCCTTGGTCAGGATGACCCAGTCGCCTTTCTGTACTACGCCGCGCTTGACCAGCTCGTCGATCGCCTTCTGGCTGACTTCGTTCGGTGCCAGCGAAGCCGGGTCGAACGGGATGGTGTACACGCCACGGAACATTGCCGCGCGAGCCTGGGCTTCGCGGTGCGGGGTGAACGCGTAGATCGGCACCGAGGAACGGATACGCGACATGATCAGCGGGGTGTAGCCACTTTCGGTCAGGGCGATGATCGCCTTCACGCCCGGGAAGTGGTTGGCGGTGTACATGGTCGCCAGCGCAATGCTCTCGTCGCAGCGCTGGAACTCCTTGCCGATGCGGTGGCTGGAGGTCTTGCTGGTCGGGTGCTTTTCGGCACCGACACAGATACGCGCCATGGCCTGAACGGCTTCCAGCGGGTACAGGCCAGCGGCACTTTCGGCCGAGAGCATCACGGCGTCGGTGTAGTCGAGCACGGCGTTGGCCACGTCGGACACTTCGGCGCGGGTCGGCATCGGGTTCTGGATCATCGACTCCATCATCTGGGTCGCGACGATCACCGCCTTGTTGTGACGGCGTGCATGCAGAATGATCTTCTTCTGGATGCCCACCAGTTCGGCGTCGCCGATTTCCACACCCAGGTCACCACGGGCAACCATCACCGCGTCGGACGCCTTGATCAGGCCGTCGAGGGTTTCGTCGTCGGCCACGGCTTCGGCGCGTTCGATCTTCGCCACCAGCCAGGCAGTGCCGCCGGCTTCGTCGCGCAGTTGACGGGCGTATTCCATGTCGGCGGCGTCACGCGGGAAGGACACCGCGAGGTAGTCGACTTCCATTTCCGCAGCGAGCTTGATGTCGGCCTTGTCTTTTTCAGTCAGGGCCGGAGCGGTCAGGCCGCCACCGCGACGGTTGATGCCTTTGTGGTCGGACAGCGGGCCGCCGATGGTCACGGTGCAGTTCAGTTCGGTGGCCGTGGCGGTATCGACGCGCATCACCACGCGACCGTCGTCGAGCAGCAGCTCGTCGCCCACGCCGCAGTCCTTGACCAGGTCCGGGTAGTCGATGCCGACCACTTGCTGGTTGCCTTCGGTCAGAGGATGGCTGGTGGAGAAGGTGAATTGATCACCGATCTTCAGCTCGATCTTCTTGTTGGCGAATTTGGCGATACGGATTTTCGGGCCTTGCAGGTCACCCAGCAGGGCGACAAAGCGGCCGTGCTTGGCAGCGAGGTCACGCACCAGCTTTGCGCGAGCCTTGTGCTCGTCGGGGGTGCCGTGGGAGAAGTTCAGGCGGGCGACGTCCAGGCCAGCCAGAATCAGCTGTTCGAGAACTTCCGGCGAGTTACTGGCCGGGCCAAGGGTGGCGACGATTTTGGTACGACGGACGGACATGCAAAGACTCCTGAGTTCAAGCGCTGAGTGAGGCTACTATGCTCCGAAGGTGTAGTCATTGTTCGTATGCACTACTTTTTTCTTTCTTTATTGAACCTGACAACTTTGCGCCAGGCAGCCTGAAGATTTTCGCCCACGGGTCGATACAACGTTCAAGACAGGAGATCCCCATGCGATTCGTACTCATTGCTGCCCTTGCCGTCGGCGCCCTCAGTGCCACGGGCTGCACCCGTTGGGCAATGAACCATCACTTGAACAATGCCTACAGCGCCTATGACCGGGGCAATTGCGAGCAGGTGATGCTCGAACTGTCCAAGGTCGAACGCGACAGCCGCGCGCGGCCTTACGTATGGCCGGAAGTGTCGATGATGCGCGGCCAGTGCCTGGAGCGGCAGAAGATGTTTATCGACGCGGCCCAGACCTACCAGTTCATTATTGCCGCCTATCCGCAAAGCGAATACGCCTACCGCGCCCGCGCCCGCCTGGAAACCTTGCAGAGCCTGGGCCACTACCCGCTGCGCAGTGCCGCGGCGGTAAAACCGACGCAGTTCTGATGGCAGGCGAGCATTCCATCGCTGGCTCCCCGGCGGCGGTGAGCTATAGTCCAAGGAACCGGTTTTAGAGCCTTGCCTCTGAATCGGGGCAACACCTGTGACCGGCAAAAGCAGGACTCAGCGCCGTAAGGACTGGCGCACCGGGAGCGGGGAGAGCGGGCCAAGACTCAATGAGTACCCGTTCCGAAGCAGTAGTGCGGCTCTGCTTAAGAGCCTTGCATAGCGAAAACGCACATGTTCACCGACCGCCGAATCGAGCGGCATCAACTGCCGTATTTCCTGAAAGTATTCAACGGTATCACCGGCAAACCCATCGGCTACCTGGGCAAT
This sequence comes from Pseudomonas sp. FW305-70, assembly GCF_058783925.1. Classification (NCBI taxonomy): domain Bacteria; kingdom Pseudomonadati; phylum Pseudomonadota; class Gammaproteobacteria; order Pseudomonadales; family Pseudomonadaceae; genus Pseudomonas; species Pseudomonas sp. FW305-70. The sequence goes on from NZ_JBYSYZ010000040.1 coordinate 40,430, forward strand.
GTCTCCGAAGACGGGCTGATGCTGATCAGCCAGCTGCCAATGATGATCGGCGCGGACTTCAACCTGCGCCTGAAAATCCCGGCGACCGAAGGCGGCCAGCGGATCATCGACCTGCAGGCCTGTTGCCTGTGGTGCCACGAAGACGCGACCCCCCAACATTACGACGCCGGTTTCAGCCTGCAACGGGCACCGCCGGAGTATGGGCAATTGGTGAGGGCGTTGAAGCAGTACTTCAGTTTTCAGTCGTTGCCGGCCTCGGCTTGAGATCACTCAGGCTCAAGCTCTTTTCCAGCCCAGATACCGCGTCACCAACGCCGCCCCCAACTCGCCGGGTAGCGCATCCATCACCAACACGCCATGAGCGTTCAAGCGCTCATGGAGTTCGGCGCGTGCATTGAGATAGTCCACGGTCCCGCAATAGGCCAGCGCCTCGGGCAAGGTCTGTACCGGTGACTGGCGCAAGGTGTCGAGCACGTTCTCGCGCAGGCTCGCGACCAGCACCTGGTGCTGCTGGCTCAGGCGCTTGACCGCCGGGAGCAACTCATCGTCGTCCTCTTCGCGCAGGTTGGTCACCAGTACCACCAGTGCCCGGCGTTTTTGCCGTGCCAGCAGTTGCGTAGCGGCGGCTTGGTAGTCGGCGCTACGTTGGCTGCTGTGCAAGTCATAGACGCGATTGAGCAGTGTGTTGAGATGGCTGGTACCTTTTACCGGCGCAAGGTAGCGCGGCTGCTCGCTGGCAAAGGTACTCAGGCCCACCGCGTCGCCCTGGCGTAGCGCGACGTAGCTGAGCAGCAAACACGCATTAAGCGCATGGTCGAAGTGCGAAAGCTCGCCGTCCTGGCTGCGCATGTGCCGGCCGCAGTCGAGCATGAAGATGATCTGCTGGTCGCGTTCGTCCTGATACTCCCGGGCAATGGGCGAGCGCTGGCGAGCGGTGGCTTTCCAGTCGATCTGGCGCAGGCTGTCGCCTTCGCGAAATTCTCGTAGCTGATGAAACTCCAGACCCAGGCCGCGACGCTGGCGTTGACGTACGCCGAGTTGGCTGAGCCAGTTATCCACAGCCAGTAACTGGCCGCCATAGAGGCGGGCGAAGTCGGGATAGACGCGGGTGTTGTCCGCGGCATCGAGAATGCGTTTGTCTGACCACAAACCCAAGGGGCTTGGCAGGTTGATTTCGCAGTGCTCAAAGCTGAAGTGCCCGCGTTTGAGTGGACGTAGCCGATAGTCGATTCGGCTGTGCTGGCCCGGTTGCAACTCGACAGTCAGCGGCAGGAGTTCGAAGTCCAGGCCCGAGGGTACATGGTCGAAGATCTGTACGCTCAGCGGTTGTGAAAAGTCGTGTTCAAGGATCAGTTGCACATCGCTCCAGCGACCGAGGGCCAGACTGCCGGGTATCTCACGGCTCAGCCGGGGCGAGGGTAGTCGCTTCAGCCCAAAGGCATCGAGCAGGGCCAGGACCAGCAATGCCAGGAGCAGTCCCCAATTGATCTGCGTGATGCTCGCCGGTACCGCCAGCTCCAACGCCCGCAGACTGCCGAGCACGATGCCGATGGCCAGTAGCGACGTTAACCAGATCAATAGCAGGCGCGAGGGTTTCACTGCCGCGGTGCCGGTACTTGGTCGAGCATCTGCCGGAGCACCTGATCGACATCCAGCCCTTCGATGTCCAGTTCCGGCGCGATGCGCACACGATGACGCAACACAGCCAGGGCGCAACCCTTGATGTCGTCCGGAATCACGAACTCCCCGCCGCGCAGCAGCGCACGGGCACGGGCACACCGCACCAGCGCGATGGACGCGCGCGGGCCGGCGCCGAGGATCAGTCCGGGCCAACTGCGGGTGGAGCGGGCCAGGCGCACGGCGTAATCGAGCACCTGATCGTCCAGCGCCAGGTCGCTGGCGATGCGTTGCAGGGCCAGCACATCCCTGGCCTGCAACAAGGTGCGCATCGGCTGGACATCGAGCATGTCGGCCCGGGTCGAGCGGCTGACCTGACGCACCATGTCCAGCTCTTGCTCGGCGTCCGGGTAATCCATGCGCACCTTGAGCATGAAGCGATCCAGTTCGGCTTCCGGCAGCGGGTAAGTGCCTTCCTGTTCGATCGGGTTTTGCGTGGCGAGCACCATGAAGGGTTGAGGGATCGGCAATGGCTGGCCTTCGAGGGTGACTTGCCGTTCCTGCATGGCTTCGAGCAGCGCCGCCTGGGTTTTCGCCGGGGCGCGGTTGATCTCGTCGGCCAGTAGCAGGTTGGTGAACAGCGGCCCCTTGCGCAGCTTGAATTGCTCGGTCTGCAAGTCATACACCGCGTGCCCGGTGACGTCGCTGGGCATCAGGTCCGGGGTGAACTGGATGCGCGCGAACTCACCGCCGAAGCAGCGGGCGAGGGCGCGTACCAACAGGGTCTTGCCCAGCCCCGGCACGCCTTCGAGCAATACGTGGCCACCAGCGATCAGCGCGGTCAGCACGTCGTCGATCACGCTGTCCTGGCCAATCACGGCTTTTTGCAATTCTTTGCGTACGGCCTGGGCCAGATGGCCGGCACGTTGGCGCTGTTGAGCGGCATGGCTCGTTGCGTCGGACTCGATCGGCTCATTCATTGGTTCCGGAGCCCTGCTAACTGCTACATTGGTTTTATCTTCCATAAATCAGTCACTTACCTAATCTAACTTTTTTCACGTGTTTTTTTACGCGTGGAAGGAGTGAGTGACTGCCAATCTGCTTCATTGCAATCCCATGGCAACCCCACATTTGAGCATTCGTCAGAGGTGGAGGTTAGTCTATCTCAGCCGTCACTCGCCCACCCTGAAGTGCAACTGCCGACATTGCCTGCCTCGATCGAAGGTCAGCTTCTAGCGCAAAGCTGCCGACCATCAAGGGCTACTACCGACCTGGAGCAGTCGGCGAACAGAATAATGGCAGATTAGTAGCTAAGCTTGGTCTGCACGCTCGCCATAGGTGCAGAACGAGGCTGAGGAAATTGAAAGGTACAGAACATCTGGCAAAAGTGATTGCCGACGTTCAGTTCTACAATGGAGAGCGAGGAGAATCGTTACCTGAAACGATGATGTCAAACACAACAAATGAAAATGATTTCGCTTTATCGCCGAAATATTAAGAGACTGCTTCCGAGAGTAAAAAATTTCACCATGAAATTAGCATCGCCAAATGCATTTCTTAGTGTCGGCACAAAAGCTTGATTGGTTTCCGAATACCGCTTCTATTGGTCAATTTAGAAGGATTATGTTTGGAGATTGTGAAATGGATTCTTTCAGGGATAAAAGCGCCGCAAAGCAAGCCATACCCACCAGTCCAAATAAGCCACGCTCGACCAAATGGCACCGCATGTACTTTTTTCTTGCGGGATTCGACGTGCTGGTTGTTGTGCTGAGCGTGCTATTGAATCACCTGATCGTCGATACCTATCACCGCTCCATCAAGGCAAACCAGTCGTGGGTCCAACAGCTGTCGAGCTATTCAACGCTGGGCAGCCTGGCTTCCACAGTCAATGCGCCGGGAAATAATGTATTCGATACACATAATGTTGAAGCCGAATCGCGGAACATGAATGAAGCCTTGCGCGCCTTCAACCAGCATTTGGCAATGGCTAAAAAACAGTTGGAAGAACGGATCGCCCATGAGGCTGAACACAGTGCAGATATCCAAGCCTTTACCCTTGCATTGAAGGATGAGGTGGGTGCAGTTGATGCCGCGATGGTCGAAATGGTGAACGAGGCCTTGCTGATCTTTTCCTACTTCAGGGAGGGGCAGTCGGATAATGCTGGCAAACGCATGGCAACGATGGACAGGAAGTTTGCCCAGTTGCTCGCCTCACTCAGTACCGTGCGCGATCGCGTTGGCCTGATTCAAAGCAAGCTCCTGGAGGAGGAGCTTGAGTCGGTCGAAGAACTGCGCCGGGTCGAATACGCGATCATGGTGTTCGTGCTGTTGATGGTCAGTGCGGCCATGATCTACGGGGGCAAGATCAGGCGCGAAATGGAGTCGCAAGCAGCTGAAAGGGAAGGTTATCTGGCAGTGCTGCGCGAAAGCGAGAAGCAGGCCCGCCAGCAAGCATCGCTGCTGGACAAGGCCCAGGACGCCATTGTCGTTCACGGGATGGATAACCGCATCCTGTACTGGAACAAAAGTGCCGAGCGTCTCTACGGTCTGTCAAAGGAAGAGGCACTCGGCAAATCGGCACAGGAGCTGATCTACCAGGGTAGCGCCGCATTCAATGCGGCCACTAACAGCCTGATAGAAACGGGTGACTGGGCGGACGAAGTGACACTTAGACGCCGGGATGGCTGCACCATCACGCTCGAAAGTCATCGCACCCTGGTGCGAGACGATGATGGCCAGCCGCAATCCGTTCTGTCGATCAATACAGACATCACCCACCGTAAGACCGCTGAGCAAGAGGTCCAGCGTTTGGCCTTCTACGATCAGTTGACCGGGCTGGCCAACAGGCGGCTCATGTTGGACCGGTTACAGCATCTGCTGGCGGGCAGCTCCCGTAGGCTGCATACGAGCGGGATAATTCTCATTGACCTGGATAACTTCAAGGCACTGAACGACACGCTGGGGCATGACAGAGGCGACATGTTGCTGCAGCAAGTTGCTCTGCGCCTTTGCGGCTGCATACGCGAGAGCGACACCGTGGCTCGCCTGGGCGGAGACGAATTCGTCGTCCTGCTGGATGGCCTTAATGAAAATCCTCCAGAAGCCGCTATCCAGGCCAAGGCTATTGGCGAAAAGATTCTCAACTCTCTGAACATTTCCTACCAGTTGGATGGATATGAGCACCACAGCACCCCCAGCCTCGGCATTGCGCTGTTCCAGGGGCAGCTGAGCACAGCGGACGATATTTTGAAGCGCGCTGACCTGGCGATGTATCGCGCCAAGGCGGCGGGCCGCAACACCATGCGCTTCTTCGATCCGGAAATGCAGGCGGTTGCCACGGCACGCGCCAGACTGGAAGTGGACTTGCGCCAAGGCTTGCAGGACAACGAATTCCTTCTTCATTACCAGCCGCAGGTCAATAGTGAGGGCCGTATCATTGGCGCAGAGGCACTGATGAGATGGCAGAATCCTGAGCGCGGAGTCGTGTTTCCAGGCGAGTTCATTCCATTGGCAGAGGAAACGGGGTTGATTCTGCCGTTAGGCCGTTGGGCGCTGCAGGCAGCCTGTACTCAGCTGGTTGCCTGGGCAAAGCATTCGGAAACCGCCCGGCTGGGTATGGCTGTGAATGTCAGCGCCCGCCAGTTTCACCATCCGGACTTCGTCGAGGAGGTACTGCAAGTACTGAGATACACGGGGGCCGATCCGAAGAAATTGAAACTGGAACTGACCGAGGGCCTGCTGATAGAGGATATGGAAGGTACTGTCGCCAAAATGATCGAGTTGAAAGAGATCGGCATAGGCCTTTCGCTGGATGATTTCGGAACCGGCTACTCGTCACTGTCATACCTCAAGAGCCTTCCGCTGGATCAACTCAAGATCGACCAGTCCTTTATCAGAGATGTGCTGGTTGATTCCAACGACGCCGCCATCGCCTGCGCGATTGTGAGCCTGAGCAAGATATTGGGGCTTTCGGTGATTGCAGAAGGTGTGGAGACAGAAGCTCAGCGCACCTTTCTGGTCAAGCATGGCTGCCAGACCTACCAGGGTTTCCTGTTTTCCCCGCCACTGCCAGCCGAACAATTTGTGGAGTATGTTCGCGAAAGGTTCATGGCGAGCACTGATTTCCCATGGACCAAGACTGAATCGCCATAAAGATCATAAGGCGTTCCTCAGGGATTGCAGGTGGGCGACCTGTCGGCTGAATTCAACGCTGGAAAGCCGTTGATTCGGACGCGGGCTCATGGCCTGGCTGATAGCGCGTGTGGGTTGGCCGCTCAGGCGTGCGAGCACCAACCATTGTTCGGCGACGGCGAGTTGTTCAAAGCCGGGATGGCGACGGCGCACGCGCCGCAGAATGTCCTGCTGCAAGGCTTGCAGCAAGCCGGCTTGACCGTTGCGGCGCAACAGGAAGTCGGCACTGGCGCGCAGGTGCTCCTGCAGTTGCCGGCGTGCTTTCGGTGCCGGTTCCAGCAACGGCCCCTGACGCACGCCAAAGTGCCAGAAACCCAGGCCGATCAAGGCGAACAACGCGACCAGCGCCTGGGGGAAGTCACGCAGCAGCAAGGTCGGCAGGCTGTCGTGATCGGTATTGAAGATCAGCGTCACGCGGGTGTCGGCGGTCAGGTACCAGAGCAGCCAGGCGTTGTCGTATTGCTCGACGGCCGGGGTTTTCCACAGGTCGGCATCGGTGACCACGATGATCGATCCGAGTCCGTAATCGAGTTGCATCATGTGCGTCGCCCTGGCGCTGTTGGCCCAGGCCTGGGCGAGGTTTTTCGGGTCTTCGAGATGGAAGGCGGTATCGAAACCGGCATAGGCCGGGGCGTCTTCGTCTTCCAGATAGAGCTTGGTCAGTTGTGGGTAAGGATCGTCGCCGACATCCGGTGGCGACTCCTTGAGGTCTTTGCTCAAGGACTGGCGCAGTTGTACCCGGTCAAGCAGCAGGTCATTGCTGTGGCCGATTTTTTCATCCCACAACGACTCGGCGACGAACAGCAGCCGGCCGCCGCCCCGGGTCCAGTTCATCACCTGGTCGATCTGCCGTGGCGTCATGTTGTAGCGGTCCCCGAGCAACAACAGGCTGTGTCGATGCGGATCGAGGCTGGGCAGGATGTCCAGGCCGTTGGCGTGATCGACGCTCAGGCCTTGCTGACGCAGGAACAGCTGCGCCGCCAGATAAGGGTTGGCCCTGGCTTCGGGAGAAGGACCGTGGTCGATTTCGACCTGGTAAGGGGTTGCCTTGAGGTACAGATAAACACCCAGTGCAGCCACCAGCACAGCGAGCAGGGCAATGGCGATCGTCCCCCGGCGCCGACTCAACGGAGCGCTTCCGGGTCGAACAACACGCGCCAGCCGTTACACAGTTCCTGTTGCACCTGTGCGGGGGGCAGGCGGTGACCGTAGGCCATGTCTTGCCAGTGCCCGGTCAGGTTTTTGCTGTAGGCCAGCAAGGCTGGTTGCTGTAATTGCTCGATGCGCTGCAGCACCTGCCCTTCAGTGTCGGCGGCCTCGAGCGCGATGTTGAAGTCGTGCGACAGGCGGCTGAGCAGGGCGCGATAGAGCAAGCCAAGGGCTTCGCGCGGATGGCTCTGCCAGAGGCTTTCGGCGCGGGTGGCAATGTCGGCGGGCAGGGACTCGGGCTTGAGGTCCAGTCCAAACGCCTGCTGCGGCAAGGGGTGCACGGCTTTGGCGCCGAGGGTCGGTCGCCGGCTGACGAACGCCTGCACCCAGTCGCGATAGCGCCAGATCAACAGGCCGACAGCACCGATGACGATGGCCCACAGCGCGATTTCAATCAGGTTCGCCAAGGCTCTGAAGTGCTGTCCCTCAAACAGCTTCAACAGGGACTTCAACCATTGCGGTGTCTGCCCGTCGCCGGACGCTTCAGCGTCCGGCGGGGCTTTGCTGAAGCGATAGCGTGTCACCGTTTCCCGGTTCTTGAAGGGCGGCTGTTCGAGGATTGTCTTTATGCTGTCCCTGGCGACCTGGGTGTTCAGGGGTTGGTCCAGCAGGCGTGGGCTGTCGGGTGAAATGGCCGGTTCGGCGGCCCACACGCTGTGTGCAGGTGACATCAGCAACATCACGGCAATCAACAGCACGCTGCTCGCACTGATCAGACGCTGGCGCATCCGGCGGAACACCAGTTCAATATCCCAGGCCTCCAGCACAGTGCGCCGGTTCAAATAAAGGCTGAAACCGCAGGCGACATAGATCGGCTCCCAGACCACCAACACCATTGCATAAAACAGGTTGGTCAGGTGTTCCAGCCAGCGCCAGTCCTGGGTGGCCGCAGAGATCAGCGACTGCCAGCTCCAGTCCAGCGCGACCTGTTGTGGCAACAGCAGATAGAACAACACCATCAAGCCGATCCACAGCGCGCCTTCCAGGTGCGCGCCGATGATCGTCAGCCAGCGTGCGGCGCCGGCGTCCCGCTGCAGCAGCACCGCTAAACGCTGCTGGCGTTGTTGTCCGTCCAGGCCTTCGAGTTGCGCCACCGGCATCACGAAACTGCGCTGCAGACTCAGGCGTCGCCAGCTCAGGCTGGCCAGCAATTGCCCTTTGAGCAACCGCGGCCATTGCCGCAGGGCCTGCTTGACCGTGGGTGTTTCGCCGAACATGGCTTTGGACAGGATGTACAAGGGCAAACGGTCGAATGCCGGTTTCAGCCACCAGAAAATCAACACGGCGAGAGAAGGCGAGTCCCAGAGCCCCCAACTGAGCAACGCGAACACCGGCAACGTGAGCAACGCCCAACTGGTCATCAGCAGGCGTCGGTGGCGCTGGCTCAGGAGCACGCCGAGGTCCATGGCTTCCCAGGTCGAGCGCGGGCGAATGACCACGCTGGCGTCATTCAGGCGCATGGCGGCGACGTCCGGCGAATACGAAATAAACCACCACCAGCAACCAGAGCGCCGCGCCGACCAGGTACTTGGTCTGGTACGAAGGGCGAGTCATCGATGACCAGTAGGCTTCGATAAACGCCGCGATCAACAGGAACAGCATGACCCCGCAGATCAGCAGCACGCTCTCGCGCGCCGCCAATCGCAAGGACTCGGCGCGGGGCAGGCGCCCCGGGGCGACCAACGCCCAACCCAGCTTCAGACCGGCGGCGCCTGCCAGGGCGATGGCGCTGAGTTCGAAAGCGCCATGACCGATCACGAATGACCAGAAGGTCTGCCCGTAGCCGACGTAGGTCAGGTGCCCGGCCACCGCACCAATCATCAGGCCGTTGAAAATCAGGAAGAACACGCTGCCCAGGCCGAACAGCAAACCGCTGGCGAAGGTCTGAAAGGCAATGCCGATGTTGTGCATGATGTAGTAGCCGAACATCACCCAGTCTTCACTGGCGACCCGTTCCGCCGTGCGTCCGAGGTGACCGGCAACGGGGTCGTACATGCTTTGCATTTCGCTGACCTGTTCGGCGGGGATCAGGTTGTAGATCAGGTCCGGGAACAGGTACACCAGCACCCCGAAACCGGCCAGGCTGACAAAGAACATCAGGCTGGCGGCGAGCACGAAGCGCCACTGTTCGCGCACCAGGCGCGGGAAATCCGCGAGGATGAAAGCCAGCGCATTGGCCCCCAGGCGGCTGCGGTGACGGTAAAGCTGTTGATGCCCGCGCAGCACCTGTTGCTGCAACGAGTCGATCAGAAAACTGCTGTAGCCACGCTCCCGTGCCAGTGCCAGGTGTTGGCACAGGCGTCGGTAGTCCTTCGGGAAACTGCCGGTGTCGGTGACCTTGCCGTCCCGTTCCAACTGCTCGAGCAGCCCGCAGAAACGGTCCCACTCGGCCTTGTGCCGACGTTCAAAAAGGCTTTGCTTCATGTCGGCCCCAGCAGGCCGCGGGCGATGCCATTGAGCTCGGTCACCGCCTGCGCGGCCGGGACGTGCAACGGTTGGGCGAGGATCGCAGCCAGTTCATCGACCCGCGCCCGGGAGAGTTCGCCCTGGCGCTCGGCAAACCCGAGAATGGCCCGTTGCTCGCTGAGCGTCAGGGCAAATGCCGTGCGGCGGGGCTGGGCTTCGGGGAGTTCGGGGCGGGTGTGCGAGCGTTCGCGGTAGATCACCAGGGTCCCGGCGGCGATATCGCCAAGGCGCTTGAAGTGGGGGTGTTGCAGGCAGCTGATGGCCCCGAGGAAGTAACCGAAGGGCAACAGGTCGACAACGCGCAGCAGGTTGCGCAGCAGCGACGCGGACCAGCCGACCGGGGTGCCATCGTCGTGCACCACCCGCAGTCCCATCCATTGCTTGCCCGGCGAGCGCCCCTGGTTGAGCACCTCGAACAGCACCATGTACCACCAACTCACCCCGAACAGCAGGATCGACCCCAGCCCGGCGCCCAATTTGCCGAGCATCGCCAGCGCAATGAACAGCACACCAAGGACCAGGCCGCGCAAACCAAGATCGATGGCGAACGCCAGCGCACGAACCATCAACCCGGCCGGGCGCAGTGGCAGGTCGACGCCCTCCGGCGTTTCGACCTGGTACCGCGTATCCAGCGGGGGTGACAGCGGCGCATTCCGTGGCTGTGCTGTGGTCTCGAGCATGGGCAACCTGATGATGTGACCTGGGTCGGGATTCTCTGTCTATCCGATGCTAGCAGCCTATTCGAGGGGCGGGGGCGCAGGGAAATGACATAACCATGTATTGCATGGTGAGCCGGGCAAGCTGCTTGAATGACAAGACTACTGGCCGTGGCGGGAGGTGAACGCCTAGACTTTGCCGATCTTCAGTTCAGGAACCGCCCGTGACCTCCATCTTCTGGTACGACTACGAAACCACTGGCATCAATCCCCGTTGCGACCGTCCGTTGCAAATGGCCGGCCTGCGCACCGACTTCGATCTCAATGAAATCGACGAGCCGGTCAATCTGTATTGCCAACCCAGCGACGACATCCTGCCGCACCCGGCCGCTTGTGCGATCACGGGAATCACGCCCGGGCAACTGCAGGCGCAGGGCTTGAGCGAAGCGGATTTCATGACACGGGTGCATGCCCAGCTTGCGGCACCGGGCACCTGTGGCGCGGGGTACAACACGCTGCGTTTCGATGACGAGATGACCCGCTACAGCCTGTACCGAAACTTTTTCGACCCTTATGCGCGGGAATGGCAGGGCGGCAACAGCCGCTGGGACCTGATCGATGTGGTGCGCGCCTCTTATGCCTTGCGCCCCGATGGCCTGCAATGGCCGACGGACGACGAAGGGCGGGTCACCCTCAAGCTTGAACGCCTGACCGCGGCCAACGGCATCGATCATGGCAATGCCCACGAGGCGCTGTCGGATGTTCGCGCGACAATTGCCCTGGCGCGCCTCATTCGGGAAAAACAGCCAAAGCTCTACGCCTGGCTGTTCCAACTGCGCAGCAAGCAAAAAGTCATGGACCAGATACGCCTGCTGCAACCGCTGGTGCATGTTTCCGGACGCTTTTCGGCGGCGCGCAGCTATGTGGGGGTGGTGTTGCCGCTGGCCTGGCACCCACGCAACAAAAACGCCCTGATTGTCTGTGACCTGCACCTCGACCCCCAGGGCCTGCTCGACCTGGATGCCGAAAGTTTGCGTCAGCGCTTGTATACCCGCCACGACGAACTGGCCGAGGGGGAGTTGCCAGTGCCGTTGAAGCTGATTCACATCAACAAGTGCCCGGTGGTGGCCCCGTTGTCGGTACTTCGCCAGGATGATCAGCAGCGCCTGGGTCTGGACATGGCGTTGTATCAGCAGCGAGTGCTGCAGCTAAATGACACGCGGAAAGTTTGGCTGGATAAAGTCCTGGCGATTTATGCCCGCGAAGATTTTTCCCAGAGCCAGGATCCGGAGCAACAGTTATACGATGGATTCATCGGTGATCGGGACCGGCGTTTGTGCGAACAAGTCAGAACCGTTGACCCGATGCAGTTGGCACAAGAGCAGTGGCCTTTCGATGACGAACGCTTGCCTGAATTATTATTTCGATATCGCGCACGCAACTTTCCCGATACGTTGAATGCCGAGGAGCAAGAGCGCTGGCGAATATTCTGTCAGAAGCGTTTGTCAGACCCCGGATGGGGGGCGCCAAATACCCTCGAAAGTTTTGTAGAGGCTGCGGCCCAATTGAGCGTTAGTGCCACTGCGTTTCAGCAGGGGGTGCTCGGTGAGTGGCAGGATTATGTCCTGGGATTGCGTCAGCGTTTGCATCTTTGAAATCGAACCTGCCGGTGCTTAAATACCGCGCATAAAAAACGCCAGCATTTGCTGGCGTTCCTTTTTTTGTCACGGATCCATCTGCGACAGGCTCTGAGGCTTAGCCCAGCAGGGTAGCCCAGCCTTCTACCACGTCGCCGCCCCACTTGGCTTTCCACTCTTTCAGAGTCTTGTGGTTGCCACCTTTGGTTTCGATGACTTCGCCGTTGTGCGGGTTTTTGTATTGTTTAACTTTGCGAGCACGCTTGGTGCCGGTAGTTTTCACTGCACCGCCGCGTGGTGCCTTGGTTTTCGACTCTGGATCCAGCAGCGCGATGATGTCACGCAGGGACTTGGAGTATTCACCCATCAAGGTGCGCAGTTTGCCTTCGAATTCCAGCTCGGTTTGCAGTTTGTCGTCTTGGGACAGGTTCTTCAAACGGGCTTGCAGCTCTTTGATAGCTTCTTCGGTGGCGCGATATTCGTTGATCAAGGACATGGGAACTACCTTATGTTGTACGCTGGATGGCAGATGACAGTGCGGCAATAATAGTCACGGTGTTTCATCAAGTAAACATTTAAGACAACTTTATTTAATTTAGTTGCTGTGTCTCGGGTGCACATTGGTAATGCCGTTATTAGTGTGATCCCGGTCCGTCAGATATACATAATTTAACAATTGCCCGGCACCGCTAGAGCATCCGGACGAACCGGCACGGGTGTTGTCGCTCCAGCCGCACCGACCTTCCGGCAGGACGAAACGTCAACAATACTGCAGTTTTGCTGCGCAATCGCTAGAATGGCGGCCTTTGCGAAGTTCTGGAGTTTCCCCCTCATGCGCACTTTTCGTCTGGTGATTTCTTGCCCGGACCGTGTTGGCATCGTTGCCAAAGTCAGTAACTTTCTGGCATCACACAACGGTTGGATCACTGAAGCGAGCCATCACTCGGACAATCTCAGTGGCTGGTTCTTCATGCGTCACGAAATCCGTGCCGACTCCCTGCCATTTGGTATCGAAGCGTTGCGCGAAGCCTTTGCCCCGATCGCCGAAGAGTTCTCGATGGACTGGCGTATCACCGATACCGAACAAAAGAAGCGTGTCGTGCTGATGGCCAGCCGCGAGTCGCACTGCCTGGCCGACTTGCTGCATCGCTGGCACAGCGATGAACTGGACTGCGAAATCTCCTGCGTGATTTCCAACCATGATGACTTGCGCAGCATGGTGGAGTGGCACGGCATTCCGTACTACCACGTCCCGGTCAATCCGCAGGACAAGCAGCCGGCTTTCGCCGAGGTATCGCGCCTGGTCAAACAGCACGACGCCGAAGTGGTGGTGCTGGCCCGTTACATGCAAATCCTGCCGCCCGAGTTGTGCAGCGAATATGCGCACAAGGTGATCAACATTCACCACAGCTTCCTGCCGTCGTTCGTCGGTGCCAAGCCGTATCACCAGGCCTCCCTGCGCGGTGTGAAACTGATCGGCGCGACTTGCCACTATGTGACCGAAGAGCTGGATGCCGGCCCGATCATCGAGCAGGACGTGGTGCGTGTCAGCCACAGCGACAGCATCGAAGACATGGTGCGTTTCGGCCGCGATGTCGAGAAGATGGTGCTGGCCCGTGGCCTGCGTTATCACCTGGAAGACCGGGTGCTGGTGCATGGCAACAAAACCGTCGTCTTCTGATAGACCTGCGGGACAGTTGATATTCGAAGGGCCTGGGCGTTCAATCGCTCCAGGCCCTTCGCCGTTTTTGCACCGAGGACATGACCATGGCCGATCCACTGGACAAAGCAACATCCAAGGCTCCCGCCACGCTGGGCGAAGGTTGCCTGAGCCGCTACGACCCGGATGACATGGGACCTGAAGACGGTACAGAGTTTCCGGGGGCAGCCGAGTTGTGGAAGCAACTGCAGCAGGAGTCTGACGATGAAACCGGGAAGGATTAAAAAGATCGCAGGCTGCGATCTTTTCAGGCCTGCCTGATTTTCATCAGTTTCTTCAGCAGCGGCCGCCCCAGCATCAGCAGAAACACTGGCCCACCGACCAGCAAATAGAAGTAATACGTCACCGCCCGCCAGATCAGAATCGCCGCGGCTGCCGTGGATTTCCCGACCATGGGTGCCAAAAGCGCTGCCGACGTCAGTTCCGCAGCCCCGGCTCCGCCCGGCAGTAGGCTGAATTGCCCGGCGCTCAGCGCCAGCATCTGGATCAGAAAACTCCAGGCCCACTGCAAATCCGCGCCGAGCCCGCGTAACGCCAGATAGAGCACGCTGTAGCGCAGGAGCCAATGCACACAGGTCAGGACGAAAACCTTGATCAAGGTCTGCGCGGGCAATTTCAGCGTGTCGGTGAACGCCGCCAGAAACTGCAGGAGCTTGCGTGCCCAGCGCATTCGCGTGGCTGCCTTGACATTGACTCGGGCGAGCCATCGACCGCTCAGGCGAATCAACGAGCGGTGATAGCGGGCGACCATGGCGCAGGTGATCAAGCCGCCGAACAGCGAAACAGCACTGACCATCAGCATCCATTCCATGCGCTGACTGAGGTGCTGGAACAGGGCGTAAACAAGAATCCCGCTCAGGGCGCAGAGGAAAAACAGCAAGTCGCTCAGTTGGTCCATGGCAAACACGGCACTGCCCCTGGCCGGACGCACGCCGTGACGCGCCAGCAACGCCATGATCGTCAGCGGCCCGCCGCTGCCGCCGGGCGTGGCGCAGTAGGCAAATTCGGCGGCCATCACCACGCCAAGGCTCCTGAACCGGCTGACCTTGTGGCGTTGATCCCCCAGCAACAGGCGCAAACGCAGGGTGTTCACCCCCCAGCACAGCAGGATCATGCCGAACATGATCAACAGCCACGGCAGCGGAAAACCGCTCAGCCGGGAACCGATTTCGCTGCCGCCCAACAGTAACGGAATCAGCACTGCCGCGAGCAGGCCGACGAGCAATAGCAGGGCGCGACTCATGCGGCGCAGCCCACCCGGTTGTTTTGCAGCGCCAGCCACTGGGACTTGGTCATCGGAATGCGTCCATTATCGAGCAGGCGTTCAAGGGTTTGCAGCCAGTATCGGTGCGAGAACTCGTGGCGCATGTCCACCGGGTGCAAGCCCAGGCGAATCACCGGGGCGTGCTGCCAGCGTTGTTCACGGTGGTCGCTGACGAGCTTCGATACACCCCGGCGCCAGGCACTGCGCGCACTCCAGACCAGCCCCGGCGCCTCGATCGCGGTGAAATCCGGTAGCCGGTATAAATGCTGCGAGTCGCTGGTGTAACTCAACGGCAGTTGGCGCAATGCCTGGCGAGTGCCCTGGCTCATCAGCCAGGCCGGGGCGACGAACCCTTCCAGCGGCCAGTCATGCCGGTGGAACATCTCGATGCCCGAGCGCAGGCGGGTGAGGGCGGTTTCTTGTGACAAACGATAAAACTCGCCTTCGTGGGTGTAGACCCGACGCATGAACCAGTCGCGGGGATTGAGGGGCATCGGCCCCTCGTCGCTATGGAAATAGCCATGCAGTGCCAGTTCGTCGCCCCGGGCGACCCTGGCACTGAGCTGGCGGCATAACGGCGGATGGGCGTCCAGGTTGTTGTGTTTGTGGTAATCGGGAACCACCAGCCAGGTGATCGGCACGTCCCCCAAGGCGTCGACGGCTTTGACGAACGGTTGGTAATCGGCCCAGGTGGGGGGTGCCACGTCGTGCAGTACCAGCAGTAAAGCGGGCCTGTTCATGGACTCAACCATTGGCTGTCAGCGGCCATTGGCTGCCGAGCACGGCGTGGTAGTGGCACAGCAAACTGGTGACCACCGTGTCCCAGGCGTAATGCCGTTCGGCATGTAACCGCGCTTGGCGGCCCAGGGCTACGCTGCCCGAGCCGAACAGGTCTCGAACAGCGGTGGCCATCGCGGCTGGATCGTTCGGCGCGCAAAGCCGGCCGCAGTCCTCGGTGACGATTTCCTCGAAAGCCCCGGCCGCCACGGCCACTACCGGAATACCGCTGGCCATGGCTTCGAGTATCACCAGACCGAAGGTTTCCTGATCGCCGGCGTGCAGCAAGGCGTCGGCGCTGGCCATCAGGCGGGCCACCTGTGGCGCCGGGCAGAACTGGTCGATCACTGTCACATTGGACGGCACGGCTGTCGGCATCGACGAGCCAACCAGCAGCAGGTGATAGCGGCGGCCCAGGCGTTTCATGCAGTCGAGCAGCACTGGCAGGTTTTTTTCCTTGGAACCGCGCCCGGCGAAGATCAGCAGCCGGGTGTTGTCGTCCAGGCCCAACTCGACCCGCAGCCCGGGGTCTCTGGCAATGGGATTGAAGGTTTGCAGGTCGACGCCCAAGGGTTGCACGAACACATTCCTGACCCCAAGCCCGGTGAGTTTGTCGGCCATGACCCGACTGGGCGCCAGGACCCGGTCGAAGTTGCCGTAGAGCTTGCTGACATAGGCCTCGACGTTATTGGTCACCCAGTTGCCCATGCGGTTGCTGACCAGCAGCGGCAGGTCCGAGTGATAGAAACCTATGACCGGTACATCGAGTTGCCGCCGTGCATCCAGCGCTGCCCATGCGGTGAGGTAGGGGTCGCCGACTTCGATCAGGTCAGGTTGCAAATCCTGCAGGACATTGCGCCAGGGCGCGAGACGCAGCGGGAAGCGATAGCCTTTGCCGAAGGGCAAGGCAGGGGCTGGAACGGTGAAGATGCCATCCTGCTCGCTCAAGGACGATCCGGGGATCAGCAAACTGTGGCGAATGCCCGGCTTGATGCCCAGGCGACGGTGCTTTGCATCCAGATAAGTGCGCACGCCACCGCTGGCAGGGGCGTAGAACATGGTGATGTCAGCGATATGCACGATGAACGATCCTCCGGTCCCGGTATTCCCTTGGTTGACCTTTATGAAGGATAGATGTTCGGTTGGGGTTGTGCGGGTGGGGTGTCAGCGGGTTTTGTAGTGTTTGGCAGGTCGCCTTCGCGAGCAAGCCCGCTCCCACAGG
>NZ_JBYSYZ010000041.1:0-12151 GCF_058783925.1 Pseudomonas sp. FW305-70
GGGTCGTTAGCTCAGTTGGTAGAGCAGTTGGCTTTTAACCAATTGGTCGTAGGTTCGAATCCCACACGACCCACCATTTTTGGCGGTTTAGAAAATCCGGAAGGCCCACGAAAGTGAGGATTTCCGGGTTTTTTTTTGCCCGCGATTAAAGTCCGCCTCGCTCCGGGCTGCTGCGCAAGGCACAGGTCAGAATCATCTTTTGCATCTGTCGGATATTCTGTAGCCTTGCGCAGCTTCAACGCTGTCCGTGCCTGATGAATACCCACTTTCCCGGCGGTACCCTGAAGGGTCCGGAGCCGGGTGTATACTCGACTTTCGCGCGAATGCGCTTGCAGGTCTTGCGAACATGACGCAAATATCCGAACGCCTTCTGGTTCAAGCCCACCTCGACGCCAAACAGCCCAAACCGCTGACCGCCGATGAAGAGGCTTACTACCGTGCCGCCATCGCTGCCGAGCTCAAGGCTCAGGACGCGGTGCTGGTGGCCCACTTCTATTGTGACCCTGTCATTCAGGCGCTGGCCGAAGAGACGGGGGGTTGTGTCTCCGACTCGCTGGAGATGGCCCGCTTCGGCAATGCCCATCCGGCCAACACCGTGGTCGTCGCCGGCGTGAAGTTCATGGGGGAGACTGCCAAGATCCTCAATCCGGAAAAGCGCGTGCTGATGCCGACCCTCGAAGCGACCTGTTCGCTCGACCTGGGGTGCCCGGTGGACGAGTTTTCCGCGTTCTGCGATCAACACCCGGAGCGCACGGTCGTGGTGTACGCCAACACTTCCGCTGCGGTAAAAGCCCGCGCGGATTGGGTGGTGACTTCAAGCTGTGCGCTGGAAATCGTCGAAAGCCTGATGGACAACGGCGAGACCATCATCTGGGGCCCGGACAAGCATCTGGGTACCTACATCCAGCGTCAGACCGGTGCCGACATGCTGCTGTGGGACGGTGCCTGCATCGTTCACGAAGAGTTCAAGTCCAAGCAGCTTGAAGACATGAAGGCGCTGTACCCGGATGCGGCGATCCTGGTGCACCCGGAGTCGCCGACTTCGGTGATTGAACTGGCTGACGCCGTGGGCTCCACCAGCCAGTTGATCGCGGCGGCACAGAGCCTGCCCAACAAGACGCTGATCGTTGCCACCGACCGCGGCATCTTCTACAAGATGCAGCAGCTGTGCCCGGACAAGGTCTTTATCGAAGCCCCGACGGCGGGTAACGGCGCGGCGTGCCGCAGTTGTGCACATTGCCCGTGGATGGCCATGAACACCCTTGAGCGCACGCTCAAGGCGTTGAAAGAAGGCGCGAACGAGATCTTTGTCGATCCGGCGCTGATCCCGCAGGCGATTCGACCGCTCAAGCGGATGCTGGACTTCACCCAGGCGGCGCGGATGAAACTGGCCGGTAACGCCTGAGGTTTATCAGGCAGGTCGCAAAAATTGTGGGAGCGGGCTTGCTCGCGAAGGCGGAGTGTCAGGCAACATTGATATCGGCTGACACGCCGCTTTCGCGAGCAAGCCCGCTCCCACAGTGATTTTTGTACGACTGAATTACTTGGTCTTCTTCGGAATCCGCACCAGTTGCGTGTTGGAATACATGTCGTGCCAACTGCGTTTTTGCTTGTCGAACAGCGACCAGAAGAATCCCATGCCAACGCAAAGCAGCGAGGCAATCGACACCACAAAGCGCAACAGCGCCTGCCACAGGCTGATGGACGAGCCATCGGCATTCTGCACGCGAATGCACCAGACCTGCATGCCCAGGGTCTGACCCGACCAGGTCCAGAATTTGGCGAAGAAGCCGAACAGTACGAACAGCAGGACTGTGGAGAGCAGGGGGTCGCCGTCCAGCGCGCCGGCTTCGGTCAGGGTGCGCATCCTTTCTTCGCCGATGATCGCCATCTGGATCATCTTGTAGAGGCCGCTGGTGACGATCAGCAGGGCGGTGCACAGCAGGAAATCATAGAACATGGCTGCCAGACGACGACCCAGACCAGCGGCAGGAAAGTCGCCCTGGGGAGTAAGCAGGTGTTTCGACATGGCAGGATCTCGGCGGAAAAAGAAGCCATTTTACGGATTTGCGCGCACAAAAAAGCCCCTGATGTCAGCATCAGGGGCTTTTTCGTTACAGAAGATTAGGCTTCTGCTTGTACTTCGTCAGCCTGCATGCCTTTCTGGCCCTGCACGGCGATGAAAGTCACTTTCTGGCCTTCTTTCAGGCTCTTGAAGCCGTTGCCCTGGATGGCGCGGAAATGCACGAACAGATCCGGACCGCTTTCAGGAGTGATAAAACCAAAACCTTTCTCGTCGTTAAACCACTTGACGGTACCGCTCTGACGTTGGGACATTTCTTATTTCCTTTGACGCAAAAAATTAATGACAGTCTCCTTCTCATGAAAGAGTACTGGGGCTGGTTGCAGGAGAGTAAGAAGACGTCGAACGGGATGTAGCTAACTTGTAGGCTACTGCCCAGGTCACGATTCCAAGCGACCCATGCAAACACAGTGAACAAACTCTACGCCAACTACGGGAGAAAAAACAAGCCCTGTGAAGGCCCCGTATTTCCTCAGGTTGATGGCAAAGTCAGTCCACTAGTGGGGCCTTATACGCTGGCGCTGTTCAAATGTTTTCGATCGTTATAAGCAAAGTTCATAATCGAAGCTTAGAGCCAAACAATGCACTATTTTATGGCGGTTGCGTTACACATTAGTGCACAGTTAACGCAACCGCGTTACTTATAGGAACATTCAATCAGCCGCGATAGTAGCGTTGTGGAACAAATGGCATTTTGCTTACAAGCAAAGGTACCTTTTTCCCACGCACAATCGCCCAGACGGGTGTGTCCAGTGCGATATAGGCGCTGTCGACATAACCCATGGCCAGCGGCCCGCCCAGGGTCGGCCCGAAACCGCCGCTGCAGACGCTACCGATGATGTCGCCGGCTTCGTTGACGATCTCGGCACCCTCGCGCACCGGCGTGCGTTCCTGCGGTAACAGACCGACGCGTTTGCGGCTGACACCTGCCTGTTGCTGGGCGAACACGGTTTCGGCGCCAGGGAAGCCGCCGGCCCGTGCGCCATCGGCGCGACGCGGCTTGGAGATCGCCCACAGCAGGCTCGCTTCGATCGGGCTGGTCTCGGTGTTCATGTCATGCCCGTACAGGCACAAGCCTGCCTCAAGGCGCAGGGAGTCGCGGGCGCCGAGGCCGATGGCGGCCACTTCCGGCTCGGCCAGCAGGGCGCGAGCCAGGGCTTCGGCGTTGGCGGCAGGTACGGAAATTTCGAAACCATCTTCACCGGTATAACCCGAGCGGCTGACAAAACAGTCCACGCCCAGCAGCTTCACGCGAGCGAACTGCATGAAGGTCATCTTCGCCACTTCCGGGGCCAGGCGTGCCAGCACGGTCACTGCAGCCGGGCCTTGCAGGGCGAGCAGCGCACGTTCTTCGAAAAGTGGCTCGATCGTGCACTGCTCACCGATGTGCTTGCGCAGGTGTGCCAGGTCCTGATCCTTGCAAGCGGCGTTGACCACCAGGAACAGTTCGTCGTTGCCCAGGTTGGCAACCATCAGGTCATCGAGGATGCCGCCCGTCGCATTGGTGAACATCGCGTAACGCTGCATGCCCACCGGCAGGTCGATGATGTCCACCGGCACCAGGGTTTCCAGGGCCTTGGCGGCATCGGCGCCGGTCAGGCGGATCTGGCCCATGTGCGAGACATCGAACAGCCCGGCCTGGTCGCGGGTGTGCTGGTGTTCTTTCATCACGCCCAGCGGGTATTGCACCGGCATGTCATAGCCGGCGAACGGCACCATGCGCGCGCCGAGTTCGATGTGCAGTGCGTGCAACGGGGTTTTCAACAGTTGTTCGGTGGACATATTCAGCTCCTGAAGAAGGGTGCAGATGAGCGCACATCAGCACTCGATAATGTTGACCGCCAAACCGCCACGGGCGGTTTCCTTGTATTTGCTTTTCATGTCGGCGCCGGTCTGGCGCATGGTGCGGATGACCTTGTCGAGGGAGACGAAGTGTTGCCCGTCGCCGCGCATGGCCATGCGCACGGCATTGATGGCCTTGACCGAACCCATGGCGTTGCGCTCGATGCAGGGCACCTGCACCAGCCCGCCAATCGGGTCGCAGGTCAGTCCGAGGTTGTGTTCCATGCCGATTTCCGCGGCGTTCTCCACTTGTTGCACGCTGCCACCGAGCACTTCGCACAAGGCTCCGGCGGCCATCGAACAGGCGACGCCGACTTCACCCTGGCAGCCGACTTCAGCGCCGGAAATCGAGGCGTTTTCCTTGTACAGAATGCCGATGGCGGCGGCAGTGAGCAGAAAACGCACCACCCCGTCGTCATTCGCGCCGGGGATAAAGCGCATGTAGTAATGCAGCACCGCTGGAATGATCCCGGCCGCACCGTTGGTGGGGGCCGTGACCACGCGGCCGCCGTTGGCGTTTTCTTCGTTGACGGCCAGGGCGTACAGGTTGACCCAGTCCAGCACTGACAGCGGATCGCGCAAGGACGATTCAGGGTTGCTGCACAATTGCCGATGCAGCGCAGCCGCCCGGCGCTTGACCTTCAAGCCACCGGGCAGGATGCCTTCATTACGGCAACCGGCGGCGACGCAGTCCTGCATGACCTGCCAGATTTTCAGCAGACCGGCGCGGGTTTCCGCTTCCGGGCGCCAGGCGCTTTCGTTCGTCAACATCACCTGGCTGATCGACAGGCCGTATTTGGCGCAATGAGCGAGCAGGTCCTTGGCGCTTTTGAAGGGGAAGGTCAGGGGCGTGGCGTCTTCGACGATGCGGTCGGCGCCGGCAGCGTCTTCATCAACGACAAACCCGCCACCCACCGAGTAGTACTCGCGGCTGCGGATCTGCAAACCCGCCGCGTCGAAGGCGCGAAAAATCATGCCGTTGGGGTGATAGGGCAAGGGTTTGCGAATCATCGCCAGGTGTTCTTTCTCGTTGAACGCAATGCTGTGTTCGCCGAGCAGGTTCAAGCGTGCGTTGCTGCGAATCTCTTGCAGGCGCGCAGCGACGGTTTCGGTATCCACGGTGTCCGGGTGTTCGCCTTCCAGGCCCAGCAGCACAGCCTTGTCACTGCCGTGGCCTTTGCCGGTGGCGCCGAGCGAGCCGTACAGCTCGACCTTGACGCAGGTGGTGGCCGTCAGCAGCCCTTCACGGCGCAGGCCTTCGACGAAGCGTACAGCGGCGCGCATGGGACCGACGGTGTGGGAGCTGGAGGGGCCGATGCCAATCTTGAACAGGTCGAACACGCTTAACGACATGGTGGTTCTCCGGTTTCTTGTTATTAGATATCGACGCAAATCTTGTGGGGAGACTGGACCCTGTGGGAGCGGGCTTGCTCGCGAAGGCGGCGTAACAGGCAGCACATCTGGTGCCTGACACACCGCCTTCGCGAGCAAGCCCGCTCCCACAAGGGGATATGCGGTGTTCTTGAGAGGGGCGAGCAACCCCGCCCCCTCATTGCTTTAAGCGTAGCTTTCGATCGACGGGCAGGCGCAGACCAGGTTGCGGTCGCCAAACACGTTGTCGACGCGACCGACCGGCGGCCAGTACTTGCCTTCGATCAGCGACGCAACCGGGTAAACCGCTTGCTCACGGCTGTACGGGTGCGTCCACTCGCCCACCAGTTCCTTGGCAGTGTGCGGAGCGTTTTTCAGCGGGTTGTCGTCCTTGTCCAGGGTGCCGTTTTCCACTGCGCGGATTTCTTCGCGGATGCGGATCATGGCGTCGCAGAAGCGGTCCAGTTCTTCCCTGGATTCGCTTTCGGTCGGCTCGATCATCAGCGTGCCGGCTACCGGGAACGACATGGTCGGCGCGTGGAAACCGAAGTCGATCAGGCGCTTGGCCACGTCATCGACGCTGATGCCGCTGCTGTCTTTCAATGGACGCAGGTCGAGGATGCACTCATGCGCCACCAGGCCGTTGCTGCCGGTGTACAGCACGGGATAGTGCTCTTCGAGGCGACGGGAGATGTAGTTGGCATTGAGGATCGCCAGCTGCGAAGCACGCTTGAGGCCCGCGCCACCCATCATGCGAATGTACATCCAGGTGATCGGCAGGATGCTCGCGCTGCCGAACGGTGCCGCGCAAACGGCGCCTTCCTTGCGCTCCATCTGTGCGTGGCCCGGCAGGAACGGCGCCAGGTGCGATTTCACACCGATCGGGCCGACGCCCGGGCCGCCACCACCGTGGGGGATGCAGAAGGTCTTGTGCAGGTTCAGGTGCGACACGTCGCCGCCGAACTTGCCCGGCGCGCAGAGGCCGACCATGGCGTTCATGTTGGCGCCGTCGATGTACACCTGGCCGCCGTTGTCGTGAACGATGCCGCAGATTTCGCGGATGCCTTCTTCGAACACGCCGTGGGTCGACGGGTAGGTGATCATCAGCGCGGCGAGGTGTTCGCGGTGCTCGATGGCCTTGGCGCGCAGGTCTTCGATGTCGACGTTGCCGCGGGCATCGCACGCGGTCACGACCACGCGCATACCGGCCATTTGTGCGGTGGCCGGGTTGGTACCGTGGGCCGACGACGGGATCAGGCAGATGTCGCGACGGTCTTCGCCACGGCTCTGGTGGTAGGCACGGATCGCCAAGAGACCTGCGTATTCACCCTGGGAACCGGCGTTCGGTTGCAAGGATACCGAGTCGTAGCCGGTCGCAGCGCACAGCATGGCTTCCAGTTCGTCGGTCAATTGCTGATAACCGGCGCTTTGCTCGGCCGGGGCGAACGGGTGCAGGGCACCGAACTCGGCCCAGGTCACCGGGATCATTTCGCTGGCGGCGTTGAGTTTCATGGTGCACGAACCCAGCGGGATCATGGTGCGGTCCAGCGCCAGGTCCTTGTCCGCCAGTTTGCGCAGGTAGCGCATCAGCTCGGTTTCCGAGTGATAGCGGTTGAACACCGGGTGGCTGAGGATCGGTGACTGACGTACCAGCGCGGCCGGGATGGCGCTCTGCACCGAGGCGGCGAGGGCGGCGAAGTCCGGCAGGGCCTTGCCGTCGGACAGCAGGCTCCACAGGGTTTCAACGTCGGCCTGAGTGGTGGTTTCGTCCAGGGACAGGCCCAGGCGTTCGCCATCGACCACGCGCAGGTTGATGCGCTGGGCGTGCGCCTTGTCGTGCAGGGCGGCGGTTTGAGCGCCGGTCTTCACGGTCAGGGTGTCGAAGAAGTTCGCTTGCTCGACGTTCAGACCCAATGCGCTCAAGCCTTTGGCCAGGATCGCAGTCAGGTGATGCACGCGATTGGCGATCTGCGTCAGGCCTTTCGGACCGTGGTACACGGCGTACATGCTGGCGATGTTGGCCAGCAGCACTTGCGCGGTGCAGATGTTCGATGTGGCTTTCTCGCGACGGATATGTTGCTCGCGGGTCTGCATGGCCAGGCGCAGGGCCGGGTTGCCGAAACGGTCTACGGAAACACCGACCAGGCGGCCCGGCATGTCACGCTTGAATGCATCCTTGGTGGAGAAGTACGCCGCGTGCGGGCCACCGAAGCCCAGCGGCACGCCGAAGCGCTGTGCGCTGCCGATGGCCACGTCGGCACCGAACTCGCCCGGTGCGGTCAGCACGGTCAGGGCCAGCAGGTCGGCCGCCACGGCGACCAGGGCGTTGGCGGCGTGGAAACGTTCGGTCAGCTCGCGGTAATCGAACACGTCACCGTTGCTTGCCGGGTATTGCAGCAGGGCGCCGAAGAACGGCGTCACGTCGGTCAGTTCACGCTCGTCGCCAACCACCACGTCGATGCCCAGAGGCTCGGCACGGGTGCGCAGTACGTCGAGGGTCTGCGGGTGGCAATGCACGGAGGCGAAGAACTGATGGCTGCCTTTGTTCTTGCTCAGGCGTTTGCAGAAGGTCATGGCTTCGGCAGCGGCGGTGGCTTCGTCGAGCAGCGAGGCGTTGGCGATCGGCAGGCCGGTGAGGTCGCTGATCAGGGTCTGGAAGTTCAGCAGCGCTTCGAGACGGCCCTGGGAGATTTCTGGCTGGTACGGGGTGTAGGCGGTATACCAGGCCGGGTTTTCCAGCAGGTTGCGCAGGATCGGCGACGGCGTGTGGGTGCCGTAGTAACCCTGGCCGATGAAGGTCTTGAACAGCTGGTTTTTGCTCGCGATGGACTTGATCAGGGCCAGGGCATCGGCTTCGCTCAAACCGTCTTCCAGGCCGAGGACGCTGGTGCCCTTGATGCTGTCGGGAATCACGCTGGCGCTCAGGGCTTCCAGGGAGTCGAAGCCGAGGCTGTTGAGCATGGCTTGCTCGTCACCGGCGCGCGGGCCGATGTGACGGGCGATGAATTCATTGGCAGTGGTCAGATTGATCTGGGTCATGTCAGTGCTCCTCAGGCTTCGGCTTGGGCTTTGATCAGGCGGTCGTAGGCGTCCTGATCCAGCAGTTGGCCGACAGCGGAGGCATCGGCAGGTTTGAAACGGAAGAACCAGCCTTCACCCAGCGGATCTTCGTTTACCAGCTCAGGGCTGCTGTCCAGCGCCGGGTTCACTTCCAGCACTTCGCCGTCCAGCGGCATGTACACGCCGCTGGCAGCCTTTACCGATTCCACGGTGGCGGCTTCGGCGCCTTTGTCGTAGGACTGCAGCTCAGGCAGTTGAACGAAAACCACGTCGCCCAAGGCGTTCTGTGCGAAAGCGGTGATGCCGACCGTGACGCTGCCGTCAGCTTCGGTGCGCAGCCATTCGTGATCTTCAGTAAAACGCAACTCGCTCATGGAAACTCCTAAGGGGCCAGACTCGTCTGGTGGACGCGATTGAATGCTTGGGCGATGCCCAGGTGATGGAGAACTACATAGCAAGAACGCGGCCAATGTTGTTTTTATTGTTATTGATCAATGATTTAGGTGGTTTCGATAAAGCTTGAAATTCATTCGCTGTAGCGAAATCGATACGGCGTATGTCAATGATAAAAGCCGAGGTGGATCAAAGCCTTGCACAGCCGTGATCGGAGAGGTGTGTAGCGATATCGTTCCACTGTAGCGCTTTCAGTACAGATGGAGGTCGTTTTTGAACCCGGTATTGAATTTGACGCAGCACATGTGGGAGCGGGCTTGCTCGCGAAAGCGTAGTGTCAGGCGACGATGTATTGACTGATGTACCGTCTTCGCGAGCAAGCCCGCTCCCACATTGACCGAGGGAGGTTCAGGCCTTGCCTGGAATGCCGTACTTGCGCAGCCGATGGGCAATCGCGGTGTGGGAGGTTTGCAGACGGGTCGCCAGTTGCCGGGTCGAGGGATAGCTGACGTAGAGTTTTTCCAGCAGGGTCTTCTCGAATTCGTCCATGGCCTGTTCCAGGCTGTCGACGTCATGGTCGCCCTGGCGGGCTACCGAGGTGCCGGCGATGTCGAGGTCGCCAATGTCCACCAGGCTGCTTTCGCAAATCGCCGCGGCGCGGAAGATCACGTTCTGCAATTGCCGCACGTTGCCCGGCCAGCGGTTGCCCAGCAGCGCCGGGTAAGTGCCTGGCGCCAGGCGACAGATCGGGCGCTGGATCTGCGCACAGGCCTGCTGCATGAAGTAGCGGGCCAGCAGCAGAATGTCCTGGCCGCGCTCGCGTAGCGGCGGCACTTCAACGTTGAGGACGTTGAGGCGATAGAACAGGTCTTCGCGGAACAGGCCTTCGCTGACCATTTTTTCCAGGTCGCGGTGGGTCGCGCTGAGGATCCGCACGTTGACCTTGACCTCACGGTCACCGCCGACCCGGCGAAAACTGCCGTCGTTGAGGAAACGCAGCAATTTGGCCTGCAAATACGGCGACATCTCGCCGATTTCATCGAGAAACACCGTGCCCTGGTTGGCCAGCTCCATCAGCCCTGGCTTGCCGCCGCGTTGCGCGCCGGTGAAAGCGCCGGGGGCGTAGCCGAACAGTTCACTTTCGGCGAGGTTCTCCGGTAATGCCGCGCAGTTCAACGCCAGAAAGGGTGAGCTGTGCCGGGCGCTGATGGCGTGACAGGCACGGGCCACCAGTTCCTTGCCGGTGCCGGTTTCGCCCTGGATCAGCAGCGGTGCATCGAGGGCCGCCACCCGCTGGGCTCGCGCCTTGAGGGTGCGGATCACCGGGGACTCGCCGAGCAGGGCATCGAAACCTTCGGCGTGGTCATGGTGCAGTGCAGACAGGCGTTCGCCGATGCGGTTCGGCTGGTACAGGGTCAGCAGGGCGCCGGCGTCGGTGATCGGTGTGGCGTCGAGCAGGAAGGTCTGGCCATTGACGATGATTTCCCGCAGCGGCAGGCGAAAGCCGTGTTCGAGCAGGGCGTCGAGCAAGGCCGGGTCGGCAAACAGGTCGGCCACACTTTCACCACTCGGTTCGCGGCCGTACAGGGCGATCAACGCCGGGTTGGCCAGCAGCACCTTGCCGTCGCTGTCCAGTGCCAGCACCGGGTCGGTCATGGCGGCCAGCAATGCGTCGAGCTGCAAGTGCCGACGCTGGCCGGGCAGGATGTCGACCACCGTCACCGCTTGCACGCCACGCACGCTGAACAGGGCATCGCGCAGTTCTTCTAGGACCTGCGGGCTCAGGGTCGGGGCGTCGATGTAAACATTGGGCGGGACCATTTCCACCGCATCCAGGTTCAGATTGCGCCCGCCAAGCAGGGCCAGGACTTCCTGGGTGATACCGACGCGGTCGATGAAGCTGACGTGGATACGCATGGGGCGGTTTCGGGTTCTGCTGTGCGGAGGGTGGCAAGTATGCCTTGGGGCGGGCTAATGGTGAAATTTTGAAACGGATTTGCAAGTGCCCACCGAACCAATGTGGGCTACTCGAAGCTCTCGAGATCTATCGGGTCGCCGGATTTCATATTCAGTTGCTTGCGGATGTCTTCGAACATCAAGTCGTAATGCTTGTGCACCGAGCCGATCTGGCTATGTGTCTTTGGGATACCGTACTTCTCTGCGATTTTCGTCACGTTGTTGGCAAAGTTGTAGGCCTCCTCCTTAGGCAGGAAGAAGGTCTCTGTCATCTCCTTTCCCTGCATGCTGCCATGCATGGTGAACTCGATCCCTTTGCCTTTCATGGGATCCTGCGCGACCTTATAGTCGAGGTGCACGTTGTAGCTCACATCATCCTTGGTCAGCGCGTGACGCTCGATGTGCAAGTGGCCTGGCTCAAACATTGCCATGGACGTCTCTCCTTACAAGTAAATAATGCCCGGTATCGCCGTGCTGATGCGCGTACCGGCCTTGCCCTGGACGATCGCTTCGATGTCCGCGAGCGAGCCGATCACCGCCACTTTTCCAGTATGGCGCGCGAATTCGCAGGCTGCCTGCACCTTCGGTCCCATGGAGCCGGCGGCGAAGCCGAGTTTTTCCATTTCGTCGGGGTGTGCCTGGGCGATGGCTTTCTGCGTGGGTTTGCCAAAGTCGATGAAAGCGGCGTTGACGTCGGTGGCGATCACCAGCAAGTCGGCTTCAAGCTGTTCGGCCAGCAGCGCCGAGCACAGGTCCTTGTCGATGACCGCTTCGACGCCCTCAAGTTTGCCGGGCGAGGTATACATGGTCGGAATGCCGCCACCGCCGGCGCAGATCACGATGCTGCTTTTTTCCAGCAGCCATTTGATCGGACGGATTTCGAAAATGCGCTTGGGTTTCGGACTGGCGACCACGCGGCGGTATTTGTCGCCGTCCGGGGCAATGGCCCAACCTTTCTCGGCGGCGAGTTGTTCCGCCTCGGCCTTGCTGTAGACCGGGCCGATGGGTTTGGTCGGGTTCCTGAAGGCCGGGTCATTGGCATCGACTTCGACCTGGGTCAGCAGGGTCGCGAAGGGCACTTCGAAGTCCAGCAGATTGCCCAGTTCCTGTTCGATGATGTAACCGATCATGCCTTCGGTCTCGGCACCGAGCACGTCCAGCGGGTAGGGCGAAACCGAGGTGTAGGCCGCTGCCTGCAATGACAGCAGGCCGACCTGGGGGCCATTGCCGTGGGCAATGACCAGTTGGTTGCCGGGATGGATCTTGGCGATCTGTTCGGTGGCGATCCGGATGTTGGCGCGCTGGTTGTCAGCGGTCATCGGTTCGCCGCGGCGGAGCAGGGCATTACCGCCCAGAGCAACGACGATACGCATGGTGTCAGTCCTTCTAAGCAAAGAGGTTGCAAGCAACGCGGTCTTTCTGTGGAACCCGGACCAGTGTGGGAGC
>NZ_JBYSYZ010000041.1:12251-56217 GCF_058783925.1 Pseudomonas sp. FW305-70
GCATGGTGTCAGTCCTTCTAAGCAAAGAGGTTGCAAGCAACGCGGTCTTTCTGTGGAACCCGGACCAGTGTGGGAGCGGGCTTGCTCGCGAAGACGGTGCATCAGTCAACATTGATGTCGACTGACACTCCGCTTTCGCGAGCAAGCCCGCTCCCACATTGACCCTTTTCCGTCAGTGGGAGCCGAGTCAGCCGTTAAAGATCAGCCAGCGTCGACACCAGAATCGCCTTGATGGTGTGCATGCGGTTTTCCGCTTGCTCGAAGGCGATGCAGGCCGGCGACTCGAACACGTCATCGGTCACTTCGATGCCGTTGCTCAGGTGCGGGTACTGCTCGGCAATCTGCTTGCCGACCTTGGTATCACAGTTGTGGAACGCCGGCAGGCAGTGCATGAACTTGGTGCGCGGGTTGCCGGTGGCTTTCATCAGTTCGGCGTTGACCTGATACGGCAGCAGTTGCTGGATGCGTTCGGCCCAGGCTTCAACCGGTTCGCCCATCGACACCCAGACATCGGTGTGGATGAAGTCGACGCCCTTGACCGCCGCTTTCGGGTCTTCGGTGAGGGTGATGCGCGCGCCGCTTTCTTCACCGTACTGTTTGCAGCGGGCGACCAGGTCGTCCGCCGGCCACAGGGCTTTGGGTGCGCAGATGCGCACGTCCATGCCGAGCTTGGCGCCGATCAGCAACAGCGAGTTGCCCATGTTGTTGCGCGCGTCGCCGAGGTAGGCGTAGCTGATTTCGTGGATCGGTTTGTCGGCGTGTTCACGCATGGTCAGCACGTCGGCGATCATTTGTGTCGGGTGATACTCGTCGGTCAGGCCGTTGAACACCGGTACGCCGGCGAACTTGGCCAGCTCCTCGACGATTTCCTGCTTGAAGCCACGGTACTCGATGGCGTCGTACATGCGCCCGAGCACGCGGGCGGTGTCCTTCATGCTTTCCTTGTGGCCGATCTGCGAGGAGTTCGGGTCGATGTAGGTGACGTTGGCGCCCTGGTCATAGGCGGCGACTTCAAACGCGCAGCGGGTGCGGGTCGAGGTTTTTTCGAAGATCAGCGCGATGTTGTTGCCCTTGAGATGCTGCTGTTCGGTGCCGGTGTACTTGGCACGCTTGAGGTCGCGGGACAGGTCGAGCAGGTAGCGCAATTCGCGAGGGGTGTGGTGTTCCAGGCTCAGCAGATTGCGGTTATGGATGTTGAACGCCATTTTGGATCTCCTAAGGTGTCGGTTATCCCCTTGGCCCGAACTCGGTAAGTGCGGGCCAAGGTAATAGGTTAGTAGTCGATCGGATCGCGGATGATCGGGCAGGTCATGCAGTGGCCGCCGCCCCGTCCCCGGCCGAGTTCGCCGGCGCTGATGGTGATGACCTCCACCCCGGCCTTGCGCATCAGGGTATTGGTGTAGGTATTGCGGTCGTAGCCGATGACCACGCCCGGCTCCACGGCCACCACGTTGTTGCCGTCGTCCCATTGCTCGCGTTCGGCGGCGAAGCTGTTGCCGCCGGTTTCCACCACGCGCAACGCTTTGAGGTTGAGGGCCTGGGCCACGGTGTCGAGGAAGTTGGTTTCTTCGCGTCGGATGTCGATGCCGCCTGCCTTGCTTTCATCGGGACGCAGGGTGAAGGCGACAATCTGGTTCACCACTTCCGGGAAAATGGTGACGAGGTCGCGATCGCAGAAGCTGAACACGGTGTCCAGGTGCATCGCCGCGCGGGATTTTGGCAGGCCGGCGACAATCACTTTCTCGACGGCCTTGTTCTTGAACAGGTTCACGGCCAATTGGGCAATGGCCTGGCGCGAGGAGCGTTCGCCCATGCCGATCAACACCACGCCGTTACCGATCGGCATCACATCACCGCCCTCAAGGGTGGCGTTGCCGTGGTCCTTGTCCGGGTCGCCGTACCAGATCTGGAAGTCGGCATTGGTGAACTCGGGGTGGAATTTGTAGATGGCGGTGGTCAGCAGGGTCTCCTGGCGGCGCGCCGGCCAGTACATCGGGTTGAGGGTGACGCCACCATAGATCCAGCAGGTGGTATCGCGGGTGAACTGGGTGTTGGGCAGCGGCGGCAGAATGAAGCTGGAGTGGCCGAGGAAGTCGCGGAACATCTCGATGGCCTTGCCGCCGAAACTGGTCGGTAAGTCGTCGCCCGATACGCCGCCGATCAGGAACTCGGCGATGTGACGTGGCTCCAGGCTGCGCAGCCACGACACGGTTTCGTTGATCAGGCCCAGACCCACCGAGTTGGCGGTGATCTTGCGCTCCAGAATCCAGTCCAGGGCTTCGGGGATGGCGACGATGTCGGTCAGCAGGTTGTGCATTTCCAGCACATCGACGTTACGTTCGCGCATCTTGGTGACGAAGTCGAAGTGGTCGCGCTTGGCCTGGGCCACCCACAGCACATCATCGAACAGCAGTTCATCGCAGTTGTTCGGGGTCAGCCGCTGATGGGCAAGGCCTGGGGAGCAAACCATGACTTTGCGCAGTTTGCCGGCTTCGGAATGGACGCCGTACTTAACTTTTTCCGTGGTCATTACAGTGATCCTCCAGATGACAAAACAATTGCATTACAGGGTCAGGAAGCCGTCGTAGAGACCGTAGGCCGCCACCACGGCGCCGACGACCACCGCAGCGAAAATCAGCTTCTCGACGTTGGTGAAAACCGGTTTGTCGATTTCCAGCTTGGCCTTGGCGAACAGGATCACGCCGGGGGCGTAGAGCAGGGCGGACAACAGCAGGTATTTGGTGCCGCCGGCGTACAGCAGCCAGACCGCGTAGACCAGGGCCACGGCGCCGATGATGAGATCTTTCTGCCGACCGCCTGAGGCGCCCTCGTAGGTTTCGCCCCGCACGGCCAGCAGCAGTGCGTAGGCCGCCGACCACAGGTACGGCACCAGGATCATCGAGGTGGCGAGGTAGATCAGCGACAGGTAAGTGCTGGCCGAGAACAAGGTGATGATCAGGAAGATCTGCACCATGGCGTTGGTCAGCCACAGGGCATTGACCGGTACATGGTTGGCGTTTTCCTTGCGCAGGAACGCCGGCATGGTGTGGTCCTTGGCAGCGGCGAACATGATCTCCGCACACAGCAGCACCCACGACAGCAACGCCCCCAACAGCGAGATGATCAGGCCGACGCTGATCAGCACTGCGCCCCAGTGGCCGACCACATGCTCCAGCACCGCCGCCATCGACGGGTTCTGCAGTTTGGCCAGTTCCGGCTGGGTCATGATCCCCAGCGACAGCACGTTCACCAGGACCAAAAACAACAGCACGGTGACAAAGCCGATCACGGTGGCTTTACCCACGTCGCTGCGTTTTTCCGCCCGGGCTGAAAAGATGCTCGCGCCTTCGATGCCGATGAACACCCACACGGTGACCAGCATCATCTTGCGCACCTGGTCCATCACACTGCCCAGGTCCGGGTTTTTCAGGCCCCAGATGTCGGCGGTGAAGATGTCCAGTTTGAAGGCGAACAACGCGATCAACATGAACAGCACCAGCGGCACGATCTTGGCGACGGTGGTCACCAGGTTGATGAACGCGGCTTCCTTGATGCCTCGCAGTACGAGGAAATGCACGGCCCAGAGCAGCACCGAGGCACCGATCACGGCGGCAGGGGTATTCCCCTCCCCGAATATCGGAAAGAAGTAGCCGAGCGTGCTGAACAACAGGACGAAGTAGCCGACGTTGCCCAGCCAGGCACTGATCCAGTATCCCCAGGCGGACGAGAAGCCCATGTAGTCGCCAAAACCGGCCTTGGCGTAGGCGTAGACCCCGCCGTCCAGGTCGGGTTTGCGATTGGCCAGGGTCTGGAACACGAACGCCAGGGTGAGCATGCCGACGGCGGTGATTGCCCAACCGATCAGAATGGCACCGACATCGGCACTGGCGGCCATGTTTTGCGGCAAGGAAAAGATCCCGCCACCAATCATCGAACCGACGACTAATGCAACCAGTGCGCCGAGTTTGAGTTTTCCGGGAGCTTCAGACATTGCATGACTCCAATGCAGGAGAAGAGAGGCAACAGACTAATTCCGTTGGCTATCCAATCAGCTGACTTGGATCACTAAATGAAAGCGTTCCCAGTTTCGTGGCGGAGTGCTATCACTTGCAAGGCGGCTGCTTGTAATGCTTGATCTAGAGCCTTTCTGTGAATAATTTCAGTACTTTTGTACTTTGTTTCGAATTATGACGCTAGTTGGTTTTTCAGAATTCGCCAATCTTCCTCACGGGTTTTTTGTACGAAATGGATGTATTGGCAAAACGTATACAACAAATGATTATATCGGCGCCTCTAATAGCCGTTTTGTGCAAGTAAAGAGACATATATTGGCGTTATCCAATAAACGTTATTACGCTTCAACAGTTTAGTTGACGCCCGATATGTGACGATCTCGCGGCAGTTGTCGCCCCCTGGAAAAATGGAGATGCAACGATGTCGCAATCACCGAACAAGCTTCGCCTGAGCGCATTGATCGCCCTGGTGGTGGGTTCGATGATCGGCGGCGGGATCTTTTCCCTGCCGCAAAACATGGCGGCCAGGGCCGATGCCGGGGCGATCCTGATCGGTTGGGCGATCACCGCCGTCGGCATGCTGACCCTGGCGTTCGTGTTCCAGACCCTGGCCAATCGCAAGCCGGAGCTGGAGTCCGGGGTGTATGCCTATGCCAAGGCCGGGTTCGGCGACTACATGGGCTTCTCGTCCGCCTGGGGATACTGGATCAGTGCCTGGCTGGGCAACGTCGGCTATTTCGTGCTGCTGTTCAGCACCCTTGGTTATTTCGTTCCGGTCTTTGGCGAAGGCAACACGCCGATCGCCATCGCCTGCGCTTCGGTGCTGCTCTGGACCGTGCATTTTGTGGTGATGCGCGGGATCAAGGAGGCGGCGTTCATCAACCAGGTGACCACCGTGGCCAAGATCGTGCCGTTGATCATGTTCATCGTGATTGCCGCCGTGGCGTTCCAGGCGGATATCTTTACCCTCGATATCTGGGGGCGTAACAACCCGGAATTCGGCAGTGTGATGGATCAGGTTCGGCACATGATGCTGGTCACCGTGTTCGTGTTCATCGGTATCGAGGGGGCCAGTGTCTATTCGGCCCGGGCGGAGAAACGCTCCGACGTGGGCCGGGCGACGGTGATCGGGTTCATTGGGGTATTGGCACTGCTGGTGCTGGTGAACGTGTTGTCGCTGGGGATCATGACCCAGCCGGAACTGGCGAAACTGCAGAACCCCTCGTTGGCGGCGGTGCTTGAGCATATCGTCGGCCCCTGGGGGGCATTGCTGATCAGCGTCGGCCTGGCGATCTCGTTGTTGGGTGCGTTGCTGTCCTGGGCGCTGCTGTGCGCCGAAATCCTGTTCGCCACGGCGAAAGACAAGACCATGCCGGCATTCCTGACCAGGGAAAACGCCAACCGTGTGCCGGTCAATGCAATGTGGCTGACCAACTCGATGATCCAGTTGTTCCTGCTGATCACGCTGTTTTCCGCCGGCACCTACACCAGTCTGATTTACCTGGCGTCATCGATGATTCTGGTGCCGTACCTGTGGTCGGCGGCCTATGCGGTGTTGTTGTGCGTGCGCGGGGAAACCTACCAGCAGGCAAGCGCCGAGCGCAGTAAGGATTTGCTGGTTGGCGTCATCGCCTTGAGTTACGCGGTGTGGTTGCTGTACGCCGGCGGCTTGAAATATTTGCTGCTGTCGGCGTTGTTGTATGCGCCGGGTGTGATCCTGTTTGCCAAGGCGCGTCATGAACAGGGCATGCCATTGTTCACGACGCTCGAGAAAGGCATTTTCACCGCGGTCATCGGCGGCGCCGGGCTGGCGGCTTATGGGCTGTATAGCGGGTTGCTGAGTCTGTGAAGCTGTTGCTGGCGTATCAGCCACCCTATGACTGGCCGGCCATGCTGGGATTTTTGTCGGCTCGGGCGATTGCGGGACTGGAAACGGTTGCCGACGGCGTCTACTCGCGCAGCATCGATCTGAAGGGGATGCACGGCAGCTTTTCTATCCGGCCTGCCACGTCTGACGCCCTTGAGCTGAGGCTGGACTTTCCCGACCCGAGCGCCGTGCCCGACATCGTCGCAAGCGTGCGGCGGATGTTCGATCTCGATGCCGACCTCGCCACCATCCATCGGCATTTAGCGGGTGATCCGCTGATGGCCCGGTTGATTGCCGAGCGTCCCGGACTGCGTGTGCCGGGGGCGTGGGACGGGCTGGAACTGGCGATCCGCGCGGTGCTGGGGCAGCAGATTACGGTGGTGGCGGCGATTCGCCTGGCGGGGAAACTGGTGGCGCAATATGGCGTGCCACTGGGTAAGCCGTTAGCGGGTTTGAGTCATGTGTTCCCCACGGCGCAGGTGCTGGCGCAGGCCGATCTGGCTGCGTTGGGCATGCCGCAAAGCCGAGGCCGGACCTTGTCGGGTGTGGCTCAGGCATTGCTCGATGACCCGCGATTGTTCGAGCCCGGTCGGGAGGGGGGCGTAGCGCGGTTACTGGCGTTGCACGGGATTGGTGACTGGACGGCGCAATACATTGCGTTGCGCCAGTTGCGGGAGATGGATGGTTTTCCCAATGGCGATGTGGGGCTGGTCAATGCGTTGGCGGCCCTGGAGGGTGGGCCGGTGACGGCGAAGCAACTGTTGGCGCGGGCTGAAGGGTGGCGGCCCTATCGCGGGTATGCGGCGCAGCTTCTTTGGACTTCGTTGAGTCGGGCGGACTGAGTTGATCCGGAATTTGTATCGATAGTCCTGACGCCTTCGCGAGCAAGCCCGCTCCCACAGGTGATCGCAATAATATGTGGGAGCGGGCTTGCTCGCGAAGGCGATCTGACGGTCACCACCACTGCGCGGGATGTGAACCCAGTTCTGTTGCCGGCAGCGCCCATTGCAACGGCGTCTCCGTGATCTTCAGCGGCACCTGCAACCGATGCGCCGGCCCCCAGGGTGTCTGCTCCACGATCATCCCCTGATCCTGCACATCTTCCGCGCGCAACGACTCATCCGGGCCGGCCCCCTGCTCGATCAACAACTTCGCGGTGCGCGCCAACGACAATCGCGCCGAGCCGCCAGTACCGCCGCTCAACCGTTGCGCCAACAACCTGATCGCACTGGCCGCCATCAAATACCCGGTGGCGTGATCGAGTGCCTGCACCGGCAATGGCGTCGGTTTGTTTGCCGACTTCCAGCGCATGCCCGCTTCGGCGATGCCACTGCTCATCTGTACCAGGCTGTCGAAGCCCCGGCGATTTTGCCAGGGGCCACTCCAGCCATAGGCGTTGAGGCAAACATCAATCAGGCCGGGGTTCAGTTGTCGGCGTTGATTCGTGTCCAAGCCAAGTCGCTCCAACGCATCGGCACGATAGCCGTGGAGCAGGATGTCGGCGTCCTTGAGCAGGGATTCGAATACGCCGCGGTCGGACTTGTCGTTCAGATCAAGACGCGCGCAACGTTTTCCCAATGTGACCTCCGGCACCACCCCCGGCTCGTTCCAGGTCGGCGGATCGATGCGCAGGACATCGGCGCCCAGGCCTGCCAGAAAGCGGCTGGCGATGGGGCCTGCCAGTACCCGGGTCAAGTCCAGCACCTTGATGCCGGCCAGTGGTCGAGTCACTGAACCTGTCCACGGTTTGTGACTCTGGCTTGGGTGGTTGGCGAACAGAACCAAGGGTTCGGCATTGACCGCCTGGCCTTGAGGATGGACCTGCCATTGATCCCAGGTGCGCATTTCGGCGGCACAACCACCGGCATCGACCACCGCCTGTTCCAGCTCGCTTTTCGCCCATTGCGCCACTTTGCCGGCCATTGCGGTACGGTCGGCACAGGCACCGAGCACGCGTTCGGCAGCGGCGCGGTGATGGGGCGCATTGGTGTGCAGGCGAATCCAGCCGTCGCGGGTGGCGTAGTCACCGGCGACCGGGTCCCACAGCGGTGGAACGCTCCAGCCGACCGGGCGAATCGAGGTCGCGAACCAGAAGGACGCCAGTCGTCGGTCAACCTCAAGGTCGGGCCGGCGTCCGGTCTGTTGGAGCAGCAGTTCGCTGGCGGCCTGGCCGGCGGCGGCGATGCTCGCGCAAGCCAGTTCGGTGACGGCAAATGCCGAGGGCAGGGCGCCGGTAGATGTGAATGGAATCGGGGTGTGAGGCAAACCGAGTGCGGCTTGAATGGACGTGAGCAGATCAGTCATCGAAGGCCCTCCGGAGCGAGAGCCAGATCTTAGATCAAATCAGGTGACAAGCCAGATGAAACCTGTGGGAGCGGGCTTGCTCGCGAATACGATCCATCATTCAACGATGATGGTGACTGATACACCGCATTCGCGAGCAAGCCCGCTCCCACAGTTTCCGGTGGTGCTACTTACACCCGAAACTGATCCATCAACTTCATCTGGTGTGTGGTCAGGGTGTTGAGCTGGCTGCTGATCTGCGCCGACTCGGTGGCCTGGCCGGTCAGGGTTTCGGTGACGGTGCGGATCGCCGAGACATTGCGGTTGACCTCTTCGGCGACGGCGCTTTGCTGCTCGGCAGCGCTGGCGATTTGCAGGTTCATGTCGCTGATCACGGTGACCGCGTCGCTGATTTTGCTCAGGGCCTGGACCGCCTGCTGGATCTGCCCGGCGTTGCTGTGGGCCTGGGTCTGGCTCGAGTGCATGGTGGCGACCACGCCACGGGTACCGGACTGGATGCGTTCGATCACCAGGCGAATTTCCTCCACCGAATCCTGGGTGCGTTTGGCCAGGTTGCGCACTTCATCGGCGACCACCGCAAAGCCGCGACCGCTTTCGCCGGCACGGGCCGCTTCAATCGCCGCGTTGAGGGCCAGCAGGTTGGTTTGTTCGGCGATGCTGCGGATCACTTCCAGCACCGAGCCGATCTGTTCGCTGTTCACCGCCAAGGCTTCGACTTCGGTCACGGCCTTGCTGACTTCGTCGGCCAGTTGATTGATGTCGCGGGTGCTGCGCTCGATGATTGACATGCCGTCGCGCGCCGACTGATCGGCACCCTTGGCGGCGTTGGCCGCGTTCGAGGCACTGTTGGCGACATCGTGGGCCGTGGCGCTCATCTCGTTGGACGCGGTGGCGACCTGGTCGATTTCGCGGAACTGCACCTGCATGCCTTCACTGGTCTGGCGGGCGATTTCCGAAGACTGGTCGGCCGTGCCACGGGCATCGGTGATGCTTTGCTTGATCTGCGCGATGGTCGGTTGCAGCTTGTCGAGGAAGCGGTTGAACCAGCTCACCAGTTCGCCCAGTTCGTCCTGCTTGCTGTAGTGCAGGCGCTGGGTCAGGTCACCGTCGCCACTGGCAATCGCCTTGAGCATTTGCGCCACGCTGTTGATCGGTCGGGTCACCCCGGACGCGGTGAGCCACATCAGCAGCAGGCCGATCACACCGGCAATCACCGCCACCGACAAGGCCTTGATCGTGCCGCTTTGCTGGGCATCGTCGAGTACCGCTTGCAGCTTCACCGAGTCGGCCAGCAGCACTTGTCTGGGCAAGTCGATCACCACGGCCCAGGCCTTGGCATCGGCAATCGGGCTGACCGGGTACACCGCACGGATCAGGTCGCCTTGCTGGAGAATCTTCGGTGCACCGCTGCCAAGCAGTTGCAGGATGTCCTTGCCGTCGGCACCCAGGGTGTCGCCGATGCTTTTGCCGACCTTACCGGCATCGACACTGTAGGCGGCCAGCACGCCAGTACCGGAAACGATGAGCATGTGCCCTGCACTGTTGAACAGGTCGCGCTGAGAGTCGACCGCCGCCGCTTGCAGGGCGTCGAGGGCGATGTCGATACCGACCACACCGATGGACTTACCGTCCACCAGTAGCGGTATGGAAATGGTGGTCATCAACACCTCCTTGCCGCCGACAGTATCGGCGTAGGGGTCGAGCAGGCAGATGCGCTTGCTGTCCCGAGGGCAGGTGTACCAGACGTTGTACGGCGTGCCGCTGAGGTTCAGGGTGGTTTTGGTCATGTCCTCTTCGACCATGATCGTGTTCAGCGACTCACCCCCGGCACGGCTCCAGTAGGTGGCGAAACGACCGGCCTCGTTGGATTGACGGGCGGCGTCGTTGACGAACTCGCTGTCCTTGCCATCCAGGCCGTTGGGTTCGAATGCCAGCCAGATGCCCAGCACCTTGCCGTTGCGTTCGAAGGCGGTTTTCAGGCTCTGGTTCAACTCTTCACGCAAGGCGCCGGGCTCAAGGGAACGCTTGGCGGCCAGGTTGCGCATGTCCTGGATCTGGTCCGCCAGGGCGCTCACCACTGTCAGGGTTTCGCCGAACGTCTTCTGCACCCGCACCGCCTGCTCGGCGGCCTTGGCCTGCAGCAGGTCCTGCACACTGGCGGTGAGCATTCTGCTGCTGGAATCATTGACCAGGTCATCGTTCTGATTGGTCTGGTAGATGTTCATGCCCACTATCAGGGCGACTACCCCCAGCAGGCACAGACCGGACAGCAGGACGATTTTCAGGCGGATGGACAGTGAGTCGAACATAGGGCGAACTCGCGAATGGATGAAGTGTTGGCTGTGAGCCGTTGCGGCTCACTCGCTAAATCCATTTAGCGCCGATCAATGCACATCGGCGTGAAGGCCAGGTTACATGAATGGGCTACCGACGAACGGTAGTGGTTGAACGTTTGCGCAGAAAAATGTGCCGAAAACGGGGGTAAAAAGAGGAAAAAACGCGGGGTGAATTCAGGAGGGTTGCGGCAGCGATTCCGGCCGTGACCCGATCCACAGGTTGCCCAGCCCCATCCCGGCAATCGCCAGGTAGATCGGCCAGTCGTGTTCGAGCGTCAACAGCATCAGACCGGCACATAACTGAAGCTTTACGCGCGCCCCTGCAAATAGCTCGCGTAATCGGGAATCCGATGGGGATGCGCCTGATCCATCAACGGGCTGCTGAGCAGGTAGTCAGCGCTGCATTCGTTGCACGCCACCGGGATGTTCCACACGGCCGCGACCCGCAGCAATGCCTTGATATCCGGGTCGTGGGGTTGTGGCTCGAACGGGTCCCAGAAAAACACCAGCATGTCGACCCGCTGCTCGGCGATTTGCGCACCGAGCTGTTGATCGCCACCCAGCGGACCACTGATCATGCTCTCCACGGGCAGGTCGAGGCGTTGTTGCAACAACAACCCCGTGGTGCCGGTTGCAACCAGATCATGCCGGGCCAGCTTGCCTTTCTGCCGTTCGGCCCAGTCGAGCAAGAACGCCTTGCAGTGGTCATGGGCAACCAGGGCGATACGCTTGCGCGCCGCCATGGTCTTTTGCGTAAAGCTGATGCCGATCATGGATTGTTGCTCCAGACATGACACGCAACTTGTAGGAGCGAGCCTGCTCGCGATGGACTGTAGAACCCCGCGGGGGCATCAGGTTCCCCGCGTTATCGTTAACGACCATCGCGAGCAAGCTCGCTCCTACAAAGAAGGGGGGCGTGCTGCTTATTCTGCGTTGCACAGCGCCAGGCAGTTATCGAGCATGCGGTTGGAGAAGCCCCATTCGTTGTCGTACCAGGCCAACACCTTGAGCAGCTTGCCGCTGGACTTGGTGTGGTTGGCGTCGAAGATCGACGACAGGGGGTTGTGGTTGAAGTCGCTGGAGACCAGCGGCAGGGTGTTGTACCCAAGGATTTTCGAGTGCTGGCTGGCCTCTTTCATCAACGCATTGACCTCATCGGCCGACGCTTCACGCTTGAGCTGCACGGTCAGGTCCACCAGCGACACATTGATCACCGGGACGCGCACCGACATGCCGGTCAATTTGCCCGCCAGTTCCGGCAGCACCAGGCCCACCGCTTCAGCAGCACCGGTCTTGCTCGGAATCATGTTCTGGGTGGCCGAACGGGCGCGGTACGGATCGACGTGATAGACGTCGGTCAGGTGCTGGTCGTTGGTATAGGCGTGGATGGTGGTCATCAAGCCGCTTTCGATGCCCAGCTCGCGGTGCAGCACCTGGGCCACCGGGGCCAGGCAGTTGGTGGTGCACGATGCATTGGAGATGATCTGGTGCGATTGGCGCAGAATGTCGTGGTTGACCCCGTAAACGACGGTGGCATCGGCGCCTTTGGCCGGGGCCGAGATAATCACTTTGCGCGCGCCGGCCGTAATATGCGCGGCGGCTTTGGCCCGGTCGGTGAACAGGCCGGTGCATTCGAACACCACATCAATCTTTTCCGCAGCCCAGGGCAGATCGGCCGGGTTGCGGATGGCACTGACCGAAATGCGGTCGCCATTGACCGTCAGGCTCTCCTGGTCGTGCTGGACATCGGCATCGAACGTGCCGTGAACGGTGTCGTACTTGAGTAGATGAGCATTGATCGCGCTGTCGCCCAGGTCGTTGATGGCGACGATCTGCAGATCCTGACGGTAGCCCTGGGTATAGAGTGCGCGCAGGACATTACGGCCGATGCGGCCAAAACCATTGATTGCGATTCGAAGAGTCATAGTGCGGCGCTACCGTCGTTTTGTTGTTGGAATTACAAGATTATTCGCAAAAAAATAGAAAACAAGCCTTTTTGATGGCAATATTTTGTTCAATCTACAACGAGTGACCTGAATCAACTGGTCCAACCGATCAAGAAAACCGTCTGTCATCCCATCGACACCGGCCTTTGATCAGCATAGACAATCAGGTCGCCACATCCGTTAGCCTGGAGTTCTACACATGCATCCCCGCGTCCTTGAGGTCACCGAACGGCTTATCGCCCGCAGTCGCGCCACGCGTGAGGCTTACCTTGCATTGATTCGCGGTGCGGCCAGCGACGGGCCAATGCGCGGCAAGCTGCAATGCGCCAACTTCGCCCATGGCGTGGCCGGTTGCGGCAGCGACGACAAGCACAGCCTGCGGATGATGAACGCCGCGAACATCGCGATTGTTTCGTCATATAACGACATGCTCTCGGCGCACCAGCCGTACGAGGTCTTTCCCGAACTGATCAAGAAAGCCCTGCGCGAAATCGGCTCCGTCGGCCAGTTCGCCGGAGGCACACCGGCCATGTGCGATGGCGTGACCCAGGGCGAACCGGGCATGGAGCTGAGCCTGCCGAGTCGCGAAGTGATCGCGCTGTCCACCGCCGTGGCGCTGTCCCACAACATGTTCGACGGCGCGCTGCTGCTCGGCATCTGCGACAAGATCGTGCCGGGCCTGATGATGGGCGCGCTGCGCTTCGGCCATCTGCCGATGATCTTCGTGCCGGGCGGGCCGATGGTCTCGGGCATTTCCAACAAGCAGAAAGCCGACGTGCGGCAGAAATACGCCGAAGGCAAGGCGACCCGCGAAGAGCTGCTGGAATCGGAGATGAAGTCCTACCACAGCCCTGGCACCTGCACCTTCTACGGCACCGCCAACACCAACCAGTTGCTGATGGAAGTCATGGGCCTGCACTTGCCGGGTGCGTCCTTCGTCAATCCGAACACGCCGCTGCGTGACGCCCTGACCCGCGAAGCCGCGCATCAGGTCACGCGCCTGACCAAGCAGAACGGCGACTTCATGCCGATCGGCGAAATCGTCGACGAGCGTTCGCTGGTCAACTCGATTGTCGCGCTGCACGCCACCGGCGGCTCGACCAACCACACCCTGCACATGCCGGCCATCGCCATGGCGGCGGGCATTCAACTGACCTGGCAGGACATGGCCGACCTCTCCGAGGTGGTGCCGACCCTGAGCCACGTCTACCCGAACGGTAAAGCCGACATCAACCACTTCCAGGCTGCGGGCGGCATGTCGTTCCTGATCCGCGAACTGCTGGAAGCCGGGCTGCTCCACGAAAACGTCAACACCGTGATGGGTCATGGCCTGAGCCGCTATACCCAGGAGCCGTTCCTCGACAACGGCGAGCTGGTGTGGCGCGAAGGCGTGACCGACAGCCTCGACGAAACCATCCTGCGGCCGGTGGCCCGCGCGTTCTCTGCCGAAGGTGGCCTGCGGGTGATGGAAGGCAACCTCGGTCGCGGGGTGAT
This sequence comes from Pseudomonas sp. FW305-70, assembly GCF_058783925.1. Classification (NCBI taxonomy): domain Bacteria; kingdom Pseudomonadati; phylum Pseudomonadota; class Gammaproteobacteria; order Pseudomonadales; family Pseudomonadaceae; genus Pseudomonas; species Pseudomonas sp. FW305-70. The sequence goes on from NZ_JBYSYZ010000041.1 coordinate 26,212, forward strand.
GAAAGTCTCCGCCGTCGCCGTGGAAAACCAGATCGTCGAGGCGCCGGCCATGGTGTTCCAGGATCAGCAGGACCTGGCCGATGCGTTCAAGGCCGGTTTGCTGGAGAAGGATTTTGTCGCGGTGATGCGCTTCCAGGGGCCGCGCTCCAACGGCATGCCCGAACTGCACAAGATGACGCCGTTCCTCGGCGTGTTGCAGGACCGCGGCTTCAAAGTGGCGCTGGTGACTGACGGACGCATGTCCGGTGCGTCGGGGAAAATTCCGGCGGCCATTCACGTCAGCCCCGAAGCTTATGTCGGCGGCGCTTTGGCGCGGGTGCAAGAGGGCGATATCATCCGCGTCGATGGCGTCAAAGGCACCCTGGAGCTTAAGGTGGACGCCGAAGAATTCGCAGCGCGCACACCGGCCAAGGGCCTGTTGGGCAACAACATCGGCACCGGTCGCGAGCTGTTTGGTTTCATGCGCATGGCCTTCAGCTCGGCGGAGCAGGGCGCCAGCGCCTTCACTTCTGCCCTGGAGACGCTTAATTGAAACTGGCTTTGGTCGGTGACATCGGTGGGACCAACGCACGTTTCGCGTTGTGGAAAAACCAGCAGCTGGAATCGGTCCAGGTGCTGGCAACGGCGGATTTCCCCAGCCCGGAAGAAGCGATCAGCCTCTACCTCAAAGGTCTGGGGCTGGCGCCGGGTTCGATCGGTTCGGTGTGCCTGTCGGTGGCCGGTCCCGTCAGTGGCGATGAGTTCAAGTTCACCAACAATCACTGGCGTCTGAGCCGCAAGGGTTTCTGCCAGACCTTGCAGGTGGATCAACTGTTGCTGGTCAACGACTTCTCGGCCATGGCCCTGGGCATGACCCGTTTGCAGCCCGGCGAATTCCGCGTGGTCTGCGAAGGCGTGCCGGAGCCGTTGCGCCCGGCTGTGGTGATTGGCCCGGGCACTGGCCTGGGCGTCGGCACCTTGCTCGATCTGGGCGAGGGCCGGTTTGCTGCGTTGCCAGGTGAGGGCGGTCACGTCGACCTGCCGTTGAGTAGCCCGCGTGAAACCCAACTATGGCAGCACATCTTCAACGAGATCGGCCACGTCAGCGCTGAAACCGCGTTGAGCGGCGGCGGCTTGCCCCGCGTCTACCGGGCGATCTGTGCAGTGGATGGGCACACACCGGTGCTCGACACGCCGGAAGCCATCACCGCCGCCGGGCTGGCGGGCGACCCGATTGCCGTGGAAGTGCTTGAGCAGTTCTGCTGCTGGCTCGGTCGCGTGGCGGGCAACAATGTGCTGACCACCGGTGGGCGCGGTGGCGTGTACATCGTTGGCGGGGTGATTCCGCGGTTTGCCGATTTCTTCCTCGAAAGCGGTTTCTCCCGCTGCTTCGCCGACAAGGGTTGCATGAGCGATTACTTCAAGGGGATTCCGGTGTGGCTGGTGACGGCGCCGTATTCGGGCTTGATGGGTGCGGGTGTGGCCTTGGAACAATCAAACCCAGCTTGAAACCCGATTACCTGTAGGAGCGAGCCTGCTCGCGATGGACGTCAACGATAACGCGGGCATTCTGAATGCACGCGGTGCCTTCAAGTCCATCGCGAGCAGGCTCGCTCCTACAGTGGTTTTGTGGTGTTTGTAAAAATGGTGCATCAGGCATAATCCGCCCAATTCAAACAACAAGGATGCCTTCGAAGTGAGCTCAGTCAACAAGTCGATTTTGTTGGTCGATGACGATCAAGAGATACGCGAGTTGCTGGACACCTACCTGACTCGCGCCGGGTTTCAGGTGCGTGCCACTGCCGATGGCGCCGGGTTTCGCCAGGCGCTGAACGAGGCGCCGGCCGACCTGGTGATCCTTGACGTGATGCTGCCCGACGAAGACGGCTTCAGCCTGTGTCGCTGGATTCGCCAGCATCCGCGCCAGGCGCAGGTGCCGATCATCATGCTCACCGCCAGTTCCGACGAAGCCGACCGTGTCATCGGCCTGGAACTGGGCGCCGACGATTACCTCGGCAAGCCGTTCAGCCCACGGGAATTGCAGGCGCGGATCAAGGCGTTGCTGCGCCGCGCGCAGTTCGGTCAGGAACGGAGCGGCGGTGAGGTGTTGGCCTTCGATGACTGGCGCCTGGACATGGTCAGCCATCGGTTGTTTCACATCGATGGCGAAGAGGTGATTCTCTCGGGTGCCGACTTCGCACTGCTGAAACTGTTCCTCGACCATCCGCAGGAAATCCTCGACCGCGACACCATCGGCAACGCGACCCGTGGCCGTGAACTGATGCCGCTGGATCGCATCGTCGACATGGCGGTCAGCCGGTTGCGCCAGCGCCTGCGCGACACGGAAAAACCGCCACGGTTGATCCGCACCGTGCGCGGCAGCGGCTACCAACTGGCGGCCAATGTGGTTGCCGGCAATGGCCACTGAGATGTTGCGCAAGCTCGCCGCCAGGGTGCCGATGCCGCGTTCGCTGCTCGGGCGGATGTTGCTGTTGACCTTGCTGGCCGTGCTGTTCGCCCAGGCGCTGTCGAGCGTGATCTGGGTGTCGCAACTGCGCGCCACGCAACTCGAGGGCCTGGTCACCAGCGCCCGCAGCCTGGCCCATTCGATGACGGCCAGTGTCAGTTATTTCCGTTCGTTGCCGGTGGCGTTTCGGCCTCTGGTGCTCGATCAGTTGCGCAGCATGGGCGGCACCCGGTTCGTGGTTACGCTCAACGACAAACCCCTGGGTATGGAAGTGCTGCCCATCACCCCGCGCAAAGAGGCGGTGCTCAAGGCGGTGGACGAGGTGTTGCGCCAGTCCCTCGGCCAGGACACGGACATCTCGGTGACCTTCGTCAGCCCGGAAGACCTGCGCATCTTCAATGGCGGCCTGAAACTCGATGAGTTGCCACGCTCCTGGGCGCACTACGCGTTGACCCTGGAACCGGTGAACCCGCCGGTGCTGGTCACGCAGATCCAGATGGCGCCGGGCGAATGGCTGTACATCGCCTCGCTGTTGCCCGAGCCCTACACCAGTCTTGAAGAGCAGGGCCTGCCGGCGCAGCAGGTGTGGTTCATCGTCCTGACCAGCGGCTTTCTGCTGTTGTTCATCGGCCTGCTGGTGCACTGGCAGAGTCGGCCGCTCAAGCGCCTGGCGCGGGCCGCGCGCGATCTGTCGCTGGGTGCCGACGTGGAGCCGGTGGCCGAGGGCGGTGGCAGTGAAGTGGTCGAGGTCGGGCGCGCCTTCAACACCATGCGCGAGCGCATCAGCCGTTACCTGACCGAGCGCAGCCAGTTGTTCAGCGCGATTTCCCACGACCTGCGCACACCGATCACCCGGTTGCGCCTGCGCGTTGAATTGCTCGAAGACGAAACGCTGCAAGCCAAGTTCGGGCGCGATCTGGACGAGCTCGAATTGCTGGTCAAGGGCGCGCTGCAATGCGTGAAGGACACCGACATCCACGAGAACATCGAGCCGGTGGACCTCAACCATGTGCTCGACTGTCTGGTGGAACCGTACCTGGCCCCCAACGGCAATGGTCGCGTGACCCAGCAGGGGCGGGCGCTGGCGGCGTATCCGGGCAAACCCCTGGCGCTCAAGCGCTGCATCGGCAACCTGATCGACAATGCGTTGAAGTACGGGCAGAACGCGCACCTGCACATCGATGACGATGACCGCGCGTTCATCCTGCATGTCGATGATGAAGGGCCCGGCGTGCCGGAGCAGCGGCTGGAGCAGGTGTTCGAACCGCATTTCCGTCTGGCCGGGCAGCAGCAGGGTTATGGCTTGGGGTTGGGGATTGCCCGCAACATTGCCCATAGCCATGGCGGCGAGGTCAGCTTGCAGAACCTGCGTGAAGGCGGGTTGCGGGTGACCTTGCAATTGCCACGCAGCGTTGACTAGTCAGACCGCGTTATCGTTCTTCGCGAGCAAGCCCGCTCCCACATTTGACCGAGTTCATCCAGATGGAATGCGATCAACTGTGGGAGCGGGCTTGCTCGCGAAGGCGTTAGAAGATTCAACACATCCCTCAAGATAAATGTCACAACCTGGTGACATAACCCACCCCCTTCGTTACAAGCCCGCCGCCTTCCGTTGTTTATGCTGCCCCTCAGTCATAACAACAAAAAAGGTACGCCATGGACACCCTCCAACCCGCCTTCAGCAGTTGGCTGATCGCACCTGCCCATCAGCAATGGCTCGCCGCCGAAGGCCTGCGCCTGTTGAGCTTTGCCAAGGCTTCCAGGCTCCCTGAAGGCTTCGGCAACCTCGATGAAAAGGGTCGCCTCCCGGCCGATGCGCAAGCCCATACCATGAATACCGCTCGCATGACCCACAGCTTCGCCATGGCCCATATCCAGGGCTTGCCGGGCTTTGCCGAGCTGGTCGATCACGGCGTCACAGCACTGCGCGGGCCACTGCGCGATGCGGTTCACGGCGGCTGGTTCGCCACTGCCGAACATCGCGACGGCAACACCGGCAAGAACGCCTACCTGCATGCTTTCGTCGCGCTGGCCGCCAGTTCGGCGGTGGTCGCACAGCGTCCCGGTGCGCAAGCCTTGCTCGATGATGCCATCGACATCATCGACACCTGGTTCTGGAGTGAAGAAGAAGGCGCGATGCGCGAGTCCTTCAATCGCGACTGGAGTGAAGAGGAAGCCTATCGCGGCGCCAACAGCAACATGCACGCCACCGAAGCCTTCCTCGCCCTGGCCGATGTCACGCAAGACAAACGCTGGTTGTGCCGCGCCCAGCGCATCGTCGAACGCGTGATCCATGGTCACGCCGCTGCCAACGATTACCTGGTGATCGAGCATTTCGACCGCCACTGGCAGCCACTGCGGGGTTACAACCGTGACAATCCGGCGGACGGTTTTCGCCCCTACGGCACCACCCCGGGCCACGGTTTCGAGTGGGCGCGGCTGTTGCTGCATCTCGAAGCTTCGCGGGTGAGCGCGGGGATGCTCACGCCGGGCTGGCTGGTCACCGACGCGCAAAAACTCTTCGAGCACAACTGTCGACACGGCTGGAACATCGATGGCGCGCCGGGGATTGTCTACACCCTGGACTGGGACAACAAAGCGGTGGTCCGCCATCGCCTGCACTGGACCCATTGTGAAGCCAGTGCCGCCGCCAGTGCGCTGATCAAACGCACGGGTGAAGTGCAGTACGAGCAGTGGTACCGCCTGTTCTGGGATTTCTGTGACAGTCATTTCATCGACCGCTGTGATGGCAGCTGGTATCACGAACTCGATCCGCAAAACCGCCCGAGTGCCGATATCTGGCCCGGCAAGCCCGACCTTTACCATGCCTGGCAAGCCGTGCTGATTCCGCGCCTGGCGCTGTCACCGAGCATGGCCACGGCGCTGGCGCAGTTGTCCCAGAGCGGTTCTATGTAACCATGCGGTGACATTCGCGCATCCCTTCGTTACCTGCGAGGGGATATCCCCTGTTTAGAATCTTATGCAGCGCAAGCAACAGACTTGCATGCATAACAACAAGAAAGGTGCTCCTAGATGAATGCGATTTCTCGCCTCGCTACTGTCATTTCTCTCGCTTCCCTGTCTGCGCTCCCCCTCAGTGTCCTGGCCGCCGAATCCAAAGGTTCCGTTGAAGTCGTTCACTGGTGGACCTCCGGTGGTGAAAAAGCAGCGGTCGATGTCCTGAAGGCTCAAGTCGAAAAAGACGGCTTCACCTGGAAGGACGGCGCAGTCGCCGGTGGCGGCGGTTCCACAGCCATGACCGTACTCAAGAGTCGCGCCGTAGCCGGCAACCCGCCAGGCGTTGCGCAGATCAAGGGGCCGGACATCCAGGAGTGGGGCAGCACCGGCCTGCTCAGCACCGACGCGTTGAAAGACGTTTCCAAGGCGGAAAACTGGGATGGCCTGCTGTCGAAGAAAGTCTCCGACACCGTGAAGTACGAAGGTGATTACGTTGCCGTGCCGGTGAATATCCACCGCGTCAACTGGCTGTGGATCAACCCGCAAGTGTTCAAGAAAGCCGGGATCGAAAAAGCCCCGACCACCCTCGAAGAATTCTATGCCGCCGGCGACAAGCTCAAAGCCGCAGGCTTCATTGCGCTCGCCCACGGCGGTCAGCCTTGGCAGGACAGCACCGTGTTTGAAGACGTGGTGCTCTCGGTCATGGGCGTCGACGGCTACAAGAAAGCCCTGGTCGACCTGGATCAGAAAACCCTGTCCGGCCCGGAAATGACCCAGTCGTTCGCCGAGCTGAAAAAGATCACCACCTACATGGACCCGAACCGCGCCGGTCGTGACTGGAACATCGCTGCCGCTGAAGTCATCAACGGCAAGGCCGGCATGCAGATGATGGGCGACTGGGCGAAAAGCGAGTGGACGGCGGCCGGGAAAGTCGCGGGCAAGGACTACCTGTGCGTAGCGTTCCCGGGCACTGAAAAGGCCTTCACCTACAACATCGACTCCCTGGCCGTGTTCAAGCTCAAGGCTGATCGCAAGGGTGACATCGCTGCCCAGCAAGACCTGGCCAAGGTCGCCTTGGGCACCGACTTCCAGAAAGTCTTCAGCATGAACAAGGGTTCGATCCCGGTGCGTAACGACATGCTGGGCGAAATGGACAAGCTCGGCTTCGACGAGTGCGCCCAGAAGTCGGCGAAGGACTTCATTGCGGACGACAAGACTGGCGGCCTGCAACCGAGCATGGCGCACAACATGGCCACCTCCCTGGCCGTGCAGGGCGCGATCTTCGACGTGGTCACCAACTTCATGAACGACAAGAACGCTGACCCGGCCAAGGCCAGCGCCCAACTGGCTTCGGCTGTCAAAGCCGCCCAGTAACTCGTAATCGCCGCAGGTAATCCTGCGGCAAACCCCAGAGAGAGCTCCGCCCCAATTGTAGGAGCGAGCTTGCTCGCGATGGACTACCAGACACCGCGCTCATCCAGACAGAACCCGGTGTTCTTGATTCCATCGCGAGCAAGCTCGCTCCTACAGGGGGGAACTCTGTCCGGATTTCACTTCTCCACCTGGATTATCCCGATGAGCTCTGTGGCGGTTTTCAGCAAAGCCTCACCGTTCGATGCGCTGCAACGCTGGCTACCCAAACTGGTACTCGCGCCGAGCATGCTGATCGTGTTGGTTGGCTTCTACGGTTACATCATCTGGACGTTCATTCTGTCCTTCACTAACTCCAGCTTCATGCCGAGCTACAAGTGGGTCGGTCTGCAGCAATACATGCGCCTGATGGACAACGACCGCTGGTGGGTCGCGAGCAAGAACCTCGCGGTGTTCGGCGGCATGTTCATCGGCATCAGCCTGGTGCTGGGCGTGTTCCTCGCCGTGCTGCTGGACCAGCGCATTCGCAAGGAAGGCTTCATCCGCACCGTCTACCTGTACCCGATGGCGCTGTCGATGATCGTCACTGGTACCGCCTGGAAATGGCTGCTCAACCCTGGCCTGGGCATGGACAAGATGCTGCGTGACTGGGGCTGGGAAGGCTTCCGTCTCGACTGGCTGGTGGATCAGGATCGCGTGGTCTACTGCCTGGTGATCGCCGCCGTGTGGCAAGCCTCCGGGTTTGTCATGGCGATGTTCCTGGCCGGCCTGCGCGGTGTCGATCAGTCGATCATCCGCGCCGCGCAAGTCGACGGGGCGAGTCTGCCGACCATCTACCTGAAGATCGTCCTGCCGAGCCTGCGTCCGGTGTTCTTCAGTGCCTTCATGATCCTGGCGCACATCGCGATCAAGAGCTTCGACCTGGTCGCGGCGATGACCGCGGGCGGCCCGGGTTATTCATCCGACCTGCCGGCGATGTTCATGTATTCCTTCACCTTCAGCCGTGGCCAGATGGGCATTGGTTCGGCCAGCGCCATGCTGATGCTGGGTGCCGTGCTGACCATCCTCGTGCCGTACCTGTACTCCGAGCTGCGAGGCAAACGCCATGACTAATCAACTCGGAAAATCGGGCATCAGTTTCAGCCGCATCGCGATCTACGCCACCCTGCTGTTGGCAGCGGCGGTGTACCTGATCCCGCTGGTGGTGATGCTGCTGACCAGCTTCAAATCCCCGGAAGACATCCGCACCGGCAACCTGCTGAGCTGGCCGACCGTGATCGACGGCATCGGCTGGGTCAAGGCCTGGGACGTGGTCGGCGGCTACTTCTGGAACTCGGTGAAGATCACCGTGCCGGCGGTGCTGATCTCGACCTTCATCGGCGCGATGAACGGCTACGTGCTGTCGATGTGGCGCTTCCGTGGCTCGCAGTTGTTCTTCGGCCTGTTGCTGTTCGGCTGCTTCCTGCCGTTCCAGACCGTGCTGCTGCCGGCCTCGTTCACTCTCGGCAAATTCGGCCTGGCCAACACCACCACCGGCCTGGTGCTGGTGCACGTGGTCTACGGCCTGGCGTTCACCACGCTGTTCTTCCGCAACTACTACGTGAGCATTCCGGATGCGTTGGTCAAGGCCGCAAGGCTCGATGGCGCAGGCTTCTTCACGATCTTCCTGAAAATCCTGCTGCCGATGTCGATCCCGATCGTGATGGTCTGCCTGATCTGGCAGTTCACCCAGATCTGGAACGACTTCCTGTTCGGCGTGGTCTTCGCCAGCGGCGATGCCCAGCCAATTACCGTGGCCCTGAACAACCTGGTCAACACCAGCACCGGGGCCAAGGAATACAACGTTGATATGGCCGCCGCGATGATCGCCGGGCTGCCGACACTGCTGGTCTACATATTCGCTGGCAAGTATTTCCTGCGTGGGCTGACGTCCGGCGCGGTCAAGGGGTAGAAAGATGGCAACTCTCGAATTACGCAACGTCAACAAGACCTACGGCCCCGGCTTGCCGGACACCCTGAAAAACATCGAACTGAAAATCGATGACGGTGAGTTCCTGATCCTGGTCGGCCCGTCGGGCTGCGGTAAATCCACGCTGATGAACTGCATCGCCGGGCTGGAAACCATCAGTGGCGGCGCGATCCTGGTGGATGACGCCGACATCAGTGGCATGAGCCCCAAGGATCGTGACATCGCCATGGTGTTCCAGTCCTACGCGCTGTACCCGACCATGAGCGTGCGCGACAACATCGCCTTCGGCCTGAAGATCCGCAAAATGCCGACCGCGGAAATCGACGAAGAAGTTGCTCGGGTTTCCAAGCTGTTGCAGATCGAACACCTGCTCAGCCGCAAGCCCGGCCAGCTCTCCGGTGGTCAACAACAGCGTGTGGCGATGGGCCGTGCCCTGGCGCGGCGGCCGAAGATTTACCTGTTCGACGAGCCGCTGTCCAACCTCGACGCCAAGCTGCGGGTCGAGATGCGCACCGAAATGAAACTGATGCACCAGCGCCTGAAAACCACCACGGTCTACGTGACCCACGACCAGATCGAAGCCATGACCCTGGGCGATAAGGTGGCGGTAATGAAGGACGGGATCATCCAGCAGTTCGGTACACCGAAGGACATCTACAACAACCCGGCCAACCTCTTCGTGGCGAGCTTCATCGGTTCGCCGCCGATGAACTTCATTCCGCTGCGCCTGCAGCGCAAGGACGGTCGCCTGCTGGCGCTGCTCGACAGCGGCCAGGCCCGTTGCGAGCTGCCGCTGGGCATGCAGGACGCAGGTCTCGAAGATCGCGAAGTGATCCTCGGCATGCGCCCTGAACAGATCATTCTGGCCAACGGTGAAGCGAACGGTTTGCCGACCATTCGTGCCGAAGTCCAGGTCACCGAACCGACCGGGCCGGACACCCTGGTCTTCGTCAACCTCAACGACACCAAGGTCTGCTGCCGCCTGGCGCCGGACGTGGCACCGGCGGTGGGGGAGACCCTGACCCTGCAATTCGATCCGGCGAAAGTGCTGCTGTTCGATGCGAAAACGGGTGAGCGACTGGGGGTCGCAGGCGTGCCGAAAACCGAAGCGCACAGCGCCAACGTTGCCCAATTCAAAGGCCGCTGAAGAACAAACCTGTAGGAGCGAGCCTGCTCGCGATGGACGTCAACGATGACACTGGAAACCTGACACCCCACGGTGTTCTCAGGTTTCTCGCGAGCAAGCTCGCTCCTACAGGGGGGGATTCGCAATGCGCGGCCTGTCGCGCATTGCACCGGATGTAACCGCGTTAAAAAAAGAAAAGTTAATAACAATAAAACGAGGAAGTAGGGATGAAGATGAAGAACAAGGCCCGGTTGATCTGCCAGGTTTCAGCAGCGGCAGCACTGGTTCTGGCCGGCAATGCGATGGCCGATGAAGCGTTCAGCTCCGACTCCAGGTGGATGACGGGCGATTGGGGTGGCGAGCGTACCAGGCTGATCGAGCAAGGCATCGACATCAAGATGGACTACGTCGGTGAAGTCGGCGGCAACCTGCATGGCGGCTTCAACGATGACAAGACCGCGCGCTACGCCGACCAGTTTGGCCTGGGCGCGGCGCTGGACCTGGAAAAACTGTTCGGCTGGGACAACACCCAGGCCAAGATCCAGCTCACCAACCGTAACGGCGAGAACATCTCCAACGACCGTATCGGCGACCCGCGTGCCGGCACCTTGAGTTCCTCCCAGGAAGTCTACGGTCGTGGCCACATGGTGCGTCTGACCCAGTTGTGGATTCAGCACCAGTTCTTCGACAACAAGCTGGACGTCAAGGCCGGTTACTTCGGTGAAGGTGAAGACTTCAACACCTTCCCGTGCGAATTCCAGAACCTGGCGTTCTGCGGATCCCAGGTCGGTAACTGGGCCACCAACATCTGGTACAACTGGCCGGTCAGCCAGGCGGCGATCCGCGTGAAGTACCACATCAATGACGAGCTCTACGCCCAGATCGGCGCGTACAACCAGAACACGTCGCAACTGGAGCACGGTAACGGCTTCAAGCTCAGCGGCAGTGGCACCAATGGCACCGTCCTGCCGGTCGAGCTGGTCTGGTCGCCGAAGGTCAACAACCTGCCGGGCGAATACCGTGTCGGTTACTACAAAAGTACCGCCAATGCCGACGACGTTCTCAAGGACGACAACGGCCAGGATGCCGCGACCACCGGCAACCCTTATCGCGTCCACGATAGCAAGCACGGCTACTGGTTCGTCGCGCAGCAGCAACTCACCAGCCACAATGGCGATGCATCCCGTGGTCTGAACATCGCGGCCAACGCCACCTTCCACGACAAGGACACCAACTTCATCGACAACTACCAGTCGCTGATGTTCGTGTACAAGGGCCCGTTCGACGCGCGTCCCAAGGATGACGTGGGCATCGGTTTCGCCCGTATCCATGTCAACGATGACGTGAAGAAAAACGCTGAACTGACCAACGTGGCCAACGGTGTTTCGGAATACGACAATCCGCTGTTTTCGCCCATTCGTGAAACCGAATACAACTACGAGATCAACTACGGCTTCCACGTGACCAACTGGCTGACCGTACGTCCCAACCTGCAATACGTCACTCACCCGGGTGGTGTGGATGAAGTCGACAACGCGCTGGTGGCCGGCCTGAAAATTCAGTCGGTGTTCTAACGCGTCTGCGATAAGCTTCCCTCCATGTGCGCATATTTGCGGACAGCCATGGCTGTCCGCTTTTTTTTGCGGGCCGCGCACCCCGGTGACAGATGATTTTCAGGACCGTGGCACATGCTTGAGCATCCGCTACAACGCTTCTTCAAATCCTTGCGCGAACGTCCGGTTTTCGCGTGGGAGCGCTATCAGATGCGCGACGTGCTGGTGATCGATCATCCGCTGTGTCAGGCGGTGTTCAGTCGGCAGGGCGCGCAGTTGTTGCACTTCCAGCCCAAGGGGCAAAAGCCCTGGCTATGGTGCGCGGCAAAGTGGCCGCAGGTCGGGGCCATTCGCGGTGGTGTGCCGGTATGTTGGCCCTGGTATGGCCGGCATCCGAGCGAAAACGCCTGGCCGTCCCATGGCTGGGCGCGACTGCTCGACTGGAAGCTGCTCGACAGCAGCAGTGACGACGAAGGCGTGCGGTTGCACTGGCAGCTGAAGTTGTGTGACTGGCAAGTGGATCTGCACGCCCATCTGGGTGAGCGCATGGACTTGCGCCTGAGCACCGAGCATCAGGACGACATGCCGTGCCAGATGAGCCAGGCTTTGCATGCTTACTGGCGTATTGGCGATGTCAGTGAGATAGCGCTGTCTGGGCTCGAAGGAGCGCAGGGTTATGACCAGTTGAGCCGACAGGTGTGTCAGCAGGAAGGCGAGTTGCGCGTGGACGGCGGTTGCCAGCGGGTGTTCCAGCATGATGGCGAATTACAGCTCAACGACCACGCCTGGCAGCGGGCGTTGTGCATCGACACGGGCGAAACGGCCGACACGGTGGTGTGGCATCCCGGTTCGCGGCCGTTGCTCGGCGTGACCTGGAACGAGATATCCGAATTCGTTTGCGTAGAGGCAGCAAGCGGGGGCACCGACAGCCTGTGTCTGAAACCTGGGGAGCGGGCGCATCTGAGTTTGCAGGCGCGGGTGGGGGGGGGAATTCAGGATCTTGCGGTGTCTTGACTGGCCCCTTCGCGAGCAAGCCCGCTCCCACAGAGGGAATGCATTCCAAATGTGGGAGCGGGCTTGCTCGCGAAGGCGTCCTTTCAAGCAACCAAGATTCAGGATCGGTCAGTTGAACTCGTCACCCACCGGATACCGGCTGGCATTCAGGCTCTCCTTGATCTTGCGCAAATGCGGCTGGAAATCCACGCCCCGGCGCAACGTCATGCCAGTGGCGAGCACGTCCAGCACGGTCAGCTGGATGATCCGCGACGTCATCGGCATGTAGATGTCGGTGTCTTCCGGCAGCGGAATGTTCAGGCTCAGGGTGCTGGCCTTGGCCAGCGGCGAGTTCTCGGCGGTCAGGCCCAGCACCGAGGCGCCGTTTTCCCGGGCGATACGCGCCACTTCCACCAGTTCGCGGGTGCGCCCGGTGTAGGAAATGATCACGAACAGTTCGCCGGTATGGGCCACCGAGGCAATCATGCGCTGCATCAACACATCCGCGTGGGCCGTGACGGCGAGGTTGAAGCGGAAGAACTTGTGCTGCGCATCCAGTGCCACTGGGGCCGAGGCGCCGAGGCCGAAGAAGTGGATCTGCCGGGCCTGGATCAGCAGGTCGACGGCGCGGCTGATCAGGTTCGGGTCCAGTGCCTGGCAGGCGCTGTCCAGCGAGGCGATGGCGCTGCCGAAGATCTTCTGGGTATAGGCCTCCGGATTGTCATCGGCCTCCACCGCGCGGCTGACGTACGCGGCGCCACTGGCCAGGCTTTGGGCCAGTTGCAGCTTGAGCTCGGGGTAGCCGCTGACGCCGAACGAACGGCAGAAACGGTTGACCGTCGGTTCGCTGACCGAGGCGGCCTGGGCGAGGGCGGCGATGCTGAAGCGGGTGGCCTGCTGCGGGTTGAGCAGGATCACCTCGGCGACTTTGCGTTCGGCCTTGTTCAGCTCTTCAAGGCGATTCTGGATCTGCTCCAGTAAATTTCGCACGCGGTCCATATAAGTATCCTTGATTCACCGGCGCGGATAAGCGCGCGGCTAATGCAAAAAGGGCCTTTGGTGAGGCCCATGACGGTGGCCTATCCTACTGATGGCTCCGACCGACCACCACTCGGAATCTGTATTTTGCGAAAATGTTGTGGTTATTACTACATTTTCCCTTGAGTGATGCCTTGAAAAAAGGTATTTGTAGCTTAACTTGATAAAAGAACAAACATCATGCTCTCGATTACGGTTGAACCGTGCACCTTTGCCTTGTTCGGCGCCCTTGGCGATCTGGCCTTGCGCAAGCTGTTTCCTGCCCTTTATCAACTCGACGGCGCCGGCCTGTTGCACGAGGACACGCGAATCATCGCGCTGGCCCGTGAGCCGGGCAGCGAGCAGGAACACCTGACGTTCATCGCCTCCGAGCTGCGCCGCTATGTCGGTGCCAAAGAGCTGGACGAAGCCGTGGTCGAGCGTTTTCTGGCGCGCCTGAGCTACCTGCACGTCGATTTCCTCAAGTCCGAAGATTATGTGGCCCTGGCCGAGGTGGCCGGTACCACGCAACGGGTCATTGCCTACTTCGCCACGCCGGCCGCCGTCTACGGCGCGATCTGTGAGAACCTGGCCAAGGTCGGCCTGGTGCAAAACACCCGTGTGGTGCTGGAAAAGCCCATCGGTTCGGACCTGGAATCCTCGCGCAAGGTCAACGACGCCGTGGCGCAGTTCTTCCCGGAGAACCGCACCTACCGCATCGACCACTACCTGGGCAAAGAGACCGTCCAGAACCTGATCGCCCTGCGTTTCGCCAACAGCCTGTTCGAAACCCAGTGGAACCAGAACTACATCTCCCACGTGGAAATCACCGTGGCCGAGAAGGTCGGTATCGAAGGCCGCTGGGGGTACTTCGACAAGGCCGGCCAGCTGCGCGACATGATCCAGAACCACCTGCTGCAACTGCTCTGCCTGATCGCCATGGACCCGCCGGCCGACCTGTCCGCCGACAGCATCCGTGACGAGAAGGTCAAGGTGCTCAAGGCCCTGGCGCCGATCAGCCCGGAAGGCCTGACCACCCAGGTGGTGCGCGGCCAGTACATCGCCGGCTACAGCGAAGGCAAAGCGGTGCCGGGGTACCTGGAAGAACCCAATTCCAACACCCAGAGCGATACCGAAACCTTTGTCGCCCTGCGTGCCGACATCCGCAACTGGCGCTGGGCCGGCGTGCCGTTTTACCTGCGTACCGGCAAGCGCATGCCGCAGAAGCTGTCGCAGATCGTCATCCATTTCAAGGAACCGTCGCACTACATCTTCGCTCCCGAGCAGCGCCTGCAAATCAGCAACAAGCTGATTATCCGCCTGCAACCGGACGAAGGCATTTCCTTGCGTGTGATGACCAAGGACCAAGGCCTGGACAAAGGCATGCAGCTGCGCAGCGGTCCGTTGCAGCTGAATTTTTCCGACACCTGGAGCAGCGCACGGATTCCCGATGCCTACGAGCGGTTGTTGCTGGAAGTGATGCGCGGCAATCAGAACCTGTTTGTCCGTAAAGATGAAATCGAAGCCGCGTGGAAGTGGTGTGACCAGTTGATCGCCGGGTGGAAAAAGTCCGGTGATGCGCCCAAGCCGTACGCGGCCGGGTCCTGGGGGCCGATGAGCTCCATTGCTCTGATCACGCGGGATGGGAGGTCGTGGTATGGCGATATCTGATTTGAAACTGCCGCAGGGCGTCAGCGCCCATGGGTTCAAGAGCCCGGTGCTGCTGGCTGAAAGCCTGGCACTGAGTGTGGCGAAAAAGCTGAGCGACGCGATCGACGCCCAGGGCACTGCGACCCTGGTGGTCTCCGGTGGCCGTAGTCCGGTGGCGTTTTTCCAGCACCTGGCCAGGCAGTCCCTGGACTGGTCGAACGTGGTGGTCAGCCTGGCCGACGAGCGCTGGGTGCCGGTGGAGCACGCCGACAGCAACGCGGGCCTGATCAAGCGTTATCTGTTGCAAGGTCCGGCGGCCAAGGCGCAGTTCCTGAGCCTGTACAGCGCCAGCGCCAACCTTGAACAGGCGGCGGAGCAGGCCGACCGCTTGCTGTCCGAACTGCCGGTGATCGACGTGCTGATCCTCGGCATGGGCGATGACGGCCACACCGCGTCGCTGTTCCCCAACAGCCCGAACCTTGCCGAGGCATTGCAGGCCGATGGCGTCCGTCGTTGCTGGCCGATGCTGGCGCCGACCGTGCCGCATCAGCGCCTGACCATGAGCCGCGCGCTGCTGGCCTCGGCCAAACACAAGGTTCTATCGATTTCCGGTCAGTCCAAGCTGACCACCCTGAGTACCGCACTGGCCGGCGACGATGTCGCCGCAATGCCGGTGCGCGCATTTCTGCAACCCACGTTAGAGATTTTCTGGTGCCCATGAGCCAAGGAACAGCCGCTATGACAAACCCATCCCCGACCGTTTCCATGGCGGAAAAAGTTGCCCTGATCGACAGCCTCTGCGCGAAAGCACGGATCCTGCCGGTGATCACCATCGCCCGCGAGCAGGACGTCCTGCCGCTGGCCGACGCGCTCGCGGCCGGTGGCCTGACGGCCCTGGAAGTGACCCTGCGTTCGCAATTCGGCCTCAAGGCCATCCAGATTCTGCGCGAGCAGCGTCCGGAGCTGGTGACCGGTGCCGGCACCGTACTGGATCGCCAGATGCTGGCGGCGGCGGAAGCGGCAGGCTCGCAGTTCATCGTCACGCCGGGCATCACCCGCGACTTGCTGGAAGCCAGCGTCGCCAGCCCGATTCCACTGTTGCCAGGCATCAGCAATGCCTCGGGCATCATGGAAGGCTACGGTCTGGGTTACCGCCGCTTCAAGCTGTTCCCGGCCGAAGTCAGCGGTGGCGTTGCGGCCATCAAGGCGTTGGGCGGCCCGTTCGGCGAAGTGAAATTCTGCCCGACCGGCGGCGTGGGCCCGGCCAACATCAAGAGCTACATGGCGCTGAAAAACGTCATGTGCGTGGGCGGTAGCTGGATGCTTGATCCGGAGTGGATCAAGAACGGCGACTGGTCCCGCATTCAGGAATGCACCGCCGAGGCCCTGGCGCTGCTGGACTGATCGCTTCACCCTACACTTCGTTGTGTGTTCTACGGCTTTACGGTGCGCTTGGTCGGTGCACCGTTTTTTTTTGCCTGAAAAAAATGGCCTGGATCGGCTCATACCCCCTGTGGGAGCGAGCTTGCTCGCGATGACGGTGTGACAGTTTGCATGGGTGTTGAATGACACGACGCCATCGCTCCCACAGGTTCGGCGCTAACCCTTGTAGGAGCGAGCCTGCTCGCGAAAAACCCGAGGGCGACACTGGGCATCAGGTTTCACCCGTTATCGTTCACGACCATCGCGAGCAAGCTCGCTCCCACAATGGTGAGTGTTCAGCGCAGTTCTTTCAGCGCGATGATCAACTGCTGCATATGGTCGGCAGTGCTGGTCAATCCCGGTGTCACGCGGATGCACGGCCCGCAAGCCGCGCCACTGCGCACCACGGTGAACAGGTTGTAGTCGTTGAGCAGCCTTTCGACCATCACCTGTTGATCGGCCTGTTGGGTAAAGCGCATCGAGGTGATGCCGCAATACAGCCGTGGATCATCCGGGGTCAACACCTCGATGCCCGGAAGTTCGCGAACTTCGCGCACCCACAGGTTGCGCAGATAATTGAGCCGCGCGCCCTTGGCCGCGGCTCCTCCCATCGCCCAATGTTCTTCGAGCACCAGCGGCAGGGTCAGCAGCGCCGGGATGTTGGGGGTGCTGTATGAGGTTCGGGCGCGGGTGTCAGTGGGCGGGAAGTGCATCTCGCCCATGTCCGGGTCGATGTCGGCCAGGCGTTCGGGGGCGATGTAGATATAGCCGAGCGTCAGCGGTGCACCGATCCACTTGTGCAGGTTGTAGCCGGCGAAGGCGATGCCCAGTTCGGTCAGGTCAAATTCGAGTTGGCCGAGGGCATGGGCACCGTCGAGGATGACGTCGATGCCATGTTCCTTTGCAGCGGCCGCAATCGCCTGCACCGGCATCACCAGACCCGTGCGGTGGGTGACGTGGGTCAGGGCCATCAGCTTCAGCCGTGGGTGCCGTGCGAAGGTTTCGCGGTAGGTGTTCAGCAGGCTGTCGAAGGTGGCCGGGTGTGCGTGCTCGATTTCGATCACTTCAACGCCGCGATTACGCGCCAGCCAGCGCATGGCGCCTTTGACCGTGTCGTATTCCAGATCGCAAACCAGTACCTGATCGCCGGGCTGCAGCCGGTTGTAGTTGCGGATCAGCGACTGCAAGCCTTCCGACGCGTTGCGGGTCAGGGCGATGCTGTCGCCGGGGACGCCTGTCAACCTGGCCAGTTGCGCGCGGATCTTCAGGCTGTCGCCCTGTTCGAAGCGCTGGCGTACGTACACCGAATTGCTGCGATTGATCAGCTCGATGTTGCGTTGGTACTCCTCGACGACCGTGCGCGACATGCGACCGAAGTAACCGTTCTCCAGGTTGAGCGGGCCGGGTTCGACATCGTAGCGGTCGGCAAAGGTTTGCCAGAAGGCTTCATCACGGGCGCGGCGGGTGTTGTCAGGCATGAGGGGGCTCGGTAGGTGATTCAGTGACGCGGGGCCGGTTTGCCGTGTTTGGCGCGCAGCGGTTCGAGCAAGTCCGACAAACCGTTGTGATCGATTTCCTGCATCAGGGCCAGCAGGCCGCCCAATTCGCCGTGAGGGAAACCCTCCCGGGCGAACCAGTTCAGGTAAGGGCCGGGCAGGTCGGCAATGATTCGACCCTTGTATTTGCCGAAGGGCATTTCACGGGTGATCAGCAGTTCGAGCTTTTCAGGATTCATCGATCGGTCGTCTTGATTCAGTCAGTCTGGAAAATACAGGCATTCTGCATGCAGGCCAAATGACAGATCATGCAAATAAAGCGGATACAGATTTTTTGTTAACAGATAACTGTTTGAAAAATAACGATTAGTTAAGCGATTCCGAGCTGGCATGCAGGGTGCAGTACTCATTGCATCGTTCATCAACCGAAGGAATTGAAAAATGACTGACATGAATAAAGAAGCGATTTCTGTACTCAATGACCTGATTGAAACCAGCAAGGACGGTCAGGCCGGGTTCAAGACTTGCGCTGAAGACATCAAGCACCCCGAACTCAAAACCCTGTTTATCAAGCGTTCGACCGATTGTGCGACGGCTGCTGCTGAGTTGCAGTCCGCGGTGCGTTCGATGGGTGGCGATCCGGAAACTTCCACCAGCGTCAGCGGTGACCTGCACCGTCGCTGGGTCGACGTGAAGTCGATGTTCACCGGCAAAGGCGAGGAGGCCGTGCTCAATGAAGCCGAGCGCGGTGAAGACCATGCATTGAAGGCTTATCGGGATGCCATGGAGAAAATCAACAAGCACAACCTGGTGGGCATTCGTGACCTGGTTGAGCGCCAGTACCATGGTGCGCAACGCAATCACGATCAGGTCAAGGCCCTGCGTAACCAGGCACGTGCGCGTTCGTAAGGCAAATCGATAAAACCTGTGGGAGCGGGCTTGCTCGCGAAGGCGGCGTGTCAGTCACCATTAATAGTGACTGACACGCCGCCTTCGCGAGCAAGTCGAATCGTCGCACCGCCGCTCCCACAAGGTTTGTTTTTACCCCACGTCAATCAGCCGATGCTGATCGCCGGCAGCTCCGTCAGCGTCACGCTCTGTTGCTTGCGTGGCGCGAGGATTTCCGCTTCGCCATCCACCACCAGTTCATCACGCTGATTGAACACACGAGTGGCAATGCGTACGCGAAACTTCGGCAGCTTTTCCAGAATTTCCAGGCGCACGGTCAGGGTGTCGCCGATCTTCACCGGTTTCTGAAAGCTCATTGTCTGACCGATATAGATGGTCCCCGGCCCAGGCAATTCGCAGGCGACCGCCGCGCTGATCAACGCACCGCTGAACATGCCGTGGGCGATGCGCTCCTTGAACATGGTGCTGGCGGCGTATTCGGCATCCAGGTGCACCGGGTTGTGATCGCCGGACATCGCGGCGAACAACTGGATGTCACGCTCTTCGACCGTCTTGCTGAAGCTGGCGGTCTGGCCCACTTCGAGGGCTTCGTAAGGGGTGTTGGTAACCTGGGTCATCTGTCTCAATTCCTGTGACGAATTAAAAAATCCACAAAAAACTATTCGGCTCGGTGCGGCCGAGGGGTGCTCAAGGCCTGGGCGATCCAGTTCAGCACATCGGCGACGATTTCATCGCGGTTGCTCTCGTTGAACAGTTCGTGCCGGGCCTGCGGGTAAACGGTCAGTTGCAGGTGCTGGCTGCCGGCCGCCCGCAACGCGTCGGCCAGATCCTTGAGACGTTTGCCTTCGCTCACCGGATCACATTCACCGCCAATCACCAGCAGCGGCAGGCCCGGGTCGATCTGGGCGAGATTGGACGCTTTGCTGATTTGCTGCAAGCCACCGAGCAAATCGATCCACAGTTGATTGGTGCAGCGGAAACCGCAGAGCGGGTCGTTGACGTACAGGTCGACCTGCGCCGGATCACGGCTGAGCCAGTCGAACGGCGTGCGTGCAGGTTTGAATTTGTTGTTGAACGAACCGAACGACAGCCATTCGATCAATGCGCTGCGTCCTTTGCCGCCCTGGCGCAGGCGTTCGAAACGGGCGATTTGCCGTGCCGCGCGATAAAGCGCCACGGGCTGGAAGTTCGAGCCGCTGAGGATGGCCCCGTGCAGGCTGGCACTGTGGTGCAGCAGATAGGCCTGGGCGATGTAACTGCCCATGCTGTGACCGAGCAGCACGATCGGTGTGCCAGGGTGCTGCTGGCCGATGTGCTGGTTGAGGCACGCCAGGTCGCTGACGACCTTGCACCAGCCATCGTCATCGGCGAAATGCCCCAGGGTCCCGTTTTCGGCAGTTTTGCCATGTCCACGCAGGTCCGGCGCACACACACCGTAGCCCTGATCACAGAGTTTTTCCGCAAGGGCTCCATAACGGCCGCTGTGTTCGGCCATGCCATGGGCCAGCATAATCATTGCCTTGAGGCTGCCGTCGGGTAGCCACTGGTTGACGAAGAGGCGGCTGTGGTCGCTCGTGGTCAGCCAGAAAGTGTCATGGATCATGGCGGTTCCTTTGCACTGAGTCGTTGCATTGTATAGCGCATCCCGCTGCATGCGTCTGATCAGCCCACAGCAAGGCTGGAAGATTCACACGATCAATGACGGCTTTGCGCATATTTGCCTGAATCGCCATAGCTGCTAGTGTCCGTGAAGCTCCGCTTTTCGCTTTCAGCCTTTGAGGGATCAGGGAGAAATGACAGAAAAGCGGCCCCGGATAGATTCAGGTAAAGAGGACAAGAACAATGCAACCTGATTTCTGGAATGACAAACGCCCGGCCGGCGTACCCCTGGATATCGATCTGGGAACCTACAAGTCGGTGATCGAGGTGTTCGAGCGTTCCTGCAAGAAGTTTGCTGACCGCCCTGCGTTCAGCAACATGGGCGTGACCCTGACCTACGCCGAACTGGAACGCCAGAGCGCTGCTTTCGCCGGCTACCTGCAAGCCCACACCGACCTGGTGCCGGGTGACCGCATCGCGGTGCAGATGCCCAACGTCCTGCATTACCCCATTGCCGTGTTCGGCGCCTTGCGCGCCGGGTTGATCGTGGTCAACACCAACCCGTTGTACACCGCGCGGGAAATGCGTCACCAGTTCAAGGATTCCGGTGCCCGGGCGCTGGTGTACCTGAACATGTTCGGCCAGAAAGTCCAGGAAGTGCTCCCCGATACCGACATCCAGTACCTGATCGAAGCGAAGATGGGTGACCTGATGCCCACCGCCAAGGGTTGGCTGGTCAACACCGTGGTGAGCAAGGTCAAGAAGATGGTCCCGGACTATTCCTTGCCCCAGGCCGTCTCTTTCAAGAGCGCATTGCGCATGGGCCGTGGCCTGGGCATCAAGCCGCTGAAGGTCGGCCTCGACGACATCGCCGTGCTGCAATACACCGGTGGCACCACCGGCCTGGCCAAGGGCGCGATGCTGACCCACGGCAACCTGGTGGCGAACATGCAGCAGGCACGGGCCTGCCTCAGCCAGTCGGCCAGCGACGGCCAGCCGCTGCTGCGTGAAGGCCAGGAGGTGATGATCGCGCCGCTGCCGCTGTACCACATCTATGCCTTCACGGCGAACTGCATGTGCATGATGGTGACGGGCAACCACAACGTGCTGATCACCAATCCACGGGACATCGCCGGCTTCATCAAGGAACTGAAGAACTGGCGGTTCTCGGCGCTGCTGGGGCTCAACACACTGTTCGTTGCGCTGATGGATCACCCGGATTTCAAGACCCTGGACTTCTCCAGCCTCAAGCTCACCAACTCCGGTGGCACTGCGCTGGTCAAGGCTACGGCCGAGCGCTGGGAACAACTGACCGGTTGCCGCATCACCGAAGGTTACGGCCTGACCGAAACCTCGCCGGTGGCGTGTACCAACCCCTATGGCGAGCAGTCCCGGATCGGCACGGTCGGCCTGCCGGTGCCGGGCACCACGCTGAAAGTCATCAGCGATGACGGCGTCGAACAACCTTTGGGTGAGCGCGGCGAGTTGTGCATCAAGGGCCCGCAGATCATGAAGGGCTACTGGCAGAAACCTGAAGCCACGGCCGAAGTGCTGGATGCCGAGGGCTGGTTCAAGTCCGGTGACATTGCGGTGATCGACCCGGACGGTTTCGTGCGCATCGTTGACCGCAAGAAGGACATGATCATTGTCTCGGGTTTCAACGTGTACCCGAACGAAATCGAAGACGTGGTGATGGCTCACCCGAACGTCGCCAACTGTGCGGTCATCGGTGTGCCTGACGAACGGTCGGGGGAGGCGGTGAAGCTGTTCGTGGTGGCCCGTGAAGCGGGCGTCAGCCTTGAAGAGCTGAAGGCGTACTGCAAGGAGAACTTCACGGCGTATAAAGTACCGAAGCACATCGTGCTGCGTGAGTCGCTGCCGATGACGCCGGTGGGCAAGATCCTGCGGCGGGAGTTGCGTGATATCGCCTGATCGGTGAATGGCCGATCCCTGTAGGAGCGAGCTTGCTCGCGATGGACGTCAACGATAACGCGCCCTGTTTGTATGATCGCGTCGTCCGGACGTTTTTCGCGAGCAAGCTCGCTCCTACAGTTTTAGCGCGGAAGCCCCGATTTTCGGGGCTTTCAGGGAGGTATAGAATTTTTGCTCTAAAATGACCAATCACTAGTCTTGAGTCACAAATGTGACCGTAGAGGCCGCTTTTGGCTCTAGTCGACCCTTGGCAAAGCTGCTACTCTCGGCGCGCTTTGTGACTTCTCGGCCTTCTATCAGCCAGATTCACCAATGACCAAACACCAATAATAATCGCATCAAATGCGGTGCTGAATTCGCGTTGCTGAGGAGTGGGCTTCCATGATCGAAGACTTTTGGAAGGATAAGTACCCAGCTGGGATTGCTGCTGAGATCAATCCAGACGAGTATCCGAATATTCAGGCAGTGTTGAAGCAATCCTGCCAACGCTTCGCCAACAAGCCGGCATTCAGCAACCTGGGCAAGACACTCACCTACGGTGAACTGTACGAATTGTCCGGTGCGTTTGCCGCTTATCTGCAACAGCATACCGATTTGCAGCCTGGCGATCGAATCGCCGTGCAACTGCCCAACGTGTTGCAGTACCCGGTTGCCGTCTTCGGCGCCATCCGCGCCGGGCTGATCGTGGTCAACACCAACCCGCTGTACACCGCGCGGGAGATGGAACACCAATTCAACGACTCCGGTGCCAAGGCTCTGGTCTGCCTCGCCAACATGGCGCACCTGGCTGAAGCCGTGGTGCCGAAAACTGGCGTCAAGCACGTGATCGTCACCGAAGTCGCCGACCTGCTGCCGCCGCTCAAGCGCCTGCTGATCAACAGCGTCATCAAGTACGTGAAGAAGATGGTGCCGGCCTATCACTTGCCAAAAGCCGTCAAGTTCAACGACGTGCTGAGCAAAGGCCAGGGCCAGCCAGTGGCGGAAGCCAATCCGGCCAGCAGCGATGTCGCTGTGCTGCAATACACCGGCGGCACCACCGGCGTGGCCAAGGGCGCGATGCTGACCCACCGCAACCTGGTGGCGAACATGCTGCAGTGCAAGGCGCTGATGGGGTCCAACCTCAATGAAGGTTGCGAGATCCTGATCACGCCGCTGCCGCTGTACCACATCTATGCGTTCACTTTTCACTGCATGGCGATGATGCTGATCGGCAACCACAACATCCTGATCAGTAACCCGCGTGACCTGCCGGCGATGGTCAAGGAACTGTCGAAGTGGAAGTTCAGCGGCTTCGTCGGTTTGAACACACTGTTCGTGGCCCTGTGCAACAACGAAGGCTTCCGCAAACTGGACTTCTCCGCGCTGAAAGTCACCTTGTCGGGCGGCATGGCCCTGCAACTGGCCGCGGCCGAACGCTGGAAGGCGGTCACCGGTTGCGCCATCTGCGAAGGCTACGGCATGACCGAAACCAGCCCGGTGGCCACGGTCAACCCGATCCAGAACATCCAGATCGGCACCATCGGCATTCCGGTGCCGTCGACCCTGTGCAAAATCATCAACGATGCCGGTGTCGAACAACCGATGGGCGAAATCGGTGAACTGTGCGTGAAGGGGCCGCAGGTCATGAAGGGTTACTGGCAGCGCCAGGAAGCCACCGATGAAATCCTCGACAGCGAAGGCTGGTTGAAGACCGGTGACATCGCGCTGATCCAGCCTGACGGCTACATGCGCATTGTCGATCGCAAGAAAGACATGATCCTGGTGTCCGGTTTCAACGTGTACCCGAACGAGCTCGAAGACGTGCTGGCGACCCTGCCGGGCGTGCTGCAATGCGCGGCCATCGGTGTGCCGGACGAGAAATCGGGCGAAGCGATCAAGATTTTCATCGTCGCCAAGCCAGGCGTGACCCTGACCAAGGAGCAGGTGATGGAGCACATGCGCGCCAACGTCACCGGCTACAAGGTCCCGCGCTCCGTGGAGTTCCGCGATGCACTGCCGACCACCAACGTCGGCAAGATCCTGCGTCGTGAATTGCGCGATGAAGAGCTGAAGAAGATCAACGCGAAGAAAGCCACCGCGTAATCGACAAAAAGCCCCGCGGATGCGGGGCTTTTTGTTGAGGCCAATCTTGGGGGCAGGGGGCTTTTGTGGCGAGGGGGCTTGCCCCCGTTCGGCGGCGCAGCCGTCGCAAATCAGATCAACTCGGTGTGTCTGACAAATCTCAGTTGCGGGTTTTGGGGCCGCTTCGCAGCCCAACGGGGGCAAGCCCCCTCGCCACAAAGTTCTGTGAATTATTGGCGAAACGGCGCGAAGTTGACGTTGGTGCCCGCCGGGCGCATGTCTTGCAGGAAGGAGTCCTTGTCGGCGCTCAGTTCCAGGCTCAATGCAGCCTTGCGCTTGCCTTCATTGCGCACCACCAGCCCTTCGAGTTTCTCGCGCAGGAACACGGTCGGCACTTTCAGGTGCAGCAGCTCGTCGGTGGCCGGCGTGTGCATCAGCAGGTGGATCCACTCGTACTGACCGATTGCCAGGCGCGTCACCGGGAGGTCGAACCACCAGATGTTGCGATTACGGTTCAATTCGGCGAAGTGGCAGTTGTTGACGCCAAGCACAGCACCGCCGAGTTCCTGGTTTCTGCGGGCAATGGCCTGCTTTTTATCGAGTTTCATAACATTCCTACGGGATTGGATCTTCAGCGCCATGGCCTGAACGTGTTGCGCATTCTCGGGGGTTGGCCCGCAAACATAAAGCGCAACCTGCACTGAACGATGAAATGTCGTGATGAAAATAAATGAAACTCCCTGCAAAAGCCCCCGGTCAACCTTGTGTAACGACTTTTCCTCCGAATGAAACGTTCACAGGAGAATCACCATGAGCAGCACAACCGATAAAGTCAAAGGCATGGCCAATGAAGCCGCTGGCAACGTCAAGCAAGGGGTGGGCAAGGCCACCGGTAACGACAAATTGCGCGCCGAAGGCGTGATGCAGGAAAAGAAAGGCGAAGCCCAGCAGGCGGTTGGTAAAGCCAAGGATGCACTGAAAAAAGGCATCGACAAGGCGTGATCCGGCCTTTAATAAAGTTATGAAGCGGCCATCCTCAGATGGCCGTTTTTGTGTCAGCCTGAACTTGAGGGAGGAAAATGTTTCAAAGTCGCGAAACAGGCTGATTTGATGTAGAAAACGGCCCCTGAGTCGCCACGACTTCAACCCAATTCCGTATGCGGCGAATGGAGACGCGAATGATTTTTCCGGACATGAGAGGCCTGCCTCTGCACCGTGTGATGATGCGCACGGTCACCGAGTTCATCGCCGACGAGATGTCGACCTATGCCTCGGCGCTGGCCTATCAAATGCTGTTTTCGCTGTTTCCGTTCATCCTGTTCCTGATTGCCCTGATCGGCTTCCTGCACCTGCCGGACTTCTTCTCCTGGCTGCGCCTGCAATCGGAACTGGTGCTGCCGCCCCAGGCGCTGGAACAGGTCAACCCGGTGATCGACCAGCTTCAGCAGTCCAAGGGTGGTTTGCTTTCGGTGGGTATCGTGATTGCGCTGTATACCGCCTCCGCCGGTGTGCGGCTGATGATGAGCGCGATGAACGCGGCCTACGACGTGGTTGAAGGGCGCCCGCTGTGGAAACGCTTTCCGTTGTCGATCATCTACACCGTCGGCATTGCCGGCATGCTGCTGATCGCTGCCGCACTGATGGTGCTCGGGCCGCAGGTGATGGGCTGGATCGCTGCGCAAGTCGGCCTTGAGTACTTTATCGTCACGCTCTGGACTATCGCGCGCTGGCCGGTGATCGTGATTCTGCTGATGGTCGCGGTGGCGCTGATCTACTACGTCATGCCCGACGTCAAACAGGAATTCCGCTTCATCACACCGGGCTCGGTGCTGGCGGTGGTGGTGTGGATCATTGCCTCCCTGGGCTTTGGTTTGTACGTCAAGGAGTTCGCCAACTACAACGCCATGTATGGCAGTATCGGTGCGATCATCGTGCTGTTGCTGTACTTCTACATTTCCGCCGCGGTGCTGCTGCTGGGCGCGGAGATGAACGCGGTGATCGAACACATGTCGCGAGAGGGCAAGGACCCTGGGGAAAAAGTGGCTGGCGAGCATGGTCCCGTCCATGAGGAAAAACACCACGTCTCGGGCCTGGGCCGCGATCACTCAATCAAACCGACCATTGATGAAACCTGATCATGATTCGTGAAATTCTGAAAATGGGCGACGAGCGCCTGCTGCGCATTGCCCCGCCAGTGCCGGCCGAGATGTTCGACAGCCCCGAGCTGTGGCAACTGATCGATGACATGTTCCAGACCATGGAGAGTGTGGGGGGCGTTGGCCTGGCGGCGCCGCAGATCGGCGTCGACCTGCAACTGGTGATCTTCGGTTTCGAGCACAGCGAACGTTATCCGGATGCCGAGGCCGTGCCGCAGACGATCCTGATCAACCCCTTGATCACACCGCTGAGCCCGATCATGGAGGAGGGCTTCGAAGGCTGTTTGTCCGTACCCGGCCTGCGCGGCGCGGTGCAGCGTTACCAGCAGATTCGCTACGAAGGTGTCGACCCCAAGGGCGAGCCCATTGTGCGCGTTGCTTCGGGGTTCCACGCACGGGTGGTGCAACATGAGTGCGACCACCTGATCGGCCGCCTGTACCCGTCGCGCATCACCGACTTCAGCAAGTTCGGCTTCACCGAGGTGATGTTCCCGGACCTGGATCCCAACGCCGACGATTAATCCAGATCCACCACAAAACCAATGTGGGAGCGGGCTTGCTCGCGAAGACGGCTTGATATTCAACAACTGAATTGACTGACCCACCGCCTTCGCGAGCAAGCCCGCTCCCACATTCGATCTTCGTCAGGCTTGAGAAGGCGCCAACCCCATCGCAATCATCGGCTTGCTGCGCGCATACCGGCTCAACCGTTCAACCATCGCATAAGGCATCGGCGGATCGAACGTAAACCCGTGTCGCTCATAAAACCCGCGCAAGTCCGGATGACAGAACAACCACACCGGCAGTTCGCAATCCTTCACCGCAGCCGCAATCAACCCGGCGGCAACCCCTTGTTCCCGGCACTGCGGATCGACAAACAACCCGGTCAGCCAATGCCCGCCGGACACCGGACGCAAACACAGTGCGGCCACGATTCCGTCACGCCGGGCCACCCAGAGCTGTGCGTCGCGCACGGCTTTCATCGACGATTGGTGAGCGCGATAGAACTTGTTCATCAATGGCCATAACGGCTCGTCAAGCAGGGTGTAATGGGTGTCGGGCATGGTCTCGGACTGTCGGTGGGCAAAGCGGCGATTATAAAAGAACACGCGCGCCGGGATAGGTGTATACCTGATCTCACATCCCCATGAGTGGAGTACGCATCATGTCCAAAGGTATGGATTCAAAGAAAGCAGACAAGAAAAAGCCGGCGAAAACCGCTATCGAAAAGCGCGCCGACAAGAAAGCCAAAAAGGTCAATGTGTTCGGGCATTGAGCCTGCGCTGACCGATCGCTCCCGCGCAATGCGGGAGCGATCACATTGCAAATAATCTGCAAGAAATCCGGGCGTCGTTGCACAGAAGAGGATTGGTCCCCGATCCGAGCAATGCCATGCCTCATTATTTCGATGCAGCCCACCGAGAAGAAATCGAAACCCTGCGCCAACGCCTCACCGCCCGCACCGAGTGGCCGACCTGGTTGCTGTTGATTGGCGTGTACAGCGCTTGGTTCGCCCTTATTCTGGCCAGTGATTCATTGGGCCTGTGGTTGAGCACGTTGTTGCTGATTCCCGTGGTGGTGGTGTGGCTGTCGGTGCAGCACGAACTGCTGCACGGTCATCCGACCCGCTGGCCGCTGTTGAACAAAACCCTTGGCTACGCACCGTTTGCCGTCTGGTATCCCTACACCTTGTATCGCGACAGCCATTTGCTGCATCACCGCGATGAAGACCTGACCATCCCCGGTCGCGATCCGGAAAGCCGTTACCTGAATGCCGAGCAGTGGCAGGGCAGTTCGTTGTTCGAACAAGGCCTGCACTGGTTGAACAAAACCGTGCTCGGGCGCTTTCTGCTCGGTGCGCCAATCGCCTTGATGACGCTGGCCCGGGAAGAACTGCAACGCCTGAAAAGCGGCGAGCGCCAGGCCTGGTTGATGTGGCTCAGCCATGGCGCATTGACTCTGTTGATGCTGCTGTTCATCGCGCGCTACAGCGTGTTGCCGGTGTGGCATTACCTGTTCCTGATCAGTGTGCCAGCGCTGTCGATCGCCATGATTCGCTCCTACTATGAACATCGACCTCACGCGGCGCCGGAGCAACGTACCGTGCTCAATGAAGCGGCGTGGCCGTGGCGTTGGTTGTTCCTGAACCTCAATTTCCATCTGGTGCACCATGAGTTGCCGGGGTTGCCCTGGTACGACCTGCCCCGCGCCTATTGGGCCCGCCGCGAGCAATGGCTGGCGCGTAGCGGCGGGTTTTTGGTGCGGGGTTATGGGCAGCTGTGGCGTGAATACGGCGTAAAGGCCATCGACAGCCCGAGGCATCCGTTTTACTGATGCGTAGATCACCTCCAAACCCTGTGGGAGCGGGCTTGCTCGCGAATGCGGTGTGTCATTCAGCATCGATGTTGGCAGAGACGACGCCTTCGCGAGCAAGCCCGCTCCCACAGGGAACTTCGTGGTATGGAGATACGATGATGACCCAACACATCGCCGAATTGCTGATGTACACCGCCCCCGAACCCATCCACCAGGCCAACGAACGCTGGCTGGCGCGAATCCTCGAGCACCTGGGCGAAACCCGCGGCGATGCCGCAGGCCTGTCACTGATGGAGATGTGGTTGTCGCCGCATTTGCTGCTCACCCAAACCTGCGGCTATCCGCTGATGACGGCCTTGCGCGGCAAGGTCCGGGTGCTGGGGCGACCGCGTTACGAGCTGCCGGACAGCCGCGGCGGCAATCACTGCAGTCTGATCCTGGGGCGCGTCGATGATCCGCGACAGACCCTGGCGGATTTTCGCGGCAGTCGAGGCGTGATCAATGGCCATGACTCCAACAGCGGCATGAATCTACTGCGCCACCGGTTGGCGCCGTTGCAGCGTGACGGGCGTTTTTTTGCCGAGCTCGGCATCAGCGGCAGTCATCGCGAAAGCCTGCGCTGGTTGCGCGAGGACCTTGCCGATCTGGCGGCCATCGACAGCGTGACATTTGCCTGTCTGGCCCGATACGCCGAGGAGGAAGTGACCGGTTTGCGCGTGATTGCTCGCAGTGCGCTAAGTCCTGCGTTACCGTTCATTACTGCCGCAACGGTCAGCGATGAGCAGGCTGAAACGTTGTTGCAGGCGATGAATCAGGCGTTGCGCGAGTTGCCTGACGTTGCCGAAATCCTCGGTTTGCTGCAGGTGCTGCCCGCCACTGAAAGCGATTATCAGGTTGTGCTCGATTATCAGCGTGAGGCCGAGATGCTGGGATATGGAGATTTGCGATAGGGCGCAAATGTCGGGTCGACAGGTCCATTTTTCGCGGGCAAGCCCGCTCCCACAGGGTTTCGGAGTACCTGTGGGAGCGGGC
>NZ_JBYSYZ010000042.1:0-54296 GCF_058783925.1 Pseudomonas sp. FW305-70
AGGCTGGCTCCTACAGGTTCAGCGTGGGCACGGTCCTTTGTGGGAGCTGGCTTGCCAGCGATGGTCGTTAACGATGACGCGGGCGAGCTGGATGAACGCGGCGTGCTGGAGTCCATCGCCAGCAGGCTGGCTCCTACAGGTTCAGCGTGGGCACGGTCCTTTGTGGGAGCTGGCTTGCCAGCGATGGTCGTTAACGATGAGGCGGGTGAGCTGGATGAACGCGGCGTGCTGGAGTCCATCGCCAGCAGGCTGGTTCCTGCGGGTGTGTGTTCGACTCAGGACTCTTTCGGGCCTGCGCCAGGTTTTGCTGTGGATTGTTTTTGCGCACGCCACGTCGCCGGCGGCATCCCGAACTGGCTGATAAACCACCGCGTAAACGAACTCGCCATCGAATAGCCGAGCATGTCGGCAATGCGGCTAAGGGAGTAGTTCGGGTTGTCCAGATAACGCAGCACCAGATCACGGCGCACATCGTTGATTACGTCGTTGAAGGCGCAACCATCGTCCTTGAGGCGGCGTTGCAGGGTGCGTACGTTCATGCCCTGGCTCTGGGCGACCTGTTCGATGGTGGCGCGCCCCATGGGCAGCAGCAGGTAGATCGCCTTGCGTACTTCGAACAGCATCGAGGTGCCTTCGTGGCCCTGCAGCGAGTCGAGGTAGCTCTGGGCGTAGCGGGCCATGGCCGGGTCGGCGTTGGGGTTGGTCATGTCGAGGCTGATGTCGGGGCAGACGATGCCGTTGAACTCGCTGCCGAACTCCAGTTTGCAACCAAACAGCCGGCGGTGCAGGTGCAGGTTGTCCGGTGCCTGGTGCATGAAGTTGACGCTGTAGGGGTGCCAGTGTGAGCCCAGCAGGGCCGAGCACAGCCGGAACATCACGCCGATGGCCAACTCCGTGGCCTGGCGGCTGGGCATGGGCGTTTCGGTGACCACCTCTTCGCGAATGATCACCATCTTGCCGGCCTCTTCGATGAAGATGGCCAGCGAGTCGTTCATCAGGTGTCGGTAATCCACCACGACCTGCAAGGCATCGCGCAGGGTGCGCTGGTGGCTGAGCAGCAGGCTGACCACGCCGAAGTCCGAGAGCTGGCGTGACTCGGCCATGCTCAGGCCGAAGGTCTGGCAACCGCTGGCGGTGGCGGAGTCTTCCAGCAGGCGTACGGCGGCATCGATCTGGATGCGGTGTTCAGGGGCTTGCAGTTGGGCCCTGCTCAGGCCGACAGCGGCCAGCACGTCGCGCGGGTTGAAACCCAGGTACTGGGTGACCTCAAGGTAGTTGGTCAAGACGGCGGCGCGAACAAGCTTGGTCATGCGAGGGGCTTCCCTGTGCCGATGGCGATTGGCGTGAGCGTGGCGACTATATCCAGCGTATCAACAGTTGAACAGTTGTCATGTCGTTGATGGTTTTCATGCTGTGCGCTCACCCATCTTCTACGCTGCAGGGAGCCATCAGCGCTCATCCGTTGATTACAGTGACCTTGCGCCAACCTGCTGGGTTTTTTAGACCGACGGTCACGCGTCTGAGTGTCGGACAATTTGTCATCAAAAGAAAAGTGCCTGACGTCCAATGTAAAGCGCTTCGGGTGGGCGCTCTTTAATGTCGACCCTACAAAAAGCCCCTGGCGCAAACAGCCAGTCGAGTTATCGAGAAAGCGAAGGTGTTCACCGTGGACAAACTGCAAACTGCCGCCACCGTTCTGATTGTTCCAGGTCTGCGCGAGCACGTGGCCGAACATTGGCAAACGTTGCTGCAAGCCAGGCTGAGCAACGTGCGTAGCGTCCCGCCGCTGGAGACCGACAAGCTCGATTGCATGGCTCGCGTGCGGGCCATCCAGCACGAACTCGAGCAGATCGACGGGCCGGTGATTCTGGTGGCCCACAGTGCCGGCGTACTGATGGTCGCGCACTGGGCTGCGCATTACAGCCGTCCGATCAAGGGCGCTTTGCTGGCCGCGCCACCGGACCTCGATGCGGTCTGGCCGGCAAACTATCCATCTTCCGAAACCCTGCGTAGCCAGGGCTGGAATCCTCTGCCACAAGGCCCGCTGCCATTTCGCAGCATCGTGGCCGGCAGCACCAACGATCACCTTGCCACGCTGCCTGCGGTCACCCGCATGGCAGAAGGCTGGGGCGCCGAATTGCTCAATCTGGGCGATGTCGGTCACCTCAATCCGGCCGCAGGATTTGGCCACTGGCCGCAAGCCGAAGCACTCATCCTGGAGCTGGACCGCTAGTACAAGGAGCTGGACTGGCAGTACGCCACCGGCATTTGCCCTCATTCCTTAAACGCAAACCCGAAGAGGTTTGCGTGAGGGCGGCTGCGCTAAAAACAAATACAAAAAGGCGGAGACAACGCAATGCACAACAACAAGAGTCACGGCTTCACCGCTCCACGCTGCACCTTGCTGGCCTCGGCCATTCTCGCGGCAACCGTACCGGTGGCCCATGGGGCCGAAATCGAGACGGGGAATCCGGACTGGAACGTACGCGTGGATAACACCATCAAGTACAACTATGGCGTGCGCACCGAAAGCGCCGACAAACGCATGTTGGGAACGCCGAACAACAACGACGGCGACTACAACTTCCGCAAGGCCGGCACCAACATCACCAACCGTATCGACCTGTTGACCGAAATGGACGTGGTCTACAAGAACGCCATGGGTTTTCGCGTCAGCGCCGCCAGCTGGTACGACAAGGCCTATGACAACACCGGCTCCAACTCCAACCCGTTCGTCAACGGCAACGATGCGCGTTCGGGCCTGATTGCCAACGACCCGCGCCTGGCCGGGGTCACCCGTGACAACGTCGGCAACGGCAGCCCCCACCTGAGCAACTATGCCCAGCGCTACTACAGCGGTCCTTCGGGCGAAATCCTCGATGCCTTCGTGTTCTACAGCACCGAAGTGGGCGAGGAGTCGATGTTCAGCGCCAAGGCCGGTCAGCACAACGTGTTCTGGGGCGAGACCATTCTCAACCCGGTGCACTCGGTCAGCTATGGCCAGTCCGGCCTCGATCTGGCCAAGCTTGCCGCGTCGCCGGGTACCGAGGCCAAGGAACTGTTCGTTCCGCGTAACCAGCTGTCGATGACGTTCACCGTCAATCCCGAGCTGACCGTGGGTGCCCAGTACTTCCTCAATTGGGATGCCGCGCGCCTGCCGGAAGCGGGCACCTATTACGGTGGTTCCGACCTGGTCGGCTTCGGCGCGCAATCGTTCCTGTTGGGCAACACCAACGCCGTGGTACCGGGCAGCCCGCTGGGTTGTGGCCTGGCGCCGTGCAACGCCTTGACCAATGTGCGTCGCGGCAAGGACCTGACACCGCATGACAGCGGCGACTGGGGCGTCATGGCCAAGTGGTCGCCGGCGTGGCTGGATGGCACCCTCGGCGTTTACTACCGCGAAACCTCGGAAATCCTGCCGCAAGCCTATCTGGACGCCAGGGGCATTACCTCGGCCAACCCGAACGGCACCCGTCCGGCGGGGCAAGTGCCTGCGGTGATCAACACCCTCAATTCGCTGGACACCGCCACCTATCAACTGGCCTATGCCGACAACATCAAGATCCTTGGCCTGAGCCTGTCCAAGGATGTCGGCGGGATCAGCGTCGGTTCGGACCTGAACGTTCGCCACAACATGCCGCTGGCCAGTATCCCGGCGATCGTCAGTACCCGCAGCCCGCTGGGCCTGGGTCAAGGTCTGGGTCTGCTGCCTGCCCGTACGGACGCCACCGGTGTGGTCTACGACACCCCGAGCCGTGGCGACAGCATGAGCGCCACAGGCGACACCTTGCACTGGACGCTCAACGGTCTGATGACCCTGCCGAAAACACCGGTGTTCGATCAGGCCACCGTGCTGGCCGAGCTGTACTACAGCAACCTGCTCAAGCTCGATAGCAAGAACGAGGCGCTTTACAAGGGCAAGGACAGCTATCGCGGCATCGACGCGCCGACCCGTGACAACTGGGGCCTGGCAGTCAACTTCACACCGACCTGGTACCAGGTGTTCCCCGGTGTCGACCTCAACGCACCCATGTCCGTCAACGTCGGTCTCGACGGTGTGTCGCCGGTCTCCGGTGGCGGGGCCAAGGACACCGGCAACTATGCCGTGGGCGTGGGCGCCATTGTCTACAACAAATACTTTATCGACCTGAAGTACGTGGACTCCTTCGGCCAGACCGACAAGTGCAACGTCAGCGGTGTGAGCACCGGCCCGAACGGCGGCGACGGCTCCACCCCGAATGCCTTCAGCGGCAACGAAAACTACGCCTGCTACGCCGGCGGCTACTCGTCCTTCTCCGGAGGGGGGGCCACGACCGAGGACCGTGGCGCCCTGTACCTGACGATGAAAACAACATTCTGATTCACCACTGATTTGCTCAATGCAAGCAGGAGAATAACAAGATGAAATTTGTACAAACCGTGTTGGCCGCTTCGCTGGCCATGGTCTTCGCCGCCCAGGCACAGGCTGCTGTTTCAACTCAGGAAGCTGCCAAACTGGGCACCAGCCTGACGCTGGTGGGCGCCGAAAAAGCCGGGAACGCCGATGGCTCCATCCCCGCCTACAACGGTGGCCTGACCAGCGCGCCGGCCGGCTTCAAAGCTGGCGACAGCATGCGCCCGGATCCTTTTGCCAGCGAAAAGCCGCTGTTGGTGATCGACGGCAAGAACGTCGATCAATACAAGGGCCTGCTCACGGCAACCACGGTAGAACTGGCCAAGCGTTTCCCGACGTTCCGTGTCGACGTGTTCCCGACGCACCGCACCGTTTCGCTGCCTCAAGCGATTCTGGACAACGGCGTGAAGAACGCCAGCGGCGCCAAGTCCCTGGAAGGTGGCCTGGCCATCGACAACGTGCTGCCGGGCATTCCGTTCCCGATTCCGCAGTCGGGCAACGAAGCGATGTGGAACTTCCTGTTGCGCTACCAGGGCGTCAGCATCAGCTCCAAGTACGACTCCTGGAACGTCGACTCCGCCGGTGTGCCGAGCCTGGCGACCACCGGGCAAGCGAACATCTCCTACCCGATCTATGAAAACCTCTCGCAGCCGATCAGCAGCGCCGACGTGTACTACCAGATGAAGCTGGCGTACACCGGCCCTGCGCGCCGTGCCGGTGAGGCGATCATGCTCAAGGACGCCGCCAACCCGTTGCAGCAGCCGCGTCGTGCCTGGCAGTACTTGCCGGGTCAGCGTCGGGTGAAACTGGCGCCGAGCCTGGCGTACGACACGCCTAACCCGGGTACCGCCGGCGCGGGCACCTACGATGACGTGTTCGTGTTCAACGGTGCGCTGGACCGCTACGACTGGAAGCTGGTGGGCAAGCAGGAAATGATCGTGCCCTACAACACCTACAAGCTGACTTACGTCCAGGATCCGAAGTCGCTGACCACTGCCAATCACCTGTCGCCGGACTTCGTACGCTGGGAAAAACACCGCGTGTGGGTTGTCGAAGGCAACCTCAAGGCCGGTGCCCGTCACATCTACGCCAAGCGCCGCTTCTACCTCGACGAAGACAGCTGGACCGCTCTGGCCTCGGATCAATATGACGCCCGTGGTCAGCTCTATCGCGGTTCCTTCGCCTTCCTCAGCCAGAGCTATGACAAGCAGGTTCCGGACTCGACGCCCTTCATGATCTACGACCTGGTGGGTGGTTCGTACAACATCAACGGTGTGGTCGGTCCTTACGGCGGCATCAAGTACATCGAGCCGCTCTCCAAGGCGCAGTGGTCTTCGGAATCGCTGGCAGGCGCCGGCATTCGCTAAGTCAACCGCAAGCAAACGCTCACCCTGTAGGAGCGAGCTTGCTCGCGATGGACCAGAGGGCGACGCGGGCATCCATACAGCACGCGTCATCGTTCACGACCATCGCGAGCAAGCTCGCTCCTACAAGGGCATGACCTGCACGTCTGGTACACGCAAGTGTGCCTCGACGCGGTTTTCCGAAGAGGACGCAGCATGTGTTCGTATAAAAATAATATTGTGCGTTTGGCGTTAGGCGTTGTGCTCGGCCTGTCGCAGGGCATCACCCAGGCGGCCGATTACGTCGATGTGCTGGACCTGCCCGCCAGGGTCAGTGCCTTGGCGATCAACAGCCCGTTGTCCGGCATGACCCGCGCCGGCGGGCGCGTGATTACCGTCGGCCAGCGTGGCCATATTCTGTTTTCCGATGATTCGGGAAACCACTGGCAGCAGGCCGTCGTACCGGCCAGTGCCGACCTCACTGCGGTGAATTTTCCGACCGCCACCCAAGGCTGGGCGGTGGGCAATGACGGCGTGGTGCTGCACAGCAGCGACGCCGGCGCGACCTGGAAGAAGCAACTCGACGGTCGCCAGATCGGCGAATTGCTGATCAAGCATTACTCGGCGCTGGCCAAGGCCGAGCCGGGCAACGAGCAATGGCCCCAGTTGGCTATGGAAGGCCAACGACTACTGGATCAGGGCGCGGACAAACCGCTGCTGGACGTCTGGTTCGCCAATGAAAAAACCGGCTATGTGGTCGGCGTGTTCAACCTGATCCTGCGCACCGACGACGGCGGTCAGACCTGGACGCCATTCCAGGACCGCACCGACAACCCGCAGGGCTTCCACCTCAATGCCATCGCCTCCACTGGCAATGCGTTGTACATAGCCGGCGAGCAAGGCCTGTTGCTCAAGTGGGACGACAGCGCCCAACGCTTCAATGCCGTGCCGACGCCGTATCAGGGCAGCTTCTTCGGCGTGCTCGGCAAGCCCGGCGAAGTGCTGGTCTACGGCCTGCGCGGCAACGTGCTGCGCAGCACCGATGGCGGCCAGAACTGGACTGCGCTGGACAGCGGCCTGCACGTCAGCATCACCGCGGGCCTGATCGATGCCCGTGGCAATTATCGCTTGTTCACCCAGGGCGGGCAGATGCTGGTCAGCCAGGGGACGGGCGCGCAGATGCATCTGGTGCGGCAACCGGCACCGACGCCGGTCGCCGGCGCTGCCCAGTCCACCGACGGCGCACTGGTGCTGGCGGGAAGCCGTGGTGCCCGGACGCTGTCCGCCGATCCAGCCCTCGAACCCTAAGAGCGAGAACCCAGACATGGGCAACATCAAACAAGACGCCATGCCGGTGATCCGCGATCTGCGTGATTTCGACCACCGCTCCGGCAACCGCCTGGAACGCCTGGTGTTCAACTTCCGTCCGCTGTTCATGCTGCTGATGGCCCTGGCCACCGTGGTGCTCGGCTACATGGCGGCGACGCGCCTGGAGCTGCGCCCCAGCTTCGAAAAGATGATTCCGCAGAGCCAGCCGTACATCCAGAACTTCCTGGAAAACCGCGCTTCGCTGCGCGGGTTGGGCAACTCGGTGCGCGTGGTGGTCGAGAACACCCAGGGCGATATTTTCGATCCCGAATACCTCGACGTACTCAAGCAGGTCAACGACCAGCTGTTCCTCACCGAAGGCGTCGACCGCGCCTGGATGAAGTCGCTGTGGAGTCCGGCGGTGCGCTGGACCGAAGTCACCGAGGATGGTTTCCAGGGTGGCCCGGTGATGCCCGACACCTATTCAGGGCAGCCTGATCAGATCGAACAGCTGCGCCAGAACATTTCCCGCGCCGGCATTGTCGGCAGCCTGGTGGCCAGCGATTTCAAGTCGACCATGCTGGTCGTGCCACTGCTGGACAAAGCCGCCGCCGGTGGCCAGCGCATCAACTACCACGCGTTTTCGCAGATGCTCGAAGAGCAGTTGCGCGACAAGATCGAATACGCCGGCGACAGCGCTGCACGTAAGTCCGGGGTGGAAGGCACCGGCCATTACAAGGTGCGGGTGATCGGCTTCGCCAAACTCATGGGCGACCTGATCGACGGCCTGATCCAGGTGATGATGTTCTTCGGTCTGGCGGTCGTCACTTCACTGGCCATCATCTACGCCTACACCCGTTGCGTGCGCAGCACCTTGCTGGTGGTTGGCTGCTCGCTGGTCGCGGTGGTCTGGCAACTGGGCATCGTCGCCTGGCTCGGTTACGCCATCGATCCGTACTCGGTGCTGGTGCCGTTTTTGATCTTCGCCATCGGCGTGTCCCACGCCGCGCAGAAGATGAACGGCATCATGCAGGACATCGCCCGCGGCACCCACAAGCTGATCGCTGCGCGCTACACCTTCCGCCGCCTGTTCATCGCCGGCGTCACCGCCTTGCTGGCCGATGCCGTGGGCTTTGCGGTGCTGATGCTGATCGACATCCCGGTGATCCAGGACCTGGCAATCACCGCCAGCATCGGCGTCGCGGTGCTGATCTTCACCTCGCTGTTGCTGATGCCGGTGGCGCTGTCCTATATCGGTGTTGGCGCCAAGGCCGCCGAGCGCGCGCTGAAAATCGACACCCGTGCCGAAAAGCACAAAGGCTTCGGCCGGTTGTGGGACGCGCTCGATCGCTTCACCACCGCCAAGTGGGCGACCGGTGCCGTGCTGGTCGCGGTGCTGATGGGCATTGGCGGCTACGTGGTCAGCCTCAACCTGAAGATCGGTGACCTGGAAAGCGGTGCGCCGGAGTTGCGCGCCGACTCGCGCTACAACCGCGACAACGCCTACATCACCCAGCACTACGCGCTGTCCAGCGACCTGTTCGCGGTGATGATCAAGACCGCGCCGGAAGGCTGCCTGAACTACAAGACCCTGGTGCTCGCCGACCGCCTGGCCTGGGAGCTGCAACAGTATCCGGGCGTGCAGGCCACCGCGTCCTTGGTCAACGCGGTACGGCAGATCACTGCCGGCACCTACGAAGGCAACCCCAAGCTCAACAGCATCCAGCGCAACCAGGACGTGCTCAACTACGCCGCGCAGCAAGCCTCGGTCAACTCCCCGGAGCTGTTCAACACCGAGTGCTCGCTGATGCCGGTGATCGCGTTCCTCAAGGATCACAAGGCCGAAACCCTCGATGCCGTGGTCGCCATCGCCGACAAATTCGCCAAGGAAAACAGCACCGAGGATCGCCAGTTCCTGCTGGCTGCCGGCAGCGCCGGTATCGAGGCGGCGACCAACATCGTG
Source organism: Pseudomonas sp. FW305-70 (assembly GCF_058783925.1). Lineage (NCBI taxonomy): Bacteria > Pseudomonadati > Pseudomonadota > Gammaproteobacteria > Pseudomonadales > Pseudomonadaceae > Pseudomonas > Pseudomonas sp. FW305-70. The sequence continues at coordinate 9,008 of NZ_JBYSYZ010000042.1, forward strand.
GTGCGCGAGGCCAATCGCACCATGCTGCTGTACGTCTACGCGGCGGTGACGCTGTTCTGCCTGATCACCTTCCGCAGCTGGCGGGCCACGCTGGTGGCGTTGTTGCCCCTGGTGCTGACCTCGATCCTCTGTGAGGCCCTGATGGTGGCCATGGGCATCGGCGTGAAAGTCGCGACCCTGCCGGTGATCGCCCTCGGTGTCGGTATCGGCGTGGACTACGCCCTGTACCTGCTCAGCGTGCAACTGCACTTCCAGCGCCAGGGCCTGCCGTTGTCCCAGGCCTACCGCAACGCCGTGTCCTTCACAGGCCGCGTGGTCGGGCTGGTGGGCATCACCCTCGCCGCCGGCGTGGTGTGCTGGGTCTGGTCGCCGATCAAGTTCCAGGCCGACATGGGCATCCTGCTGACCTTCATGTTCCTGTGGAACATGCTCGGTGCGCTGATCCTGATTCCGGCCCTGTCGTATTTCCTGCTGCGCGAACGGGCCCCGCAGCCGGGCTCCGCTACCGCCGCCGAGAACACTGAATCCACTGAACGTCCGGGCATGCCCCATGCCCTGACCACTTCCGAGTAAGCCAAGATGTCTGAATACAAAGCTCCCCTGCGCGACATGCGCTTCGTACTCAACGAGGTTTTCCAGGTGTCCCGGCTCTGGGCCAGTTTGCCCGGCCTGGCCGACGTGATCGATGAAGAAACCGCCGCTGCCATCCTTGAAGAGGCCGGCAAGATCACCGGCGAAGTCATCGCACCCTTGAACCGCGTCACCGACGAACAGGGTTGTACCTGGAGCAATGGTTCGGTCACCGCGCCAGAGGGTTTTGCCGGGGCCTATCAAGCTTTCGCCGAGGGCGGTTGGGTCGGTGTCGGCGGTGATCCGCAGTACGGCGGCATGGGCATGCCCAAGGCGATTTCGGCGCAGGTCGAAGAGATGGTCAACTCGGCCAGCCTGTCGTTCGGCCTGTACCCGATGCTGACCGCCGGTGCCTGCCTGTCGATCAAGGCCCACGCCAGCGAAGAGCTCAAGCAACGCTATCTGCCGAACATGTACGCCGGCACCTGGACCGGTTCGATGTGCCTGACCGAAGCCCACGCCGGCACCGACCTGGGCCTGATTCGCACCAAGGCCGAACCCCAGGCCGATGGCAGCTACAAGGTCAGCGGCAGCAAGATCTTCATCACCGGCGGCGACCACGACCTGAGCGAGAACATCATCCACCTGGTACTGGCGCGCCTGCCGGATGCACCGGCGGGGCCGAAGGGCATCTCGCTGTTCCTGGTGCCCAAGGTGCTGGTCAACGCCGACGGTTCGCTGGGTGAAAACAATGCGCTGTCGTGTGGCTCCATCGAACACAAGATGGGCATCAAGGCCTCCGCCACCTGCGTGATGAACTTCGATGGCGCCACCGGCTGGATCGTCGATGCGCCGAACAAAGGCCTGGCGGCGATGTTCACCATGATGAACTACGAGCGTCTGGGTGTGGGCATCCAGGGCCTGGCCCAGGGCGAGCGTTCCTATCAGAACGCCGTCGCATACGCCCGCGACCGTCTGCAAAGCCGTGCGCCGACCGGTGCGCAGAACAAGGACAAGGCCGCCGACCCGATCATCGTGCACCCGGACGTGCGTCGCATGCTGTTGACCATGAAAGCCTTGAACGAAGGCGGCCGTGCGTTCTCCAGCTATGTCGCGTTGCAACTGGACACGGCCAGGTACAGCGAAGACGAAGTCACGCGCAATCGCGCGCAAGAACTGGTGGCACTGTTGACCCCGGTGGCCAAGGCGTTCCTCACCGACATGGGCCTGGAAACCACCTTGCACGGTCAGATGATCTTCGGCGGCCACGGCTACATCCGCGAGTGGGGCCAGGAGCAACTGGTGCGCGACGTGCGCATCACCCAGATCTACGAAGGCACCAACGGCATCCAGTCCCTGGACCTGGCCGGGCGCAAGATCGTCGGCAGCGGCGGGGCGCTCTACCGCTTGTTCGCCTCGGAAATCCGCAACTTTACCGCTAACGCCGCTGCGGACCTCGACGAGTTCACCAAGCCGCTGAATGCCGCCGTGGACACCCTCGACGAGCTGACCGCATGGCTGCTGGACCGGGCCCAGGGCAACCCGAATGAAATCGGCGCGGCCTCGGTCGAGTACCTGCACGTGTTTGGCTACACCGCCTACGCCTACATGTGGGCGCGGATGGCCAAGGCCGTCATCAGCGGGGATGCCGAAGACGATTTCTACACCAGCAAACTGGCCACCGCGCGTTTCTACTTCGCCCGGTTGCTGCCGCGTATCCACTCGTTGAGCGCATCGGTCAAGGCCGGTAGTGACTGCCTCTACGAGCTGAAAGCCGATCAGTTCTGATCGAAGGACAAGGAACTCCAACCATGCTGAAAACAAAAATAATTCCGCCTGCCGACGGCGCTTATGCCTATCCCTTGCTGATCAAGCAATTGCTGCTGTCCGGCGTGCGTTACGAGCCGGGCCGGGAAATCGTCTACGCCGACAAACTGCGCTACAGCTACCAGACGCTGAACCAGCGCATTCGCCGCCTGGCCAATGCGCTGACGGCGGCCGGGGTCAAGGCCGGTGACACCGTGGCCTTGCTCGACTGGGACAGCCACCGCTACCTGGAATGCTTCTTCGCCGTGCCGATGATCGGCGCGGTGCTGCACACGGTGAACATTCGCCTGTCACCGGAGCAGGTGCTGTTCACCATGAACCACGCAGAGGATGACCTGGTGCTGGTGCATGACGACTTCCTGCCCCTGGTCGAACAGATCCACGGGCGGCTGGAAACGGTAAAAGGCTACCTGCAGCTCACCGATGACGAGGCGACCGCGACCTCGCTGCCGGTGCTCGGTGAGTACGAGCAGTTGCTGTCCCTGGCCCCGGACCAGTACGACTTCCCGGATTTCGACGAGAACTCGGTGGCCACGCTGTTCTACACCACCGGCACCACCGGCGACCCGAAAGGCGTGTACTTCAGCCATCGGCAACTGGTGCTGCACACCCTGAATGCCGTCGGCACCCTGGGCGTCTATCAGGGCCAGCCGCTGTTGCGTTCCGACGATGTGTACATGCCGATCACGCCGATGTTCCACGTGCATGCGTGGGGCGTGCCGTATGTCGCGACGCTGATGGGCATCAAGCAGGTCTACCCCGGCCGCTACGAGCCCAACAGCCTGGTCCGGCTGTACCGCGAAGAGAAGGTGACCTTCTCCCACTGCGTGCCGACCATCCTGCAGATGATCCTCAACTGCGAGGAAGGCAAGGCGACCCGTTTCGACGGCTGGAAAATGCTCCTGGGCGGCAGTGCCCTGACGCTTGGCATCGCCAGTGAAGCCAGCGCCAAAGGCATGGTGGTGCACGCTGGCTACGGCATGTCGGAAACCTGCCCGTTGCTGTGCCTGACCTACCTGCGCGACGAGGACCTTCAGCTATCCGCCGAAGCGCAACTGCCGATCCGCATCAAGACTGGCACGCCGGTGCCGCTGGTCGACCTGAAGATCATCGACGCCGAGGGCAACGACGTGGCCCATGACGGCGAGTCCCTGGGCGAGATCGTGGTGCGCGCGCCGTGGCTGACCCAGGGCTATCTGAAAGCCCCGGACAAAGGCGCGGAGCTGTGGCACAACGGCTGGCTGCACACCGGCGACATGGCCTCGATTGACCAACAGGGCGGCGTGGAAATCAAGGACCGCATCAAGGACGTGATCAAGACCGGCGGCGAGTGGATCAGCTCCCTGGAACTGGAAAGCCTGATCAGCGAACACCCGGGCGTCATGTCCGTCGCGGTGGTGGGCATCGTCGATGAGCAGTGGGGCGAACGGCCCATGGCCATGGTGGTGTGCGAGCCGGGGCAATACCTGGACCGCAAGATCCTCGAGACGCACCTGCAAGCCTTCGTCGACGGCGGCCGCATCAACAAATGGGCGATCCCCAAGCAGTTCAAGTTCGTCGCCGAAATCCCCAAGACCAGTGTTGGCAAGATCAACAAGAAGCTGATTCGGGAAACGGAAGCGAACTGAGGGATAAACCTGGCGCTGTTGTTGTAGGAGCGAGCTTGCTCGCGATGGACTGGAGAGCGCTGCGTTTAACCAGTAAACACGCGTTATCGTTGACGACCATCGCGAGCGAGCTCGCTCCTACAGGAATCCGGCAGCAGGCGGTTTCCGGATAGCCCGGGGGGCGTCATCTTTGTCATAGTCCTGGCCAGAGATAACGCCCCGTTGGTCGCAGTTTTCAGCGCTTGTGCCAAGCTGAACGGGGTATTGAACCGCTGTGCATCAGTCAATCCCCAGGAAGCCCACGACATGAACCTCACCCGTGCATCAAACGTCCGCCACGAGTTCTACAAGGCCGTCTGGTTCTACTTCAAAGTGGTGTGGCCGATCTTCTCGATACTGCTGCTGGTAATCATTGCGTTCGGCCTCATCATCGCCCACCTGGAAGGGTGGAACCCCTATGACGGCATCTACTTCGCCTTCGTGACCGGCCTGACCATCGGCTACGGAGAACTGGTGCCCAAACTGGGGGTGTCACGGGTGCTGGCGATCCTGCTGGGGTTCAATGGGGTACTGATGACGGCGACATTCGCGGCGATCAGTGTCCGGGCGATTGAAGTGACGGTGACGGCGTCACGCAAGGGCAAGGAATAGGGGCAACCAACACGCACTCTCCTGTGGGAGCGGGCTTGCTCGCGAAGCTTTTAGTGCTTGAACATCACATGCCGCACAACGGTGTAATCCTCCAGCCCGTACATGGACATGTCCTTGCCATACCCGGACAACTTCTGACCGCCATGAGGCATTTCGCTGACCAGCATGAAGTGCGTATTGACCCAGGTGCAGCCGTACTGCAAGCGCGCCGACATCCGATGGGCGCGGCCGACATCGGCGGTCCACACGGAGGAGGCCAGGCCGTAGTCCGAATCGTTGGCCCAGCCCAGCACCTGCGCTTCATCGCTGAACCTGGTCACCGACACCACCGGCCCGAACACTTCGCGCCGCACGATCTCGTCATCCTGCTGGGCATCGGCCAGCACCGTCGGTTCGAAGAAGAAACCATTGCCTTCGACAGCCTTGCCGCCAGTGATCAGGCGAATGTGCGGCTGGGCGATGGCGCGTTCGACGAAACCGGCCACGCGGTCGCGGTGCTGTGCGGTAATCAGCGGGCCGAGTTCGGTCGATGGATCGTCCTGCACGCCGTACTTGATGCTGCTGACGGCGGCACCGAGTTTCTCGACGAATTTCTCGTAGATGCCTTCCTGCGCGTAGATGCGGCAGGCGGCGGTGCAGTCCTGACCGGCGTTGTAGAACCCGAAGGTGCGGATGCCTTCGACGGCGGCGTCGATGTCGGCGTCGTCGAAGATGATCACCGGAGCCTTGCCGCCCAGTTCCATGTGCATGCGTTTGACGCTGTCGGCGGTGCTGGAAATGATGTTCGAGCCGGTGGCGATCGAACCGGTCAGCGACACCATGCGCACTTTCGGGTGGGTGACCAGCGGGCTGCCGACGCTAGGACCGCGGCCGAACACCAGGTTGAGTACGCCGGCCGGGAAGATGTCCGACGCCAGTTCGGCCAGGCGTAGCGCAGTCAGCGGGGTCTGTTCCGACGGCTTGAGCACCACGGTATTACCGGCGGCCAGGGCCGGGGCGATTTTCCAGGCGACCATCATCAGCGGGTAGTTCCACGGCGCGATGGAGGCGATCACGCCCACCGGGTCGCGGCGGATCATCGAGGTGTGGCCGGGCAGGTATTCGCCACCGGCCGAACCGCTCATGCAACGGCTGGCGCCGGCGAAGAAGCGGAACACGTCGGCAATCGCCGGGATCTCGTCGTTCAGCGCGGCGCTGTAAGGCTTGCCGCAGTTGTCCGATTCCAGTTTGGCCAGCTCTTCGCCGTGGGCCTCGATGGCATCGGCGAGTTTGAGCAGCAGCAGCGAACGTTCTTTCGGCGGGGTCTGCGACCAGCTGGTGAAAGCGGCGTCGGCGGCACGTACGGCGGCATCGACCTGGGCTTCGCTGGCTTCGTTGATTTCCACCAGCACACGACCCAGCGCGGGGTTGAACACCGGTTGGGCAGGGCCTTCGCCGTCTTGCAGTTGGCCGTTGATCAAGAGTTTGGTTTGCATGGCGTTGTCCTCTTCGGAACTGTTGTTTTTTCTCTGTGGAAACCGGCCAAAATGTGGGAGCGGGCTTGCTCGCGAAAGCGGTTTATCAGTCGCCATCATTGTTGAATGTGATGGCCTCTTCGCGAGCAAGCCCGCTCCCACAGGATCCGGTTCCCCCATTGGGAGTTGAGTTGTCAGTTACTTGCCGCCACTGCCCGCAACGCTTTCACCGCCACGGGTCAGGTAATAGGCGCCAAGGATCGGCAGCATGGTCACGATCATCACCAGCATCGCCACGACGTTGGTCACCGGCACGTCCCGTGGGCGGCTCAGCTGGTTGAGCAGCCACAGCGGCAGGGTCCGTTCATGGCCGGCGGTGAAGGTGGTGACGATGATTTCGTCGAACGACAGGGCAAACGCCAGCATGCCGCCGGCCAGCAACGCCGAGCCGAGGTTCGGCAGGATGATGTAGCGGAAGGTCTGCCAGCCGTCGGCGCCGAGGTCCATCGAGGCCTCGATCAAGCTGTGGGACGTACGGCGCAAGCGGGCGATGACGTTGTTGTAGACGATCACCACGCAGAAGGTCGCGTGGCCGACGATGATGGTGAACATCCCCGGCTCGATGCCCAGTGTCTTGAAGGTTGCCAGCAACGCGATCCCGGTGATGATCCCCGGCAGGGCGATCGGCAGGATCAGCATCAGCGAGATGCCCTGCTTGCCGAAGAAGTCTCGGCGGTACAGTGCCGCCGAAGCCAGCGTGCCAAGGACCATGGCAATCAGCGTGGCAATCGAGGCGATCTGCAACGACAGCTTGATGGCTTCGAGCACGTCCGGCCGGGAGAACGCCACGCCGATCCACTTCCAAGTGAAGCCCTTGGGCGGAAAGCTGAACGCCGCGTCTTCGGTGTTGAAGGCGTACAGGAAGATGATCAGGATCGGGAAGTGCAGGAACACCAATCCGCCCCAGGCCGCGATGCGTAGCCCGAGAGATGCTTTTTCAGAGTGCATCGAAGGCCCCCAGACGTTTGACGATGGACAGATAGATGGCGATCAGCACGATCGGCACCAGGGTGAACGCTGCGGCCATGGGCATGTTGCCGATGGCGCCTTGCTGGGCATACACCATGCTGCCGACGAAGTAGCCGGGCGGGCCGATCAGTTGCGGCACGATGAAATCGCCCAGGGTCAGCGAGAAGGTGAAGATCGAACCGGCGGCAATGCCCGGGATCGACAGCGGCAGAATCACTTGCATGAAGGTCTGGCGCGGCTTGGCCCCGAGGTCGGCGGAGGCTTGCAGCAGCGAGGGCGGCAGGCGTTCCAGCGAAGCCTGGATCGGCAGGATCATGAACGGCAGCCAGATGTAGACGAACACCATGAAACGGCCCAGGTGCGAGGTCGACAAGGTGCTGCCGCCGACGCCTGGAATCCCCAACACGAACTGCAGGACCGGTTCCAGCCCCAGGTGCTGCACGAACCACTGTGCCACGCCGCCCTTGGCCAGCAGCAGTGTCCAGGCGTAGGCCTTGACGATGTAACTGGCCCACATCGGCATCATCACCGCGATGTAGAAAAACGCTTTGGTCTTGCCCGTGGTGTAGCGCGCCATGTAGTAGGCGATCGGGAATGCGACGATGGCGCTGGCAATCGACACGGCAATCGCCATGCCCAGAGTGCGCAGGATGATGTCGAAGTTCGACGGCTGGAACAGCGCGGTGAAGTTGGCCAGGGTCAGGTCGGGAGTGACCGCCATGGTGAAGTCATCGAAGGTGTAGAAACCTTGCCACAGCAGAACCAGCAACGAACCCAGGTAGATCGCGCCGAACCACAGCAGCGGCGGTACCAGCAGGAGCGACAGGTAAAAATTCGGCCGACGATACAGCAGGTTGGAAAACCTGCGCAGCAGCGAGCCGCTGGCCGGCGATTGAGGGATGGCTACGGTGTTCATCTCACACCCCGCCTGCAACGGTGTCGTGTAACGGGATCATGGCTTCGCGTGCCCAACGCGCGCTGATGCGCTGCCCGGTCTGGTGTTGTGCGCTGGTGTCCAGCCACTGATTGTTGGCCTGGCTGATGTTCAGGGTCTGGCCGTTTTCCAGTTTCAGTTCATAGCGGGTGGCGCTGCCCTGGTACTGGATATCGTGGAGCAAGCCGGTGACTTCGATTTCGTGGCTGGCCAGCGGGCCTTCGGCGAAACGCACGTGTTCCGGGCGAATCGAGAACGGCTGTGGATTGCCACTGAGCTGCCTGGCCAGGTCACCGCGAATCACGTTGGAGGTGCCGACGAATTCCGCCACGAAGGTGGTGGCCGGTTTCATGTACAGGTTACGCGGGCTGTCGACTTGTTCGATGCGGCCCTTGTTGAATACCGCCACGCGGTCGGACATCGACAGCGCTTCGGTCTGGTCGTGGGTGACGAAGATGAAGGTGATGCCGAGCTGGCGCTGCAGTTTTTTCAGCTCGCTCTGCATTTGCTCGCGCAGTTTCAAGTCGAGTGCGCCGAGTGGCTCGTCGAGCAAGAGTACGCGAGGCCGGTTGACCAGGGCGCGGGCCAGGGCCACACGCTGGCGCTGACCACCGGAAAGCTGCACCGGCTTGCGGTCGCCATAGCCGCCGAGGGCGACCATATCGAGGGCTTCTTCGGCGCGTTTCAGACGTTCGGCCTTGCCCACGCCTTTGACTTTCAAACCGTAGGCGACGTTGTCGCGAACGTTCATGTGCGGGAACAGCGCGTAATCCTGGAACACGGTGTTCACGTCACGCTGGTACGGCGGCAGGCCGGCGGCCTCTTCGCCATGAATACGGATGGAGCCTGCGCTCGGTTGTTCGAAACCGGCGATCAGGCGCAAACAGGTGGTCTTGCCCGAGCCGGAAGGCCCCAGCATGGAGAAGAACTCGCCGTCCTGGATGTCGATGGAAACCCGGTCTACGGCTTTCACTTCGCCGAATTGACGGGAAACGTTGGTGAACTGGACTGCAAGCGTCATGGTGCGGTGCTCCAAAAAGGCGAAGGCCGTCGCAGCGGCCCTGCCTGGACTTCTGAAAAAGCTGAATCGAATACGGTGTGTTGGTTGTAGATATCCCCCTGTGGGAGCGGGCTTGCTCGCGAATGCAGTGTGTCAGGCAACATCAATGCTGGATGTGATGGCCTCTTCGCGAGCAAGCCCGCTCCCACAGGGGCGGTGTCATCTCACAAACTACCTACCGCCCATGATCGCGATGTAGTCCTGGGTCCAGCGGCTGTACGGCACGAACTTGCCGCCTTCAGCTTGTGGGGTTTTCCAGAAGGCGATCTTGTCGAACTGGTCGAAACCGTTGGTCTTGCAGCCTTCGGCGCCGAGCAGTTCGCTCTCCTTGCACGCCGCAGGGACCGCTGGCAGCGAGCCGAACCACGCCGCTACGTCGCCCTGGACTTTCGGTTGCAGCGACCAGTCCATCCACTTGTAGGCGCAGTTCGGGTGCTTGGCCTCGCTGTGCATCATGGTGGTGTCGGCCCAACCGGTGGCGCCTTCTTTCGGGATGGTCGAGGCGATGGGCTGTTTCTCGTTCATCAGGCCGTTGACCTGATACGGCCACGCGCCGGAGGCGACCACGCCTTCGTTCTTGAAGTCACTCATTTGCACGGTGGTGTCGTGCCAGTAGCGGTGGATCAACGGCTGCTGGGCGCGCAGCAGGTCGAGCACGGCCTTGTACTGGGCCTCGGTCAGTTCATACGGGCTCTGGATGCCCAGTTCCGGTTTGGCGGTTTTCAGGTAAAGCGCCGCGTCGGCGATGTAGATCGGGCCGTCATAGGCTTGCACGCGCCCCTTGTTCGGCTTGCCGTCCGGCAGGTTTTCGGCATTGAACAGCACGCCCCAGGTGGTCGGCGCGGTCTTGAACACGTTGGTGTTGTACATCAGCACGTTCGGGCCCCACTGATAGGGGGTGCCGTAGGTCTGCTTGTTGACCACGTACCAGGGTGCATCCTTGAGGCGCGGGTCGAGGTTTTTCCAGTTCGGGATCAACGCGGTGTTGATCGGCTGTACACGCTTGCCGACGATCAGGCGCAGGGAGGCGTCGCCCGACGCCGTCACCAGATCGTAACCACCCTTGGCCATCAGACTGACCATTTCATCGGAAGTGGCCGCGGTCTTGACGTTGACCTTGCAGCCGGTTTCCTTCTCGAAACCGGTCACCCAGTCGTAGGCCTTGTCGCTCTCGCCACGTTCGATGTAGCCAGGCCAGGCCACAATATCCAGTTGGCCCTCGCCAGCCCCGACAGCTTTGAGCGGCTCGGCGGCCTGGAGGCTGGCACTGGCCAGCAGCGCGGTGGTGATTGCACTGAGCAGTGCGGTCTTGTGCACGAACATGGGACACACCTCTTTGTTTTTTAGGTTTTTGTTAAGAGTAGCTGCAAGCGGCAAGCTTCAAGCTGCAAGGAACAGCGATCTGCTTTGGCTTGTAGCTTGTAGCTTGCCGCTTAAAGCTCCTGTCCATGCCGTGCCATGATGTGCCGCACCACGCTGTAGTCCTGAAGCGAATCGCTGGACAGGTCCTTGCCGTAGCCCGAACGCTTCAGGCCGCCATGGGGCATTTCGCTGACCAGCATGAAATGGCTGTTGATCCAGGTGCAGCCGTACTGCAGGCGCGCCGCGACCTGCATGGCCTTGTCGAGGTTCTGGGTCCAGACCGACGACGCCAGGCCGTATTCCGAATCGTTGGCCCAGTCCACCGCTTGTTCCAGTTCATCGAAACGGGTCACGGTGACCACCGGTCCGAACACTTCGCGCTGGACGATCTCATCGCCTTGCTTGCAGCCGGCCAGCAGGGTCGGCTGGTAATAGAAGCCGGCGCCGGAATGCACGGCCGCGCCGGTCACCCGCTCGATGTGCGGCTGGCCGAGGGCGCGTTCGACAAAGCTGGCCACGCGGTCGCGCTGGCGGGTGCTGATCAGCGGGCCGATTTCGTTGTCGGCGTCGCGCTTGCCGGCGAAGCGCAGGCTGCTGACGGCCGCGCCGAGCTCGGCCACCAGACGGTCGTGAATCCCGGCCTGGGCATAAATGCGGCAAGCGGCGGTGCAATCCTGGCCGGCGTTGTAGTAGCCATAAGTGCGCACACCTTCGACCACGGCCTGAATGTCGGCATCGTTGCAGACGATCACCGGAGCCTTGCCGCCGAGTTCGAGGTGGGTACGCTTGAGGGTTTTCGATGCGGCCTGGAGGATTTTTTGCCCGGTGACGATATCGCCGGTCAGCGACACCATGCGCACTTTAGGGTGGCTCACCAGGTGGCTGCCGACGCCTTCGCCACCCCCGCAAACGATGTTGATCACACCCCGTGGCAGGATCTCGGCCAGCGCGGGTGCCAGGGCCAGGATCGACAGCGGCGTGTGTTCCGACGGTTTGAACACCAGGGTGTTGCCGGCGGCGAGGGCCGGGGCGATTTTCCACGCGGCCATCATGATCGGGTAGTTCCACGGCGCGATCGACGCCACGACCCCGATAGGATCGCGGCGCACCATGCTGGTGTAGCCCGGCAGGTATTCGCCGCTGAGCTGGCCGGTCTGGCAACGCACGGCACCGGCGAAGAAGCGGAACACGTCGACCGTGGCGCTCAGGTCATCCTGGCGGGCCAGGTGCAACGGCTTGCCGCAGTTCATGGACTCGAGGCGGGCCAGCAGGTCGGCGTTTTTTTCGATGGCGTTGGCGATGTCCAGCAACAGGTTCGAACGTTGCTGTGGCGTGGTCCGTGACCAACCGGCAAACGCGCGGTGGGCGGCGAGGATCGCGGCTTCGATTTGCTCGGTGCTGGCTTCGGCGATTTGCGTGATGATTTCGCCGGTGGCCGGGTTGAGAATCGGCTCGACACAGCCTTGACCGGCGACTAATTCACCATCGATCAACAATGCGGTGAACAACGGGGTCTGCGCGCCAGCCATTTTTCGGGTTCTCTTTTCTTGTGTGGCCATGGTGTTCCCAGTGATTGGGACCCGGCCGTCTTATATAGATGTAACAAGACTAGTTCGCGGGCCCGAGGACAACAAATACTAAATACTGAAGGTGGCGTTCGATTAAATAGATGGCTTGCGCCCGCCATGGGGTTGTTCGCGGGCGACCGTCAGGAACGGGTCTACCAGCGCCGGCCGGGCCGTGCCGCGACGCCAGGCGAGGCCGACATCCAGGGTCTGGCTGAGGTCGGCAATCGGCCGCGCTTCGATGATGTCGCCCTCCAGCGACCACGGGCGATAGGTCATGTCGGGTTGGATCGATACCCCCAGGCCGGCGGCCACCAGGCTTCGCACCGCTTCGGTCGAGGCCGTGCGCAGGGTGATGCGCGGTTGCAAAGAGGCGGCTGACCACATGCGCTGGGCGTTGCGGTCCATTTCATCGACGTTCAGTTGAATCAATGGCTCGCGGGCCACATCGGCGAGGTTGATGCTGTCGTGTTCCAGCAAGGGATGCTGGGCCGGCAGCCATAGCCGGTGCGGCGAGTGGGTCAGCACTTCGGTCTGCAAGGCGTGACGGTCTTCGAGGTTGGAGAGGATCAGCACGCCGACATCGATCTCGCCGCTGACCAGCAAATGCTCGATGTACGGGCGCTCATCTTCCATCACGCGGATTTCCACGTTGGGGTAGGCGCGCTGGAAGCGAGTGAGCAAATCCGCCAGGTAGTAACCGGCCACCAGGCTGGTCACGCCGACGATCAATTGCCCGGCAACCTGGTCGGTGCTCTGTTGCAGGCTGCGCTTGGCGTTATCCACGGTGGCCAGGATCAAGTGCGCCTGGCGCAGGAATTGATGGCCCTGATGGGTCAGGGTCATGCCCTTGGCGTGGCGGCTGAACAGGCTGACGCCGATTTCCTCCTCCAGCTGCTGGATGGCCAGGGTCAGGGTCGACTGGGAAATGAACGCGGTTTGTGCGGCGGCGGAGATCGAACCGGTCTCGGCCACAGCGATGAAATGGCGGATCTGACGCAAGGTCATCATGGGGGGAGGCACCCGGTGGGCTGTTTTTATCGATTTGTTGGAGTGTATATCTTTTTTTTCGATGGTCAGCGCCAGGTGCCCTGGCGATGCAACATCTGGAAGCACTCTCGCGCACGGGGCGTCGGCACTTTCGATCTAGGCTGGTGCCCTTGATTTCAGGTTAAACGTCCTGTGGAGGCAGCAAATGAACACCCGTGGATTGCTCGATCAACTACTCAAGTCCGGCCAGGACCTGCTTCAGAACAAGACCGGTGGCTCACAGCAAAAGGGCGCGAGCGGTGGCACCGGTGCCCTCGGCAGTTTGCTCTCCGGCGCAAGCGGCGGGGCATTGGCGGCAGGTGCGATGGGCTTGCTGCTCGGCAGCAAGAAGGCCCGCAAGGTGGGCGGCAAGGTTGCGGTCTATGGCGGCCTCGCCGCGTTGGGCGTGCTGGCCTACAAGGCCTACGGCAACTGGCAGGCCCAGCAGGGCACTGCGCCAGAAACGGAACCGCAAACCCTCGACCGCTTGCCTGCCGCGCAAGTCGAGCAGCACAGCCAGGCGATTCTCAAGGCGCTGGTGGCCGCGGCCAAGGCTGACGGGCATGTCGACGAGCGTGAGCGCGCGCTGATCGAGGGCGAGTTCATCAAGCTCGACAATGACCAGGAGCTGCAACACTGGCTGCACGCCGAACTCAACAAGCCGCTTGACCCCGCCGACGTCGCCCGTGCCGCGCGCACGCCGGAGACCGCCGCCGAGATGTACATCGCGAGTGTGATGATGGTCGACGAGGAGAACTTCATGGAGAAGTCCTACCTGGATGAGTTGGCGCGGCAACTCAGGCTGGAGCCGGGGTTGAAGGCTGAGCTGGAGAAGCAGGTTCGCCAGGCTTCGATGTAATTGTGGGAGCTGGCTTGCCAGCGAAGGCGGTCATTCAGTCAGTAATCGGTTGTCTGACACGACGCTTTCGCTGGCAAGCCAGCTCCCACAGGGTCCTCGTTTTCAGCCACGCCACACCCCCAATGGCCGATCCGTCGCCCGATTCTACCCAATCACCCCTAACACCCATTCCCTCAATTAGCGGACAGTCCCACCCAGAGCCCATCCCGCCTTTTTTCAACGGGATGAGAAGTGGGTTGCATCTGTCTTATAAATGAAACACCGCCCTCGGCTATACTCCCCGCATTTCGAATCAGGCCCGAGGATTGACTGTGAAGAACTGGACGTTACGCCAACGCATTTTGGCGAGCTTTGCGGTAATTATCGCCATCATGCTGCTGATGGTGGTCGTCTCGTATTCGCGGCTTCTGAAGATCGAAAGCAGCGAAGCCAGCGTTCGTGAGGATGCTCTGCCCGGGTTGTATTACAGCTCGATGATCCGCGGCGCCTGGTCCGACAGTTATCTGAGGATGATGGGGATGCTGGGGCTGGAGCAGGGACAGGGCTTCACCGACAAGGATGCATCGGACTTCAAGGATTTTTCCGCGCGTCTGCAAGAGCAGATGGAGCTTTATCGTCAAACGATCACGACGGATGAGGACAAGGTCGAGTACGCCGCGTTTGAAACCATCCACAGGGATTACCACCGGATCCTGCTTGCCGTTGCCGAGTTGCATAAACGCAACCAGGACGCCGAAGCCATCAAGATGTTCAACGAAGAACTGACCCCGGTCTGGACGGCTGGTCGAATGAGACTCAGTGAGATTCTGCGTCATAACAAAGCGGTGGCAGACCAGGATGTTGCGGCCATCGATGATGCGGTGCTCACCGCAAAAACCATCATGGGCATTTCCCTGCTGGTGGCGGTGCTGGCTGCCGGTCTCTGCGGCCTGTTGTTGATGCGCGCGATCATGGCGCCGATGAACCGTATCGTGCAGATCCTCGAAGTCATGCGTACGGGCGATCTCAGCCGCCGTCTCAACCTGGAGCGCAAGGACGAATTCGGCGCGGTAGAGACCGGTTTCAACGACATGATGACCGAGCTCACCTCGCTGGTGTCCCAGGCACAGCGTTCATCGGTGCAGGTGACCACGTCGGTCACCGAGATCGCCGCCACCTCCAAGCAGCAACAGGCGACTGCCACGGAAACCGCCGCCACCACCACGGAAATCGGCGCGACCTCCCGTGAAATCGCCGCCACCTCCCGGGATCTGGTGCGCACCATGACCGAGGTTTCCACCGCCGCCGATCAGGCTTCCGTGGCCGCCGGCTCCGGGCAACAGGGCCTGGCGCGCATGGAGGAAACCATGCACTCGGTGATGGGCGCGGCCGATCTGGTCAATGCCAAGCTGGCGATCCTCAACGAGAAGGCCGGCAACATCAATCAGGTGGTGGTGACCATCGTCAAGGTGGCCGACCAGACCAACCTGCTGTCGCTCAACGCCGCCATCGAGGCCGAGAAGGCCGGTGAGTACGGGCGCGGTTTTGCCGTGGTCGCCACCGAAGTACGGCGCCTGGCGGACCAGACGGCGGTGGCCACCTACGACATCGAGCAAATGGTGCGCGAGATCCAGTCAGCGGTATCGGCCGGGGTCATGGGCATGGACAAGTTCTCCGAAGAAGTGCGTCGCGGCATGTCCGAGGTGCAGCAGGTCGGCGAGCAATTGTCGCAGATCATCCATCAGGTCCAGGCGCTGGCGCCGCGGGTGCTGATGGTCAACGAAGGGATGCAGGCCCAGGCTACCGGTGCCGAGCAGATCAACCATGCGCTGGTGCAGTTGGGTGATGCCAGCAGCCAGACAGTCGAGTCTCTGCGCCAGGCCAGTTTCGCCATTGATGAACTGAGCCAGGTAGCCGTCGGGCTGCGCGGCGGCGTTTCGCGATTCAAAGTCTAATGAGCGAAATCACGGCCAAGCGCTCTGCCGTGAAGCAGGCGCTGCATGCATTGTTTCTGGTGTTTCGCATCGGCAGCGAGCGCTATGCCTTGAAGGCTGTCGAAGTGGTTGAAGTGCTGCCGCGCCTGCCCTTGAAGCCCATTGCCCATGCCCCCGCCTGGGTCGCCGGGGTGTTCGCCTATCGGGGCGCCGTGGTGCCGGTGATCGACTTGAGTGCACTGACGTTTGGCGCGCCGGCACAGGCCCGTACCAGCACCCGGCTGGTGCTGGTCAACTACTGCCCGGATGGAACCGCCGAGACGCAGTTGCTCGGGCTGATTCTGGAACAGGCGACCGACACCTTGCGCTGCGATCCGGCGGATTTTCAGCCCTACGGCCTGGACAATCGCCAGGCGCCGTACCTGGGGCCGGTGCGCAAGGACGAGCAAGGCTTGCTGCAATGGGTACGGGTCAGTGATCTGCTGAACGATCAGGTGCGCGCCTTGTTGTTTCCTTCGCCGCCAATGGATCCGGCGCTGCTGGAGGTGCGGCCATGAGCAGCGATCAGCGTTTTTTCGACTTCCTCAAGGAGCGAATCGGACTCGACGTGACCTCGGTGGGGCCGGCAATCATCGAGCGGGCGGTGCGCCAGCGCAGCGTGGCTGCGCAAGCAGTCTCGGCCGATGAGTATTGGCTCACCTTGCAGGGCTCACGGGACGAGCAACAGGCATTGATCGAAGCGGTGATCGTTCCGGAAACCTGGTTCTTCCGGTATCCGGAATCCTTCGCCACCCTGGCGAAACTGGCGAGCAAGCGTCTGGCTGAAATCAACAACCTGCGCGCACTGCGGATTCTCAGCCTGCCGTGTTCCACCGGTGAAGAACCGTATTCAATCGCCATGGCGTTGTTCGATGCCGGACTCAAGCCGCACCAGTTCAAGGTCGACGGCATGGACGTCAGCCCGTTGTCGGTGGATAAAGCCAGGCGAGCCTTGTACGGCAAGAATTCCTTTCGGGGCGACGACATTGCGTTTCGCGACCGCCATTTCATAGCCGAAGGCGACGGCTATCGCCTGGACCCGCGTGTGCAGGAACAGGTGCGCTTGCAGGTCGGCAATCTGCTGGACCCGGCCTTGCTGGCCGGTGAACCGCCCTTCGATTTCGTGTTTTGTCGCAACCTGCTGATCTATTTCGACCAGTCGACCCAGAAGCAAGTCTTTGAAGTGCTCAAGCGCCTGACCCACGATGATGGCGTGCTGTTTATCGGCCCGGCCGAAGGCAGTCTGCTGGGGCGTTTGGGGATGCGCTCGATCGGTATCGCGCAGTCCTTCGCCTTCAGTCGACAAGGGGCTGCGGAGCCTGAACCCCTGCCGGCATTCGTTCCAACCCCCTTGCCTGTGCCGCAACCGCTGCGCAATCGACCTGTTGCGCCGGTGCGCAGTCGTCCGTTCGCCAGTGTCGTGCCACTGGCGTCTGTGCCGAAAACCTCTGGCACCGATACGGCCGTGCTGCTGGCGAACATCGCCGGGCTGGCCAACGAAGGTAAAAGCGCCGAGGCAAAGGCTGCGTGTGAAAGCTATTTGCGCAGTCATGAACCGGTAGCCCAGGTGTTCTATTGGCTGGGACTGCTCAGTGATGTTGCGGGAAACGTCCTGGAAGCCCAGGGCTTTTATCGCAAGGCGTTGTACCTCGAACCGCAACATCCCGAAGCGTTGATGCACCTGGCCGCCTTGCTGCAGGCCCAGGGTGACGCGGCGGGGGCCAGACGATTGCAGGAACGTGCCGCCCGCAGCGCACGCGCCGCCGACAGTGAGCGTAAACGATGATCGCCTCCGACACCTTCAGCGTCACCCGGGATGCCCAGGTCATCGACGATTGCTGGAACCGCATCGGTATCCACGGCGACAAGTCCTGCCCGTTGCTGGCCGAACATATTCATTGCCGCAATTGTGCGGTGTATTCGGCCGCCGCGACGCGTCTGCTCGATCGTTATGCCTTGCAGCAGCAAGAGCGCGGACCAGTGTCCGTCGGGCTCGAGAGTGAGGTGAAAACCCGCTCGTTGTTGATGTTCCGTCTGGGAGAAGAGTGGTTGGGACTGGCCACGCGCAGCCTGGTGGAAGTGTCGCCGTTGCAGGCGATTCACTCTTTGCCGCACCAGCGCTCCCGGGCCTTGCTCGGCGTGGCGAATGTGCGCGGCGCGCTGGTGGCCTGCCTGTCGCTGGTGGAGCTGCTCGGGCTCGACGGAACCAACAGTGTGGCACCGGGTGCGCGGGTCATGCCGCGCATGCTGATCATCGCGGCCCACGGCGGGCCGGTGGTGGTGCCGGTGGACGAAGTCGACGGGATTCACGCCATCGACGAGCATATCCTCGATAGCGCATCGCGCTCGGGGGCCCAGGCCAGCGCCAGATACACCCGTGGCGTGTTGCAATTCAAAGGTCGCAGCCTGCGTTGGCTGGATGAAGAACAGCTGTTGTCCGCCGTGACCCGGAGCCTCACATGACCCCCGAGCAAATGCGCGACGCCTCTTTGCTGGAGCTGTTCAGCCTGGAGGCCGAAGCCCAGACCCAGGTCTTGAGTGCCGGCCTGCTGGCGCTTGAGCGCGATCCGACCCTGGCCGATCAGCTTGAATCGTGCATGCGTGCGGCGCACTCGCTCAAGGGGGCGGCGCGGATCGTGGGCGTCGATGCCGGGGTCAGCGTCGCCCACGTGATGGAAGATTGCCTGGTCAGTGCCCAGGAAGGGCGCCTGTTGCTGCGCCCCGAACACATCGATGCGTTGCTGCAAGGCACCGATCTGCTGATGCGCATCGCCACGCCGGACAACAATCCGCAGGCCGCGGATATTGAGGCTTACGTATCCTTGATGGCACGCTTGCTGGATCCGACAGCACCGCTGGTTGCGCCTGCCGAACCGGTCATGGCCGAACGGATTATCTCCGAGCTCATGCTTGAAGCACCCGCGCCCGAGGTCGAACCGCCTGCGGCGCCCGCCCTGCGCAAGACCAAACGCACCACCGAAAATGGTGAACGTGTGTTGCGCGTCACCGCCGAGCGCCTGAACAGCCTGCTCGATCTGTCGAGCAAGTCCCTGGTGGAAACGCAGCGCCTCAAACCGCACCTGGCGACCATGCAGCGACTCAAGCGCATGCAGAGCAACAGCCTGCGAGCGCTGGAGAATCTCAACGTTCACCTCAAGGATCACGCCTTGAGCCTGGAAGCCCAGGAAGCCCTTGAGGATGCGCGGCGCTTACTGGCGCAATCCCAGCAATTGCTCATGGAAAAGAACGCCGAACTCGATGAGTTCGCCTGGCATGCCAGTCAGCGGGCGCAGGTGTTGTACGACACGGCGCTGGCCTGTCGCATGCGGCCCTTTGCCGATGTGCTGACCGGGCAGGTGCGCATGGTCCGTGATCTGGGGCGCGACCTGGGTAAACAGGTGCGACTGGAAATTGAAGGCGAGAAGACCCAGGTCGATCGCGACGTGCTGGAAAAGCTCGAGGCGCCGCTGACTCACCTGCTGCGCAACGCGGTCGACCACGGCATCGAACTCCCGGAACAACGCCTGCTGGCCGGCAAGCCGGCGGAAGGTTTGATTCGTCTGCGCGCTTCGCATCAGGCTGGTTTGCTGGTGCTTGAATTGAGCGATGACGGTAATGGCGTGGATCTGGAAAAAGTCCGTCGCAGTATCGTTGAACGAAATCTGTCCCCCGCAGAAACCGCCGCGCAGTTGAGCGAAGAAGAGCTGCTGACGTTCCTGTTCCTGCCCGGTTTCAGCCTGCGCGACAGGGTCACCGAGGTGTCCGGTCGTGGCGTCGGCCTGGATGCGGTGCAGCACATGGTCCGGCAGTTGCGCGGTGCGGTGGTGCTGGAGCAGACGGCGGGCGAGGGCAGTCGTTTCCATCTTGAAGTGCCGTTGACCCTGTCGGTGGTGCGCAGCCTGGTGGTGGAGGTTGGCGACGAGGCCTATGCCTTTCCGCTGGCGCACATTGAGCGCATGTGTGATCTGGAGCCGGCGGATATTGTGCAGGTCGAAGGTCGCCAGCATTTCTGGTACGAAGGCCGGCATGTCGGGCTGGTGGCGGCCAGCCAGTTGCTGCATCGCCCGGCCAGCCAGAACAGCGGGCAAACCCTGAAAGTCGTGGTGATTCGCGAGCGCGATGCGATCTATGGCGTGGCCGTGGAGCGGTTTATCGGGGAGCGGACATTGGTGGTGCTGCCGCTGGATGAGCGTCTGGGCAAGGTGCAGGACATTTCCGCCGGAGCCTTGCTAGACGACGGTTCGGTGGTGTTGATCGTCGATGTCGAAGACATGCTGCGGTCCGTGGAAAAACTGCTCAACACCGGGCGCCTGGAGCGCATCGCCCGCCACAGTAATCAGGTGGTCGAGGCGGCCCGCAAACGAATTCTGGTGGTGGACGATTCCCTGACCGTGCGAGAGTTGCAGCGCAAGCTGTTGCTCAATCGCGGATACGACGTGGCGGTTGCGGTAGACGGCATGGACGGCTGGAACGCATTGCGTTCGGAGGATTTCGATCTGTTGATCACCGACATTGATATGCCGCGCATGGACGGCATCGAACTGGTTACGTTGCTGCGTCGGGACAATCGCCTGCAATCGCTCCCGGTGATGGTGGTGTCCTACAAGGATCGCGAGGAGGACCGGCGCCGTGGACTGGATGCCGGGGCCGACTATTATCTAGCCAAGGCCAGTTTTCATGACGACGCCTTGCTCGATGCAGTGGTCGAGCTCATCGGAGGAGCGCGTGCATGAGGATTGCAATCGTCAACGACATGCCCATGGCGGTGGAGGCCCTGCGCCGCGCCCTGGCATTCGAGCCGACACACGAGGTGGTCTGGGTCGCCGGCAATGGCGCCGAAGCGGTGCGCCTGTGCGCCCAGGACACGCCGGACCTGATCCTGATGGACCTGATCATGCCGGTGATGGATGGCGTCGAGGCCACGCGGCGGATCATGGCTGAGACCCCGTGCGCCATTGTCATCGTCACCGTGGATCGCCAGCAGAACGTGCACCGGGTGTTCGAGGCCATGGGCCACGGTGCGCTGGACGTGGTCGACACCCCGACCGTCGGCGCCGGCAATGCCCAGGACGCGGCTGCGCCGTTGTTGCGCAAGATCATGAACATCGGCTGGCTGATCGGCGACAAGGGCAACCCCCCACGCCCGACGCTGGCGCCAATGCGCAGTTCGGGCTCACGCCAGAGCCTGATCGCCATTGGCTCATCCGCCGGTGGGCCGGCTGCGCTGGAAGTCTTGCTCAAGGGTCTGCCACGTGATTTTTCTCCAGCTATCGTGCTGGTGCAGCACGTTGACCAGGTGTTTGCCGCCGGCATGGCTGAATGGCTCGGCAGTGCCAGCGGCCTCAACGTGCGCCTGGCCGAGGAAGGCGAGCCGCCGCAAAGCGGCACGGTATTGCTGGCCGGCACCAATCACCATATTCGCTTGCTGAAAAACGGCACGCTGGCCTACACCGCCGAACCGGTCAACGAAATCTACCGGCCATCCATCGATGTGTTCTTCGAAAGCGTGGCCAGTTACTGGAACGGTGACGCCGTGGGGGTTTTACTCACCGGCATGGGGCGTGATGGCGCCCAGGGGCTTAAACTCATGCGCCAACAGGGCTACCTGACCATCGCACAAGACCAGGGCAGCAGTGCGGTGTATGGCATGCCAAAGGCGGCCGCAGCCATCGACGCTGCCGTGGAGATTCGCCCGCTGGACAAGATAGCGCCACGATTGCTGGAGATTTTCGCCAAATGAGCACATTTTTCCTCATTCCTGGCTCAAGTAGTACTCAGGTGACCGCACATGAATGAATTACAGCTCGACGACTTCAAGACCGACGAAAACGCCGCCATGGTGTTGCTGGTGGACGATCAGGCCATGATCGGCGAAGCCGTGCGCCGCGGCCTGTCGAACGAAGAGAACATCGATTTCCACTTCTGCGCCGACCCGCACCAGGCCATCGCCCACGCGGTGCGCATCAAGCCGACGGTGATCCTGCAGGATCTGGTCATGCCCGGCCTTGACGGCCTGAGCCTGGTGCGCGAATACCGCAATCACCCGGCGACCAAGGACATTCCGATCATCGTCCTGTCGACCAAGGAAGATCCGCTGATCAAGAGCGCGGCCTTTGCCGCCGGGGCCAACGATTACCTGGTCAAGCTACCGGACAACATCGAACTGGTCGCGCGCATCCGCTATCACTCACGGTCCTACATGACCCTGCTGCAACGGGACGCGGCCTACCGCGCGTTGCGGGTCAGCCAGCAGCAACTGCTCGACACCAACCTGGTCCTGCAACGCCTGATGAACTCCGATGGCCTGACCGGGTTGTCGAACCGTCGACACTTCGACGAGTACATGGAACTGGAGTGGCGTCGCTCGCTGCGTGAGCAGAGCCAGTTGTCGTTGCTGATGATCGATGTCGACTACTTCAAGACCTACAACGACAGTTTCGGCCACCTGGAAGGCGATGAAGCCCTGCGCAAGGTCGCCACGGCGATCAAGGAAGCCAGTGCCCGGCCTTCGGACCTGCCGGCCCGCTACGGCGGCGAAGAGTTTGCCCTGGTGCTGCCCAACACCTCCCAGGGCGGCGCGCGGCTTGTCGCCGAGAAGCTGCGCCAGACCGTGGCAGCCCTAAAGATCCCGCATAACTCGCCAACCGAAGGGTCGAGCCTGACCATCAGCATCGGCCTGTCGACCATCACCCCGAAAGCGGGCAGCAACTGCCGCGACCTGATCCTGGCGGCGGACAAGGGGCTGTATTCGGCGAAGAACAACGGGCGCAACCAAGTGGGGATCGGGTGACCACCACGCCCCTGTAGGAGCGAGCCTGCTCGCGATGGTCGTTAACGATGACGATGGCTATCTGAATAAACGCGGTGCCTGAGCGTTTCTCGCGAGCAAGCTCGCTCCTACAGGGACTTGGCATTTCGGCCAAGCGGACTGCCGTTTTCGGCTGTTTCCCGTTATACTCGCCGGCTTTCAAAAGTTCGCCAACGAGTGCTGCCCGTCATGGAAATCAACCCGATCCTGAACACCATCAAGGACCTGTCCGAGCGCTCCGAAACTATTCGGGGGTATCTTTGACTACGATCAAAAGCATGAGCGTCTGACCGAAGTCAATCGCGAGCTTGAAGATCCGAGTGTCTGGAACAAACCTGAATACGCTCAGGAGTTGGGCCGCGAGCGCGCTGCGCTGGCGCAAATCGTCGATACCCTGGACGAACTGAACACCGGTCTGGCCGATTGCCGCGACCTGCTGGACATGGCCGTCGAAGAAAACGACGAAGGTGCAGTGGACGATGTCGTCGCCGAGCTGGCCCGACTCGAGGAAAGTCTGGCCAAGCTGGAATTCCGTCGCATGTTCAGCCACGAAATGGACCCGAACAACGCCTACCTGGACATCCAGGCCGGTTCCGGCGGCACCGAAGCCCAGGACTGGGCCAACATTCTGCTGCGCATGTACCTGCGCTGGGCCGACAAACGCGGTTTCGACGCGACCATCATGGAACTGTCCGCCGGTGAAGTCGCCGGGATCAAGGGCGCGACCGTGCACATCAAGGGCGAATACGCGTTTGGCTGGTTGCGCACCGAGATCGGCGTGCACCGCCTGGTGCGCAAGAGCCCGTTCGACTCCGGCAACCGTCGCCACACCTCGTTCTCCGCGGTGTTCGTCTCGCCAGAGATCGATGACAAGGTCGAAATCGAAATCAACCCGGCAGACTTGCGGATCGACACCTATCGTTCCTCGGGTGCCGGTGGTCAGCACGTAAACACCACCGACTCGGCCGTACGTATCACCCACGTACCGACCAATACCGTGGTCAGCTGCCAGAACGAACGTTCCCAGCACGCCAACAAGGACACCGCCATGAAAATGCTGCGGGCCAAGTTGTACGAGCAGGAAATGCAGAAGCGCAACGCGGCGTCCCAGGCGCTGGAAGACACCAAGTCCGATATCGGCTGGGGTCATCAGATCCGTTCGTACGTGCTCGATGCCTCGCGGATCAAGGATCTGCGCACCAACATCGAACGCAGCGACTGTGACAAGGTGCTCGATGGCGACATCGACGAATACCTGGAAGCGAGCCTGAAGTCCGGGCTGTAAGTTACTGACACACCGCGATCCCCTGTAGGAGCCGGCTTGCCGGCGATCCCCGGCCGCAGGCCGGGGAAAACGAACCAGATGGAATATTTAAAGACATGAGCGACCTAGAACTCGACCCGCAAGCCCTGCAACAGGAAGAAAACTCCCTGATCGCCCTGCGCAAGGAAAAGCTTGCTGCCGAGCGCGCCAAGGGCAATGCCTTCCCGAACGACTTCCGCCGCGAAAACTACTGCGATGCACTGCAGAAACAGTACGCGGACAAGACCAAGGAAGAGCTGGCAGAGGCTGCGATCCCGGTCAAGGTTGCCGGTCGTATCATGCTCAACCGTGGCTCGTTCATGGTGATCCAGGACATGACCGGTCGTATCCAGGTCTACGTCAATCGCAAGACCCTGTCCGAAGAAACCCTGGCAGCGGTGAAAACCTGGGACATGGGCGACATCATTGCCGCCGAAGGCACCCTGGCCCGTTCCGGCAAGGGTGACCTGTACGTTGAAATGACCAACGTGCGCCTGCTGACCAAATCCCTGCGCCCGCTGCCGGACAAGCACCACGGCCTGACCGACACCGAACAGCGCTACCGCCAGCGCTACGTTGACCTGATCGTCAACGAAGACGTGCGCCAGACCTTCCGCGTGCGTTCGCAAGTCATCGCCCACATCCGCAGCTTCCTGATGAAGCGTGACTTCCTGGAAGTGGAAACGCCGATGCTGCAGACCATTCCGGGCGGCGCGGCAGCCAAGCCGTTCGAAACCCACCACAACGCGCTGGACATGGAAATGTTCCTGCGCATTGCGCCTGAGCTGTACCTCAAGCGCCTTGTTGTCGGCGGGTTCGAGAAGGTGTTCGAGATCAACCGCAACTTCCGTAACGAAGGCGTTTCGACTCGTCACAACCCTGAATTCACCATGTTGGAGTTCTACCAGGCCTACGCCGACTACGAAGACAACATGGACCTGACCGAAGAGTTGTTCCGTGAACTGGCGCAGCTGGTTCTGGGCAGCACCGACGTGCCGTACGGCGACAAGGTGTTCCACTTCGGCGAGCCGTTCGTGCGCCTGTCGGTGTTCGACTCGATCCTCAAGTACAACCCCGAGCTGACCGCTGACGACCTGAACGACATCGACAAGGCTCGCGCCATCGCCAAGAAGGCCGGCGCCAAGGTGCTGGGCTTCGAAGGCCTGGGCAAGCTGCAGGTGATGATTTTCGAAGAGCTGGTCGAGCACAAGCTGGAACAGCCACACTTCATTACTCAGTACCCGTTCGAAGTGTCGCCGCTGGCACGTCGTGATGACGACAACCCGAACGTCACCGACCGATTCGAGCTGTTCATCGGTGGTCGTGAAATCGCTAACGCCTACTCCGAGCTGAACGACGCGGAAGACCAGGCCGAGCGTTTCATGGCCCAGGTGGCCGACAAGGACGCCGGCGACGACGAAGCCATGCACTACGACGCCGACTTCGTGCGTGCGCTGGAGTACGGCATGCCGCCAACGGCGGGTGAAGGCATCGGTATCGACCGTCTGGTGATGCTGCTGACCAACTCCCCGTCGATCCGCGACGTGATCCTGTTCCCGCACATGCGGCCGCAAGCGTAAGTGTTTCAATTAAAAAACCGCCTTTTCAGGCGGTTTTTTATTGCCTGTCTGGTACAAACGTATCAACTTGTTAGTTTCATCTGAGAGGAAATACCTGTCGTGATTCGTGCAATGGCTCAAGAAGGTGCAGCGGGTATCGCCACTGCGGTCGCTGAAAGTGTTCAGTACCAGGGCCGCAAGGCCAGCCGACAGGGCAGTGAGCAGCGTCGACAGGACATTCTCGACGCCGCGATGCGTATTGTCGTGCGCGATGGCGTGCGCGCCGTACGGCACCGTGCGGTGGCCGCCGAGGCGCAAGTGCCGTTGTCGGCGACCACTTACTATTTCAAGGATATCGATGACCTGCTCACCGATACCTTCGCCCAATACGTGGAACGCAGTGCCGCGTACATGGGCAAGCTGTGGGTCAACAACGAGGGCCTGCTGCGCGACATGATCGCCAGTGGCGATGGCAGCCCGCAGGCGCGCTCGAAACTGGCGGACGATATCGCACGGCTGATGACCGACTACGTTCACCGGCAACTGATCAATCGCCGCGAACACCTGATGGCCGAGCAGGCGTTCCGCCAGGAGGCGTTGCTCAACCCGCGCCTGGCCGAACTGGTGCGTTCGCATCAGCAAATCCTGTTGCAGGGCTCTTGCCAACTGTTCCAGGTGCTGGGCTCGCGCGAGCCGCATCAGGATGCCAAGGTGTTGACGGCAATTATCGGCCGGATGGAATATCAGGGCCTGCTCAACGTAGACGAGCCTGCCGCCGAAGAGGAAATGCTCGGCATCCTGACGCGCTACATGCACCTGGTGCTGGCGTCGGTGTGACGCGATCCCTACAGGTCGGCGGTGTATTCATAGGGAGTATTGAATGAAAGCCTGGCGTGTCGTTGTGATCGCCTTGTCGTTCTTGCTGCTCAGTGGCTGTCTGGTGTCCTTCAAGGAACCGCTGCCTGCAAGCGACCCCGCGCCCAAAGGATTACTCGGCAAATGGACCAGCACCAATGCCTGGGGTGAGGCGCTCAACCTCGAACTGACCCGCCTCGGCGACAACCGCTATCAGGCCGTCAGCTATTACCGGGCCAGGCCCCGGGAGCGGGAGGCCTATCCCTTCACGGTGTCGCGTCATGGCAGCCGCTGGTACCTGTCGGCGAAGGTGCCGGCGCAGTTCGGCGGGCATTTCACCCTCGGCGGTTTTGAGCTGACCGACAAACATGAGTTGGTGGTTTACAACCTCGACCTCGAACAGATCAATCAGGCCATCAAGCAAAACGTCCTGAGCGGTGAAAGCTTCCAGACCAGCGATGGCGATGGTGTATTGATCGACAGCCACATGGATCAAGTCGCCGCCTACCTCGACGACCCGGCCAATTCCGATGTGTTCGTCGAAGCGGTGCGCTATCAGCGCCAGGCCAAAGCCAAGTAAGCAGCACCCACAGGTTTCTACAGGAGTTTCGCGTGGACGATTACCAACAGTCGATACGCATTTTGTCTGATCGCATCGTGTTGGCGCAGACGCCGATCCGCGTCCTCGATGCGGTCAAATGGGACGACAACATTCGCAAGGGTTTCCTCAAGGCCAAGGGCAAGGAAATGCCGGCGGTGGACCGCGACTACTACCTCAACCGGCCGCTGGCGTTCGATTCCAGCAAAGTGAAGCTGGAGTTCCAGAACATCGAGCGCGACATCACTCGCCAGCTCGGCCAGTTCAACCCCGTCGGCCAGATCATGCGGCGCATGTGCAAGGAGTACCGCATGGTGGTGCGCATGCTCGAAGCGCGCGGCACCGAGGATTTCGGCCTGATTTCCCAGGAATTGTACGGCGCCGCGTCCGACGCATTCCATGCCGGCGACCCGACCCTGTCCGACCTGGGCATGATGCTGTCCGAATACCTGAACAACATCGACGGCCGTGGCGACCTCAAGGACGAGCCGAAGACGCTGACGGCCAAGGATGCGGTCGATATGTTGCAGCATCGCCTGAACAAGGTGTTTGGCGAAGCCGAGGAAACCATCCGGGTGTTCGAGTCCGATGGCATCGTCGCCGATGCGGCGGCCGGCGCCGACTACATCAAGATCCGCTCCGACGCGATGTTCAACCAGCGCGATGTGCGCGCCCTGGAGGTCCACGAAGGGCTGGTGCACGTCGGCACCACGCTCAACGGCCTGAACCAGCCGATCTGCACCTTCCTGGCCAAAGGCCCGCCCTCGTCGACGGTGACCCAGGAAGGCCTGGCGATCCTGATGGAAATCATCACCTTCGCCTCGTACCCCAGCCGTCTGCGCAAACTCACGAACCGCACCCGCGCGATTCACATGGTAGAGGAGGGCGCGGATTTCCTGCAGGTGTTCGAGTTCTTCCGTGAGCAAGGCTTCGAGATGCCCGAGAGCTACAGCAACGCCAGCCGCGTGTTCCGCGGCTCGGTGCCGACAGGTCTGCCATTTACCAAAGACTTGTCCTACCTCAAGGGCTTCATCATGATTTACAACTACATTCAACTGGCCGTGCGTAAAGGCAAGCTGGAGCAGATACCGCTGTTGTTCTGCGGCAAGACCACCCTGGAGGACATGCGTACCTTGCGTCAGTTGGTGGACGAAGGCCTGGTGGTGCCGCCCAAGTACCTGCCGGAACAGTTTCGCGACATGAACGCGTTGTCGGCGTGGATGTGCTTCTCCAACTTCCTCAACCACTTGAGCCTGGACCGGATCGAGGCGGATTATTCCAACATCCTTTAAGGCTGGTGAGATCCAAATGTGGGAGCGGGCTTGCTCGCGAAGGCGGTGTGTCAGCTAACTGAGATGTTGAATGTTAAACCGCATTCGCGAGCAAGCCCGCTCCCACATTGAGCCGTGTTCCACCCATTTTCTGCGAGGTTTCAACGGATGAGAATCCTCGGCATCCTCTGCCTTTTCCTGGCCTTGAATGGCTGCAGCTCGCTGCTGTTCTACCCGGAACCCGGCCAGTTGTTCACCCCGGAAAAGGCCGGGCTTGAATACCGCACCGTCACCCTGAACACCGCCGATGGCCTCAAGCTGAATGCCTGGTGGCTGCCGGTGAAGCAGGGGGTTGAGGTCAAGGGCACGGTGCTGCACTTACACGGCAATGGCGGAAACCTGCCCATGCACCTTGGCGGCAGTTTCTGGTTGCCGAAAAATGGTTACCAGGTGTTGCTTGTGGACTATCGCGGTTACGGCCTGTCCGAAGGCGAACCCAGCCTGCCGGCGATCTACCAGGACATCGATGCGGCGTTCGCCTGGCTGGACAAGGCGCCGCAGGTTCAAGGCAAGCCGCTGATCCTGCTCGGCCAGAGTCTCGGTGGCTCGATGGCCGTGCATTACCTGGTCCAGCACCCGCAACGGCAGAAACAACTGAAAGCTTTTGTCCTCGACGGTGTGCCCGCCAGTTATCGCAGTGTCGGTCGCTATGCCTTGAGTAATTCATGGGTGTTCTGGACGTTCCAGGTGCCGTTGTCGTGGCTGGTGCCGGACGGTGACAGCGCGATCAACTCCATGGCGCAGCTTAAAGATGTGCCGAAACTGATCTACCACAGCATCGACGATCCGATCGTGCCTCTTTCCAACGGCATCCGACTGTATCAAGCTGCGCCGCCGCCGCGGGTGCTGCAACTGACCCGTGGCGGTCATGTGCAGACATTCGCCGACCCGGTCTGGCGTAACGTCATGCTGCGCTATCTCGATGACCCGCAGCATTTCAACGGCCTGCGCCGCCTGGGTGAAATCCCCAATTACCCGGCACCCCCGAATTCTGAAGATGAACCACCAGAGAGTCCGCAATGAGTGAAGAACGCAACGCCATCCCGCTGATCATCACCGGTATCTGCAGCATCCTCGGCACCGTCGGTGCCCTGTGGTGGTACGGCTACCTGCACTTCGCCAAGCCTGAGGATGCGTTGCTGCTCAACGAATTCACCATGCTCAAGACCATTCCGGGCGAAGACTACAAAGTCTCACTGGAGCCGGCCGCGCAAGTGGCGCAGTGCATCGATGGCGTGCTGGTGCTGTTTGACATGGAACAGAAAGGCCTGACCGGCGTGCTGGTCGACAGCAAGAAAAAAGCCGTGCGTTGCATGGGGCAGGAGACGCCGCAGAAGCTGGAGCCGTAACCCGGTTCTAACTAACAACACAGATCCAATGTGGGAGCGGGCTTGCTCGCGAAGGCGGTTTAACTTTCAGCAATAGTGCTGACTGATACACCGCTTTCGCGAGCAAGCCCGCTCCCACACTGGTTTCGCGTAGTAGCTTGATTATTGGGTGTATGAACTCACCGCCGAACGCGGCATCACCGGCTGATTGTCATTGGAAATGGTCACCTCCACCCGGCGGTTCATCGCCCGGCCCGAGGTGCTTGAGTTATCCGCCACCGGATACTCCTTGCCGTACCCTTGGGCAACGATGCGCGCCGGATCGACGCCCATCTTCACCAGGGCCGCTCGCACGGAATCCGCACGACGTTCCGAGAGCGACTGGTTGTGCGATGCCGTACCGGTGCTGTCGGTATAACCCTCGACAATCACTTTGCGGTCGGGGTTTTCCTGGAGGTACTGCGCCAGTTTGTTGATGTTCATCAGGCCGTTGGATTTCAGCTCGGCCTTGTCGGTGGCGAACAGCACATCCCCGAATGTCACCAGCGTCCCGCGCTCGGTCTGCCTGGCGTTGAGGCTGTCCTTCAGTTGCTTGATCTGCTGATCGCGGCCTTCCAGGCGGGCTTCGGCCCGTTGCGCCGACGTGTTTTTCAGATTGGCTTCAGCGGTGCGCAGGGCAATGGTCTGCTTGGCCACTTCAACCCGCTGGTTGGTCAGATAGGCAAGCTGGTCAACCTTGGTTGCGTCTTCCTTGTCCCTGTAGGCCTGGTCGGCCTTGTCCAGATAATCGCTGGCCTCCTTGGTTTCCAGGGCTGCGACTTTGCTGGCCTGTGGGTCGGCTTGCAGGCCGCTGTAGTTGGTGCGGGCCTGTTCGAGGTTGGCGTTGGGCGGCGTGGAGCAGGCCGCCAGGGCGATGGTGGCAGCCAGCAGAGTTGGGATCATCAGTTGAATGCGTTTCATGATTTCGTCCTTTTAGTCGAGTGGGAATGCGTGGAGCCGCGCCGCTTACTGAACGGTGCGCTGGCTTTCCTGACGCAATTCCTGAACGCCTTTCTGCGCGTCCTTCACGGATTGTTCGGCCTTCATCGCCTGGGCCTTGCGCTCTGCGACACGAGCGTCCCACTCGGCCTGTTCGGCGAGCATCCGGGCCTGGTCATATTTTTTGTCGTGCATGGCGATTTCGGCTTGCTTGAGCTTGTCCTGGGCCGACTTCATTTCCACCGCGGCGAACTCGGTGCCGCCGGCGCTCACGGCGTCGTTGACGGCCGATTGGGTCACCGCGTACTGCTCGGTCGGCGGGTTACCGGCGCAACCGGCCAGGGCCAGGCTGCTGCCGAGGGCCAGCGCCGCCAGCTGGAGGCCGCGCGAATGAGTGAACGAGGATGTGCCGGTTCGGGTTTTCATGGTCTTCAACTCCATTGGGCTAACTCCTGAAAAGCGTTGAATCCATCCTGGGCCGGGCGCTGAAGCCATCAATTGCGGGGTGTTTTGAAACGCTCGTCCCAGGCGTGGTTACTTGGGTTGACCCGAGGCGTTTTTTGAAAGTTCAGAGAATTTAGCCAGCTATCGAAAAAACTTTGACCGAGTCGACAGGGCTCTAAGTCGGGGATTTATGTTACGCACAGCGGTATATCGGACCTTTTCAGGCCCGAAGTAACGCAATTTTTGAAGTGAAAAACGGGCCAATGTGGGAGCGGGCTTGCTCGCGAATGAGGTTTAACATTCAACAATAATGTTGACTGATACACCGCCTTCGCGAGCAAGCCCGCTCCCACAGGGTTCTACGAAAACTCAGTGTTTCTGTTTGTCGTCCGGCACTGACATGTCGTGCAGATGCCGGCGGGACAGCGCCAGAAAACGCGGGGTCGGCCCGATGTCTTCGTACAGCGGATCACCTTCTTCGTCAGTGGCGACCACGGTCGAGCCCTTGACGTACGGGAAGCTTCTTTCCAGCTCTTCGAGCGCGGCGCCGATCAGGTCGCCGAGCAGTTCTTCGGGATGCCGCTTGGGGTACATCTCGACGAGCGCGGCCAGCCGTGCGGCAGACTCCACATCCAGATGAATCGAGTAGCCGGTGTCGGTCAGGCGGCCCTTGGCGTTTTCTTCCCAGTGGTGGGCAAGCTCGCGAATTTTCATATTGACCTCATGGCGCGACCGCTCGTGGCGGGCAGGGTGAGTGTCCGGCGTTGGCCGGCGACAGCCGTTGTACGGCTTATCTTCAGACTAGCTTCAACGGGCAAGGTTTGAAGGCCCTTCGTCGTCTTGCTTGTAAGAAGCTGTCTGGGGCGGCACTCTCTAGGTTCCAAGCCGCCCGGATTTTTTGCTGGAGACCTGCTGATGACCGATATTGATGCACGCTTGCGCGAGGACGTTCACCTGTTGGGTGAGCTGTTGGGCAACACCATTCGTGAGCAGTATGGCGATGGTTTTCTCGACAAGATCGAGCAGATCCGCAAGGGCGCCAAGGCGGACCGGCGCGGCTCCATGGACGCCGAGCTCAGCGCCAGCCTCAACCAGTTGACCGAAGACGAGCTGTTGCCGGTAGCGCGGGCGTTCAATCAGTTTCTCAACCTGGCCAATATCGCCGAGCAATACCAGTTGATTCACCGTCGGGAGGCGTCTCAACAGGCGCCGTTCGAAGCCCGGGTGTTGCCCGAATTGCTCGCTCGCCTGCGCGCCGAGGGCCATGGTGCCGACGCGCTGGCCCGGCAATTGGGGCGACTGGAGATTGAACTGGTGCTGACCGCGCACCCGACCGAAGTCGCGCGCCGCACGCTGATCCAGAAGTACGACGCCATCGCCGCGCAATTGGCGGCTCAGGATCACCGCGACCTGACCCGTGCCGAGCGCGAACAGATCAAGACCACCTTGCAGCGCCTGATCGCCGAAGCCTGGCACACCGAGGAAATCCGCCGCACGCGTCCGACACCGGTGGACGAAGCCAAGTGGGGTTTCGCGGTGATCGAGCATTCGCTGTGGCAGGCCATTCCCAATTATCTGCGCAAGGCCGACCAGGCCCTGCACGCCGCTACCGGCCTGCACTTGCCACTGGAGGCGGCGCCGATTCGCTTTGCCTCGTGGATGGGCGGCGACCGCGACGGCAACCCCAATGTGACGGCGGCGGTGACCCGAGAGGTTTTACTGTTGGCGCGCTGGATGGCGGCTGATCTGTACCTGCGCGATGTCGATCACCTGGCGGCTGAGCTGTCCATGCAGCAGGCCAGCGATGAATTGAAGGCCAAGGCGGGTGACAGCGCCGAACCTTACCGGGCCGTGCTCAAACAGCTGCGCGAGCGCCTGCGGGCGACGCGCAACTGGGCGCACACCTCATTGTCGGCACCCACACCGGCACCGGCCGATGTGCTGCAAAACAACCGCGAACTGCTCGACCCGCTGGAGCTGTGCTACCACTCGTTGCATGAATGCGGCATGGGCGTGATCGCTGACGGACCCTTGCTCGACTGCCTGCGTCGGGCGGTGACCTTCGGTCTGTTCCTGGTTCGTCTGGATGTGCGCCAGGACTCGTCGCGACACAGCGCGGCCATGACCGAAATCACCGACTACCTCGGCCTGGGGCGCTACGAGGACTGGAGCGAGGAAGAGCGCATCGCCTTCCTGATGCGTGAACTGAATAACCACCGGCCGTTGCTGCCGGCGTACTTCAAACCCTCCGCCGATACCGCCGAGGTGCTGGCGACCTGCCGGGAAATCGCCGCTGCACCGGGGGCGTCCCTGGGTTCCTATGTGATCTCGATGGCCGGTGCCGCTTCCGATGTGCTGGCGGTGCAATTGTTGCTCAAGGAATCCGGCGTGCTGCGGCCGATGCGCGTGGTGCCGCTGTTCGAAACCCTGGCCGACCTCGACAACGCGGGGCCGGTGATCGAGAAACTGCTGCTGTTGCCGGGCTATCGCTCGCGTCTGCAAGGGCCGCAGGAAGTGATGATCGGCTATTCCGATTCGGCCAAGGACGCCGGCACCACCGCGGCGGCCTGGGCGCAGTACCGGGCGCAGGAGCGACTGGTGGATATCTGCCGTGAACAACAAGTGGAGCTGCTATTGTTCCACGGCCGCGGCGGCACCGTGGGGCGTGGCGGCGGACCGGCCCACGCGGCGATTCTGTCGCAGCCGCCGGGTTCGGTGGCGGGGCGGTTCCGCACCACCGAACAGGGTGAAATGATTCGATTCAAATTCGGCCTGCCGGACATCGCCGAGCAAAACCTCAACCTGTACCTGGCCGCCGTGCTTGAGGCGACCTTGCTGCCGCCGCCGCCACCGACGCCCGAGTGGCGCCATTTGATGGACGAACTGGCCGCAGACGGTGTCAGCGCTTACCGCGCCGTGGTGCGGGAAAATCCGCAGTTCGTGGAGTATTTCCGCCAGTCCACGCCGGAACAGGAACTCGGTCGTTTGCCCCTGGGCAGTCGGCCGGCCAAGCGCCGGGCCGGGGGGATCGAAAGCCTGCGGGCGATTCCGTGGATCTTCGGCTGGACCCAGACACGCCTGATGCTGCCGGCCTGGCTGGGTTGGGAATCTGCCCTGAGCAAGGCACTGGAGCGGGGTGAAGGTGAACTGCTGGGGCAGATGCGTGAGCAATGGCCGTTCTTCCGCACCCGCATCGATATGCTGGAGATGGTCCTGGCCAAGGCCGATGCCGACATTGCCCGGTCCTATGACGAGCGTCTGGTGGAGCCGAATCTGTTGCCATTGGGTGCGCACTTACGCGACCTATTGTCGCAGGCGTGCTCCATCGTTCTCGGCCTGACCGGGCAGTCGCAGCTACTGGCACATAGCCCAGCGACCCTTGAATTCATCCGCTTGCGCAACACCTACCTCGACCCGCTTCATCTATTGCAGGCCGAGTTGCTGGCCCGTTCACGATTGCAGGATGTAGCGCAGGGCAGCCCGGTAGAACAGGCCCTGCTGGTGTCTGTCGCGGGGATTGCCGCCGGTTTGCGTAACACCGGCTAAGGTTTTTGCCGTGGGGTCAGGCATCCGGCAGGTGAGGCGGATGCCGCCGCAGGACGGGTTGAAAAGTGCTGTCAGGCGACAGTTAATGTTGGGGTTGCGACTTGGGGAACCGTGCGCAATGGTCGCAGGAGGCAGCGGTTTCTCCGACTTTTG
This sequence comes from Pseudomonas sp. FW305-70, assembly GCF_058783925.1. NCBI lineage: Bacteria > Pseudomonadati > Pseudomonadota > Gammaproteobacteria > Pseudomonadales > Pseudomonadaceae > Pseudomonas > Pseudomonas sp. FW305-70. The sequence goes on from NZ_JBYSYZ010000042.1 coordinate 43,810, forward strand.
GCGTCTTGTGTGGGCGCAGCCTGCTGTGTATCTTGATCAGCCTTTGGCCGTTTGGGCGGCCACGACCCTTTTTTGAGATTGGCCCCACGAGGCGAATCTGACGTTATCCATATAAAAAATTGAGGAGCACATCGATGCGCGTCATTCTGCTGGGAGCTCCCGGGGCCGGTAAAGGTACTCAGGCTAAGTTCATCACCGAAAAATTCGGCATTCCGCAAATCTCCACCGGCGACATGCTGCGTGCAGCGGTCAAGGCCGGCACCGAGCTGGGCATCAAGGCCAAGAGCATCATGGATGCCGGTGGCCTGGTGTCCGATGACCTGATCATCGCACTGGTCAAGGACCGCATCGCCCAGTCCGACTGCGCCAACGGTTTCCTGTTCGACGGCTTCCCGCGCACCATTCCCCAGGCTGAAGCCCTGGTGACTGCTGGCGTCGAGCTGGACGCAGTGGTTGAAATCGCCGTCGAGGACGAAGAAATCGTCCAGCGTATCGCCGGTCGTCGTGTTCACGAGGCCAGCGGCCGCGTGTACCACATCGTCTACAACCCGCCGAAAATCGCCGGCAAGGACGACATCACCGGTGAAGAGCTGGTACAGCGCAAGGACGACACCGAAGAAACCGTGCGTCATCGCCTGTCGGTCTACCACTCCCAGACCAAGCCGCTGGTGGATTTCTACCAGAAGCTGTCGGCCGCCAATGGCAAGCCGCAGTACAGCCATATCGAAGGCGTCGGTTCGGTTGAAGCGATCACCGCCAAGGTGCTTGAAGCCCTGAGCTGAAAAGCCTGAATCGCTTCATCTTCTACGGCCCGCTTGCGGGCCGTAGTTGTTTATACTGACGCACTTTTTCTGACCTCTTGTTACGGATACATCGATGAGCACCTTGCTGGCCCTGGATACCGCGACTGAAGCTTGCTCCGTTGCCTTGCTGCATGACGGCAAGGTCACGAGCCATTACGAGGTGATCCCGCGCCTGCACGCGCAGAAGCTGTTGCCGATGATCAAGCAATTGCTGGCCGATGCTGGCACCACCCTGCAAGCAGTCGATGCCATTGCATTCGGCCGTGGCCCGGGAGCCTTCACCGGTGTGCGCATCGCCATCGGCGTGGTGCAAGGCCTGGCGTTTGCCCTGGATCGTCCGGTGCTGCCGGTGTCGAACCTGGCCGTGCTGGCGCAACGTGCATTGCGCGAACATGGCGCCACTCAGGTCGCTGCTGCCATCGATGCGCGCATGGATGAAGTGTATTGGGGGTGCTACCGCGAAACGGCCGGGGAGATGCGTCTTGTTGGCGCTGAAGCGGTACTGCCGCCGGAGTCCGCGGCATTGCCGGCCGATGCCGGCGGCGAGTGGTTCGGCGCTGGCACCGGTTGGGGGTATGGCGAACGCATCGCGGTCAGCCTGAGCGGTCAGGACGCGGCCATGTTGCCCCATGCCGAAGACCTGCTGACCCTGGCGCGATTTGCCTGGGCGCGTGGCGAGGCGATCGTGGCTGACGAGGCTCAGCCGGTTTATCTGCGCGACAAGGTGGCGACGCCTAAAGCGCGTTGATTCACGCAGTACCTGTGGGAGCGGGCTTGCTCGCGAAGGCGGTATAACATTCAACATTTCTATTGCCTGACACACCGTCTTCGCGAGCAAGCCCGCTCCCACAGGGTTGGTGTTCTGCTCTAATTCTGCCAATCGTCATTTTCTAACCCCGGCTTTTAAACCTTTTGCCTTTTATGTGTTCTAGTTATCACTCGGCGGTTTGCGAAGTGGGAAATGCGCCACTAAACTGCCATCACTGATTCCGAGTATGCACGTATGCGTATCGACGGCGTTTCCTCTCAGTCCTACCCCATCAAGCGCAAGCCACGCAAAGACCGTGTGGTGGAAGACGACGCCATTGATATCGAAGGCGAGCTGGAATTCCCGACTGAAGAGCAACTGGCTGCACGCGCCGCCAAAGCCTCTGCGCAAAAACCGAGCAATCTTCCCGCCCGTCAGCAAGACATGATTTACCACCGCGCCATGAGCAAAGGCGTGGCGATGGCCCTGGCCAGCTACCTGAGCACCGCCGGTTTCGTCGATTGGGAAGCGGATGTGCTGGGTCTCGACCTGTACATCTGATGTTGCTGCCGTACTACCTCGGTTGTCCCTCGTGGAGCGAAAACGCCTGGCGCGACTACCTGTATCCGCTGGACGCCAGGCCAGCTGAGTTTCTCCATCTCTATTCCCGAGTATTCAATGCCGTAGAAGGCAACACGACCTTCTACGCGAGCCCGGCTGCGAGCACCGTGCAGCGTTGGGCCGACACCATGCCCGAACACTTTCGTTTCACCGCCAAGTTTCCCGGCGAGATCAGCCACGGCGGTGACCTGCGCGAACAGCTGACCGCCGCCGAGACCTTCCTGCAATTACTCAGCCCGCTCGGCGAGCGGGTGTCGCCACTGTGGTTGCAGCTGTCGAAAAGCTTCACGCCCCAACGGTTGCCCGAACTGGCCGGATTTATCGATGCCCTGCAACGCCCGCTGGCCGTTGAAGTGCGCCATGGCGATTTTTTCGCCAAGGGTGACAGCGAGCGGATACTCAATCGTCTGCTGCTGGATCGCGGTGTTGAACGCATCTGCCTTGATTCCCGCGCGTTGTTCAGTTGCACATCCACCGAGCTTTCGGTGCTTCACGCCCAATCGAAGAAGCCCCGGGTGCCTCCGCGTCCGGCGGCGTTCACGCAGTGTCCGCAAGTGCGCTTTATCGGTCATCCAGTGCTTGAGGCCAACGATCCGTTCCTGGAACCCTGGGTCGAGAAAATCGCGCTGTGGATCGAAGAAGGGCGCACGCCGTATATCTTCCTGCACACCGCCGACAACCTGCTGGCGGCGAAACTGGCGCAGCGTTTTCACGCCAGGCTGATGCGGCGTCTGCCTGGCTTGCCGGCGCTGCCTGAGCTATACAGAGAACCCGCCGCCGAGCAACTTGGCCTGCTCTGAGGCGGATTCCTTCCCCCTCTTCAGGAGCCTGCCCCATGGATGCGCAAACCCTTCGAGCCCAGGCGTTCAAAGCCCTTCACGAACGCTCCGGCGCTTTTGTGATTCCCAATCCGTGGGATGCCGGTTCAGCGAAGATGCTCGCCAGCCTCGGCTTCGAGGCGCTGACGACCACCAGTGCCGGTTATGCCTTTTCCCAAGGCCGTGCCGATGGCGGCTTGAGCCTCGACGATACCCTGATGAACGTTCAGGCGATTGTTGCCGCCACCGACTTGCCGGTTGCCGTGGACCTGGAAAACGGTTTTGCCGACAACCCGGCCGATTGCGCCAAAAGCATTTTGCGCGCGGCAGAGGCCGGTGCTGTCGGTGGTTCGATTGAAGATGCCACCGGCCGTGAAGAAGGCCCCATCTACTGTTTCGACCATGCTGTGGCGCGCATCGAGGCCTCTGTGGCTGCCGCTCGCAGCTTGCCGTTCCCCTTCACATTGACCGCCCGGGCCGAAAACTTCCTGCACGGCAATCCTGATCTGGACGACACCATCCGCCGCTTGCAGGCCTTCGCTGAGGCCGGTGCCGATGTGCTTTACGCACCCGGTCTGCGCAGCGCCGAGGATGTGCTGGCGGTGGTGCGCGCGGTGGCGCCCAAACCGGTGAATGTGTTGATGTCGGGCGGTTTGAACCTGACGGTCGCGCAGTTGGCTGAAATGGGCGTCAAACGCATCAGTGTCGGTTCGGCGCTGGCGTTGGCGGCCTATGGTGAATTCTTCCGCGCTGCCGAAGAAATCCAGACATCAGGCACGTTCGGCTTCACTTCACGGTCGATGCCCTACCAGAAGGCCAATCAGTTCTTCAAAGGCTGAGGGTCAGGCGGCGATGCGAAGGTTTTGCAGGATGATCGGGCGCGCCCAACCATTGTCGAAATCGAGTTGTTTCTGCTGTTCCACCAATTCTTCCGGAGAGAACGGCGGGAACGGCTTGTCGAGCAGATCCAGATCGAATTCGGCAATCGGCAGGTGCAGCGGACGTGGTTGCGGGGCAGGGCTGGCTTGCGGCAGTGGCTGACCGGCGTTGAGCACGATCGGGCGAACCCAGCCGCTGTCGAAATCCTGGTGTTTTTGCTGGGCGACGATTTCATCCGCCGGGAACGGTGGGAATGGTTTGTCGGCCAGGTCCATTTCGAATTCGGCAATCGGCAGGAACAGCGGCTCGGGCGGACGTACCTGAATGTCCTTCACGTCGCACTCACGCTGGGAAACGATGTGTTCCAGCAGATCGCTGCCAACGGTCGGCTCGACCGGGCTTTCGAGATCGACCGGTGGGAAATTCAGTGATTCAGGCAGCACATCACCCGACTGATCGGCCAGCGCACGGGCAAAGAAATCCTGCCAGAGGTGACTGACACCGCTCAGTGCCTGGGTGTTTCGCAGGTTGTAATTGCCGTAGGGCGATATAAAACCTGTGATTGTGGGTTGAATGTCTGACATTTCTCTCGGTCGACGCTCAGCTCTGGCAAAATGCTCGATAGTTTTGTTATCGGCAGTTTTTGCCGATCATTAATTTTTTGAGCGTGTTTTCCGATGATTGATCAACCCGCGGCCTGCCGCATCCATGTCCAGGCGCTGGACGCGGCTTTCGAGCCACAAGCCGAGCAATGGGCCGAGCGCCTGGGCTTGCCGATGCAAGTGGCGGACGGCGAATTTGCCTTGCAGGTGGGTGACCAGGGTTTGCAGTTGCAACAGCTGGGGCCGGACGCGCCGGGGCCGGTGCGGGTGGACTTCGTCGAGGGCGGTGCGGCCCATCGCCGTCTGTACGGCGGCGGCAGCGGGCAGATGATCGCCAAGGCTGTTGGTGTCGCCCAGGGTGTGCGCCCGCGGGTACTGGATGCCACGGCAGGGCTGGGCAAGGACGCGTTCGTGCTGGCCAGCCTCGGTTGCGAGATGAGCCTGATCGAGCGTCAGCCGTTGATCGGTGCCTTGCTGGAAGATGGCCTGGCCCGTGGTGCGGAAGATTTCGATGTGGCGCCGATCGTGGCGCGCATGCGGCTGCTCAAGGGCAACTCGATCGAGGTGATGCGCAATTGGGAGGGCGAACCGCCGCAGGTGATCTACCTGGACCCGATGTTCCCGCACCGTGAGAAAACCGCGCTGGTGAAGAAGGAAATGCGCCTGTTCCGGCCGCTGGTGGGTGATGACCCGGATGCGCCGGCCTTGCTCGAAGCGGCGTTGGCCCTGGCCAGCCACCGGGTGGTGGTCAAGCGCCCGCGCAAGGCGCCGTGCATCGACGGGCCGAAGCCGAGCCATGCCCTGGATGGCAAGTCGAGCCGGTACGATATTTATCCGAAGAAGGCTTTGAAGCCTTAAGACCGAGTCGCCTTCATCGCGGGCAAGCCACGCTCCCACAGGTTCTGTGCCGGGTTCAAAATTCGAGTACACCTCGGACCCTGTGGGAGCGGGCTTGCCCGCGAAGGCGTCGGTACAGTCAACGCAATGCTGTCAGGCTCACTCAGGCCGATAAGCCCGCATAAACAACCCCACCACTTCCCGCACATGGCTCTCCGCGGCCTCGCCGACCGGCGGCTCGCCGCAGCCATACAGCAAGCGGAAATTCCCGGCGCCCTTGAGCAGGCAGAAGAAGTGCTCGGCGGCGTTGTGCGGCTTGTCGATGCTCAGCACGCCACTTTCGTCGATCCGTCTCAGCAAGCGTTCCATGCCGTGCAGCATGCGCTCCGGGCCCGCCTCAAAGAAGATTTGCGCGAGTTTCGGGTCCTGGCTGCCCAAGGTCATCATCAGTCGGTGCAAGTTCACTGATTCGTCACTGTTGATCAGCTGATGAAAGCCGCGCGCGATGTTCAGCAGCACGGCTTCCACTGCCACGCCTTGGGGTAACTCGAAGAACAGCGGGGGCAACTGCTCCTCGCACTTGGCCATCACGGCGGCGGAGAACAGTGTCTCCTTGTCGTTGAAGTGGCTGTAGACCGTCAGCTTCGACACACCGGCCTCGGCTGCGACGGCATCCATGCTGGTATTGGCATAACCCTTACTCAGAAACAGCACTTTTGCCGCATCGAGAATGGCCTGGCGTTTCACCAGATCCTTGGGTCTGCCTGGGCCATTGGGTGCTGAAAGATTGTTTGGCATATTCGCTTTTATTACTGGACTGGTGAGTTTGCTATTAATAACATACTGCTCAGTATAATTATTCAAAGCACCATTAGCGAAAGGTCCTTCACCATGTTCCGCTATGCCTTGCCCCTCGCGTTGCCAGTCACCCTGGCTTTTTTATTGTCTGCGTGTGGCTCCGACGAAGTGCCGCCAATCAGCGTGCGCCCGGCCATGGTGGTTCAGCCAGAGCCTTCGGCACAGGCCATGGAAAGTTATCCAGGTGAAGTCCGCGCGCGTTATGAGCCGGACCTGGCGTTCCGCATTGGCGGTAAAGTCAGCCGACGACTGGTCGAGGAAGGGCAGCGGGTCAAGGCCGATCAACCTTTGGCAGAGCTCGATCCTCAGGATGTGCGCCTGCAACTGGAGGCCACCCGGGCTCAGGTCGCTGCAGCTGAAGCCAATCTGAGCATGGTGCGTGCCGAGCGTGATCGCTACAAAACCCTGATGGAGCGTCAGTTGGTCAGCCGCTCGCAGTACGACAATCACGAAAACCTCTACCGCTCCGGCGAAGCGCGCCTCAAGCAAATCAAGGCCGAATACAACGTTTCCAATAACCAGGCCAGCTACGCCGTGCTGCGTGCGCCGCAGGACGGCGTCGTGGCCAAGCGTCTGGTTGAAGTCGGGCAAGTCGTGGCCGCGGGGCAAACGGTGTTCACACTGGCGACCGATGGCGAGCGTGAAGTCTTGATCAGCCTGCCGGAACAGAACTTCGGCCGCTTCAAGGTCGGTGAACCGGTGGCGGTGGAACTCTGGACCCAGCCCGGCCAGCGTTTCGAGGGGCGCATCCGTGAGCTGTCGCCGGCGGCTGATCCAAAGTCCCGCACCTTCGCGGCGCGCATCGCCTTCACCTCCGGCAAGGTGCCGGTGGAGCTGGGCCAGAGCGCCCGGGTGTTCGTGCAGGCCGCCGACGTGGTGCCTCTGTCCGTTCCGCTGTCGGCGTTGACGGCAGAAAACGGCGTGACCTATGTCTGGGTCGTCAGCGCCAACAACACCTTGAAGAAAACCCCGGTGCGAGTGGGTGCCTTCGGTGAGAAAACCGTACCGGTGCTCGAGGGGCTCAACGCCAGCGACTGGGTCGTGGCCGCCGGTGTCCATGTGCTTCTCGACGGGCAGCAGGTGCGTCCGGTGGATCGCTCCAATCGCGTGGTCAATCTGGCGGACAAGGAGTAAGCCCCGATGCGCTTCAACCTTTCCGAATGGGCGCTGCGTAATCGCCAGATCGTCTTGTTCCTGATGCTGTTGCTGGCCATCGTCGGCGCACTTTCCTACACCAAGCTCGGCCAGAGTGAAGACCCGCCGTTCACCTTCAAGGCCATGGTGATTCGCACCAACTGGCCGGGCGCGACCGCCGAGGAAGTCTCGCGCCAGGTCACCGAACGCATTGAAAAAAAGCTGATGGAAACCGGCGAGTACGAGCGCATCGTTTCGTTCTCGCGGCCCGGGGAATCCCAGGTCACCTTCATTGCGCGTGATTCCATGCACTCGGCAGAGATCCCGGAGCTCTGGTATCAGGTACGCAAGAAAGTCAGCGACATTCGTCATACCCTGCCGCCTGGGATTCAGGGGCCGTTCTTCAACGATGAGTTCGGTACCACGTTCGGCAACATCTACGCCCTGACCGGCGCGGGTTTCGACTACGCTGTGCTCAAGGATTACGCCGACCGTATCCAGATCCAGCTGCAACGGGTCAAGGATGTAGGCAAGGTCGAACTGCTGGGGTTGCAGGACGAAAAAATCTGGATCGAACTCTCCAACGTCAAGCTCGCCACCCTCGGCTTGCCGCTGGCGGCTGTCCAGCAAGCCCTTGAAGAGCAGAACGCGGTGTCCACGGCAGGCTTTTTCGAAACCAGCAGCGAGCGCTTGCAGCTACGGGTCACGGGGAATTTTCAGACGGTCGAGGAGATCAAGAACTTCCCGATCCGCGTCGGTGATCGCACCTTCCGTATCTCCGATGTGGCTGATGTGCGGCGTGGTTTCAATGATCCACCGGCGCCGCGCATGCGCTTCATGGCGCAGGATGCCATCGGCCTGGCGGTGGCCATGAAGGACGGCGGTGACATCCTGATATTGGGCAAGGCACTGGAAGTCGAATTCGCCCGCATCCAGAAGAACCTCCCGGCCGGCATGGAGCTGCGCAAAGTCTCCGACCAGCCGGCGGCGGTGAAAACCGGTGTCGGTGAGTTCGTGCAAGTGCTGGTCGAGGCGCTGGCCATCGTGTTGCTGGTGAGCTTTTTCTCCCTCGGCGTGCGCACCGGCATGGTGGTGGCCCTGGCGATTCCGCTGGTGCTGGCAATGACGTTTGCCAGCATGTATTACCTCGGCATCGGCCTGCACAAGATTTCTCTCGGTGCATTGGTACTGGCGCTGGGCTTGCTGGTGGACGACGCGATCATCGCCGTGGAAATGATGGCGATCAAAATGGAGCAGGGTTTCGACCGGGTCAAAGCCGCGAGTTATGCCTGGACCAGTACCGCGTTCCCGATGCTCACCGGTACGCTGATCACCGCGGCCGGCTTCCTGCCGATTGCCACGGCGCAATCGGGCACTGGCGAATACACCCGTTCGATCTTCGAGGTGGTCACCATCGCGCTGTTGGCGTCGTGGGTGGCCGCGGTGGTTTTCGTACCCTATCTCGGGGAAAAACTCCTGCCGGACCTGGCAAAAATTCACGCCGCCAAGCACGGTGCCGGCCAACCCGATCCCTATGGCACGCCGTTCTACCAGCGCGTCCGGCGTCTGGTGGAGTGGTGCGTGTGCTGGCGCAAAACCGTGATCGCCGCGACTGTGGTGTTGTTCATCGCATCCATTGTGCTGTTCAAGTTTGTACCGCAGCAATTCTTCCCGGCATCGGGTCGCCTGGAGTTGATGGTCGACCTGAAGCTGGCCGAAGGTGCTTCGCTGAGCAACACCGCCGACGAGGTCAAACGCCTCGAAGCGCTGCTCAAGGACAAGGCGGGGATCGACAACTACGTGGCCTACGTCGGCACCGGTTCGCCGCGTTTTTACCTGCCGCTGGATCAGCAATTGCCGGCGGCGAGCTTCGCCCAGTTTGTCGTCCTGGCGAAAACCATCGAAGAACGGGAAGCCCTGCGCACCTGGTTGATCTCAACCCTCAACGAGCAATTCCCCGCTCTACGCTCGCGGGTCACGCGACTGGAAAACGGTCCGCCGGTTGGCTACCCGGTACAGTTCCGCGTGACCGGGGAGCACATCGAGGAGGTGCGGGCGCTGGCGCGCAAAGTCGCGGCCAAGGTTCGCGAGAACCCGCATGTGGTCAACGTCCACCTCGATTGGGAAGAACCGAGCAAGGTGGTGTACCTGAACATCGATCAGGACCGCGCGCGGGCGCTGGGCGTGAGCACGGCGAACCTGTCGAGGTTCCTGCAAAGCTCCCTCACCGGTTCCAGCGTCAGCCAGTACCGTGAAGACAACGAGTTGATCGAGATCCTGTTGCGCGGCACCGTGCATGAACGCACCGAGCTGTCATTGCTGCCGAGCCTGGCGGTGCCGACCGAGAACGGTCGCAGCGTCGCGTTGTCGCAGATCGCGACCCTGGAGTACGGCTTCGAAGAGGGCATCATCTGGCACCGCAACCGCCAGCCTAACGTGACGGTTCGCGCCGACATCTATGACAAGCAGCAACCGGCGACACTGGTGCAGCAGATCATGCCGACCCTCGATCCGATCCGCGCCGAACTGCCTGACGGCTACTTGCTGGATGTCGGTGGCACCGTTGAAGATTCGGCACGCGGACAGAACTCGGTGAAGGCCGGCGTGCCGTTGTTCATCGTGGTGGTGTTGACCTTGCTGATGCTGCAACTGCGCAGTTTCTCGCGCACGGCGATGGTGTTTCTGACGGCGCCGTTGGGGTTGATCGGGGTGACGCTGTTTCTGTTGGTGTTTCGCCAGCCGTTCGGTTTCGTGGCGATGCTGGGGACTATCGCCTTGTCGGGGATGATCATGCGTAACTCGGTGATTCTGGTGGATCAGATCGAGCAGGACATTGCTGCGGGGTTGAAGCCTTGGCAGGCGATTATCGAGGCGACGGTGCGGCGGTTCCGGCCGATTGTGTTGACGGCGCTGGCGGCGGTGTTGGCGATGATTCCGTTGTCGCGCAGTGTGTTTTTTGGGCCGATGGCGGTGGCGATCATGGGGGGGTTGATCGTTGCTACGGCGTTGACGCTGCTGTTTTTGCCTGCGCTTTATGCGGCCTGGTTTCGGGTCAGGAAGGAGTCCGTTTGATTGGGGACATATCCATTGCTTCGGTAGCGGCGACTTACGGTTCCGCTCTTACAGCGGGTCACTTTTGGCAAACGCCCCAAAAGTAACCAAAAGGTCTCGCCCCTTACGTACGGCC
>NZ_JBYSYZ010000043.1:0-53905 GCF_058783925.1 Pseudomonas sp. FW305-70
GGACTCAAGTGCGACGCGTTTATTCAGAATGCCCGCGTTATCGTTGACGTCCATCGCGAGCAGGCTCGCTCCTACAGGTAACTAGTTCTTGTGCACTTTGCTCATCAACTCCGCCTCAGCCTGGGTCAAGCCGCAGGACTGGGTGAGTTCGTCGACGCTGGCGCCCATCCCGACCAGTCGCGCTGCCTGGGCAAACGACAGGCTGGTCGGGTCGCGCTGTTCCAGCTGTGCGAGTTTGTCCGGCAACGGCGCAACGATCGCCCGCAGTTCATGCAGGTCTTCGCCCATGCGCACGTTGCCGTTCTGGTAGTTGTCAACGCGTTTGCCCAGGTCCTTGATGCGCTGGTCGCGCTGCGCATCGCCCTGGGCCTGTTGTGCGGCGATCTGCTTCTGGGCGCGAATGTAGGCCAGGAACATCGCCAGCGTGCCTGCCCAGAACAGGAACAGGACAATGACCGCAACCTCGAGAATCAATCAGATACTCTCCAGTTCCGACCATTCTTCTTCGCTCATCATCTTGTCCAGCTCGACCAGGATGAGCAATTCGTTGTTCTTGTTGCACACGCCTTGAATGAACTTGGCGGACTCTTCGTTACCCACGTTCGGCGCGGTTTCGATTTCCGACTGACGCAGGTAAACCACTTCGGCCACGCTGTCGACCATGATCCCGACCACCTGCTTGTCGGCTTCGATGATGACGATACGGGTGTTGTCGCTGATCTCGGCATTCATCAGGCCGAAGCGCTGACGGGTGTCGATCACGGTGACGACGTTGCCGCGCAGGTTGATGATGCCCAGCACGTAGCTCGGGGCACCCGGGACCGGAGCGATTTCGGTGTAGCGCAGGACTTCCTGGACGCGCATCACGTTGATGCCGTAGGTCTCGTTGTCCAGCTTGAAGGTGACCCATTGCAGGATCGGATCTTCGGAACCTTTTGCCGCCGTTGCCTTGTCATTCATACCCTGACCCCTCAAGAAACCGCCCTGGCGGTGTGTGTTCCGTGCAACGCCATCGAGTGACGTCACCTGTTGTTTATTTAATGTTTGTCGGTTTGTGGTTCGGTTTGCTGCCGGACATGTGCTTTGCCCCGCCACTGGCGATCAACTCCGCCAGGGAGGCCACGTCGAGCAAGGCGCACATGTGCTCAATCACCGTGCCGGCGAGCCATGGCCGCTGGCCCCGGTGACTTCTCCATTTGATTTCATTCGGGTCCAGACGCAACGAGCGGCTGACCTGATGCACCGCCAGGCCCCATTCATAGCCCTGGACCGAAATCACGTATTGCAGGCCCTGTTTGAAATCGTCGCGGTAACGGTCGGGCATGACCCAACGCGCGGTATCGAGCACCTTGAGGTTGCCGGCCTGGCTCGGCAGGATGCCCAGGAACCACTCCGGCTGGCCGAACAAAGGCGTCAGCTCGTGACCGGCCAGGGAATAGATCGATCCCAGGCACACCAGCGGCACTGCCAGGGTCAAGCCGGCGACATCGAACAACAGGCATTCGAAAGGCTCGGCGGCCCAGGACGGACGACCCTCGGTGTCCACCGGTGGCGGCGTATTGCTTGGTGGCAGATGCACTTCGACGACGGGCGGTACCAGGGTTTGCGGCACTTCGACAGCGACTGGTTGCGCTTCAACAGGTGGCGGTACCAAGACTTGCAGCAGCGGAGCGATGGTCGAAACGGACGCCATGACCGGCGCCGGGGCTTCGATCACCGGCGCCTTGAACACTGGCGCTACGGATGCCGGCACCGGCGCGGCCGCCGCGGCATCACGGGCCTGCTCTTCGAGCACCGCTGCCTGGAATTCGTCCAGCACCGCTTCGGCGGCGATCTCCTCGACCACTTCCTCCGGGGGCAGCGCCAACTCTTCGGTCACTTCCTGCAGCAGGCTGTCCAGATACGACTGCAACGCCAGTTGCGGGCGCGATGTTGTCTTCAATGGCCGGTTCATCCGCACGCACCTGTAGGAGCGAGCTTGCTCGCGATGAACCTGAGAGCGCAACGGGGTGCCAGGTTTCCCGCGTCATCGTTGACGACCATCGCGAGCAAGCTCGCTCCTACAGGGATCGAGGTCATGTCACGCCACCTGCGCAACAAGTTGCGCTGCCAGCAGATGCTTGAGCAACGCACGGTAAGCGAGAACGCCACGGCTCTTGCCGTCGAACTGCGAAGGCGTCAGCCCGGCACGACTGGCATCGCGCAGGCGCGTGTCCACCGGGATATAGCCTTGCCAGATTTCGTCGGGGAATTTGTCGCGCAGCACGCGCAAGGTTCCGAGGGACGCCTGGGTGCGACGGTCAAACAGGGTCGGCACGATGGTGAAAGGCAGTGCCTGCTTGCGCGAGCGGTTGATCATCGCCAGGGTGTTGACCATGCGCTCCAGACCCTTGACCGCCAGGTGTTCGGTCTGCACCGGGATCACCAGTTGCTGGCTCGCCGCCAAGGCATTGACCATCAGCACGCCGAGCAAGGGCGGGCTGTCGATCACGGCGTAATCGAAGTCCTGCCACAGTTGCGCCAGGCTCTTGGCAATCACCAGGCCCAAACCACTCTGCCCCGGAGACTGGCGCTCGAGGGTGGCCAGCGCGGTGCTGGACGGCAACAGGGAAATGCGTTCGTCGCTGGTCGACAGCAACAGTTGACCCGGCAGGCCTTGTGGCACGTTGCCCTTGTGCAGGAACAGATCGTAGTTGCTGTGTTCCAGGCTGTCGGGGTCGTAGCCGAAGTAGCTGGTCATGGAGCCGTGGGGGTCGAGATCGACCACGACCACGCGCTTGCCCGCCTCGGCCAGCAACCCGGCTAAAGCGATGGAGGAAGTGGTTTTACCGACACCACCCTTTTGATTGGCGACTGCCCAGACTCTCATTCGGATTGTTCCTCCCGGTCGCACGGATCGACCGAGAAATAGCTCAACGTGTTAATGCGGGTGACGGAGAATTGACGGCGTTCTCTCGTACCGGCGACTTGACCGGGGTCGGTGCAGTTTGTGTGCCAGCACGCTTCAATGCGGCATCCGGTTGCGCATGGGCGGTTCCGGTGCCGGTCAGGCTGCGGCGAACATCGAGGTTGCGCGACACCACCAGCACCACGCGACGGTTGCGGGCGCGGCCTTCGGCGGTAGCGTTGTTGGCCACCGGCTGAAACTCGCCGTAGCCCACCGACGCCAGGCGACCGGGATTCACCCCTTGCATCGCCAGCATGCGCACGATGCTGGCCGAGCGCGCCGAGGACAGCTCCCAGTTAGTCGGGTACTGCGCGGTACGGATCGGTTGATCGTCGGTGAAGCCTTCGACATGAATCGGGTTGTCGAAGGGCTTCAGGATCGCTGCGACCTTGTCGATGATGTTGAACGCGATGTCGCTGGGCATGGCATCGCCGCTGCCGAACAACAGGCTGGAATTGAGCTCGATCTCGACCCACAGCTCGTTGCCGCGCACCGTCATCTGGTTGGAGCTGATCAGGTCACCGAACGCCGCGCTGATGTCGTCGGCGATGCTCTTGAGCGGATCGCTGGCGCCGGAGACACCGGCATCGACCTGGTCACTGTCCTTGACCAGCGGCTTGGCCGGGGTCACGGTCTTCGGCCGCTCGTCACCGATGGGGATCGGCTTGAGCGCACGATCGGAATCGGTGAAGACGCCGATCAGGGCTTCGGAAATGACCTTGTACTTGCCTTCGTTGATCGAAGAGATGGAGTACATCACCACGAAAAAGGCGAACAGCAAGGTGATGAAGTCGGCATAGGAAACAAGCCAGCGTTCATGGTTTACATGCTCTTCATGTTGGCGACGACGTGCCATGATCCATGTCTCCCATCAATCCATGAAGCCCTGAAGCTTCAACTCGATGGAACGAGGGTTTTCACCTTCGGCGATCGACAGCAGCCCTTCCAGCAACATTTCGCGATAACGCGATTGGCGCAGCGCGATGGCTTTGAGTTTGGCGGCAATCGGCAGCAGCACCAGGTTGGCACTGGCCACGCCGTAGATGGTGGCGACGAAGGCCACGGCGATGCCGTTACCCAGTTGCGACGGATCACCCAGGTTGCCCATGACGTGAATCAGGCCCATCACCGCACCGATGATGCCGATGGTCGGCGCGTAACCGCCCATGCTTTCGAAGACCTTGGCCGCTTCGATATCGCGGCTTTCCTGGGTGTAGAAATCCACTTCCAGAATGCTGCGGATCGCCTCCGGTTCGGCGCCGTCGACCAGCAGTTGCAGGCCTTTGCGGGCGTAATTGTCAGGCTCGGCGTCGGCGATACCTTCAAGACCCAGCAGGCCTTCCTTGCGGGCAGTCAGGCTCCAGTTCACCACGCGATCGATGCCACCGGCCAGGTCGACGCGAGGCGGGAACAGGATCCAGGCGAGGATCTGCATGGCGCGCTTGAAGGCGCTCATCGGTGATTGCAGCAGCGCCGCGCCAATGGTGCCACCGAGCACGATCAACGCTGCCGGACCGTTGGCCAGGGCGCCCAGATGACCGCCTTCAAGGTAATTGCCGCCGATGATGGCGACAAAGGCCATGATGATGCCGATCAGGCTTAGAACATCCATCAGATGCACGCCTCGACCAGGTGCTTGCCAATGTCGTCGAGGCTGTACACCGCGTCGGCCAGTTCAGCTTTGACGATGGCCATCGGCATGCCGTAGATCACGCAACTGGCTTCGTCCTGCGCCCAGATCGAACTGCCGCCCTGCTTGAGCAGACGCGCGCCTTCGCGGCCATCGGCGCCCATGCCGGTCAGGACCACCGCCAGAACTTTGTCACCGTAGGTCTTGGCTGCCGAACCGAAGGTGATGTCCACGCACGGCTTGTAGTTGAGGCGCTCGTCACCCGGGAGGATTTTCACCGCGCCGCGACCGTCGATCATCATCTGCTTGCCACCCGGCGCCAGCAGCGCCAGGCCCGGACGCAGGATGTCGCCATCCTCGGCTTCCTTGACGCTGATGCGGCAGAGCTTGTCCAGGCGCTCGGCGAAGGCCTTGGTGAAGGCGGCCGGCATGTGTTGAACCAGCACGATCGGGGCCGGGAAGTTGGCCGGCAATTGGGTCAACACCCGTTGCAGGGCCACCGGGCCGCCGGTGGACGTACCGATGGCCACCAGTTTGTAGGCCTTGCGTTTTGGCGCGGGCGACGCCGTAGCGGGTGCATGCGTACGCGCCGGGATCGGTGCCGGTGCCGGACGCGCGGGCGCGCTGCTGGCAAAACTGCCCACGCTGGAAGGCACAGGCGTCGGCGCTGGCGCAGCGACAGGCGCCGGAGCACTGTAGTGACTGACACGACGATTACTGCGCGAGATGCTGAGAATCTTCTCGCACAGCAGTTGCTTGACCTTCTCGGGGTTGCGCGAAATGTCTTCGAAATTCTTCGGCAGGAAGTCCACTGCACCGGCATCCAGCGCATCGAGGGTGACCCGGGCGCCTTCATGGGTCAGTGAGGAGAACATCAGGACCGGGGTCGGGCAGCGCTGCATGATGTGCCGCACGGCCGTGATGCCGTCCATCATCGGCATCTCGTAGTCCATGGTGATCACGTCGGGCTTGAGGGCCAGCGCCTGATCGATCGCCTCTTTGCCGTTGGTCGCCGTGCCGACGACCTGGATATTGGAATCCGCTGAAAGAATTTCCGAGACGCGGCGGCGGAAAAACCCCGAATCGTCCACCACCAGGACTTTGACTGCCATAAACACTCCATTAGATGGAGCGAGGCCAGGCGCCCCGCTCCACCAGAATCAAATACGCCGCGTGGCGTAACGCTTGAGCATGCTCGGAACATCGAGAATCAGCGCGATGCGGCCGTCACCGGTGATGGTGGCGCCGGACATGCCCGGCGTTCCCTGGAGCATTTTGCCCAATGGCTTGATGACCACTTCTTCCTGGCCCACCAGTTGATCGACGACAAAGCCGATCCGCTGTGTGCCCACCGAAAGGATCACCACATGGCCCTCGCGCTGCTCTTCGTGAGCGGCTGAGCTGACCAGCCAGCGTTTGAGGTAGAACAATGGCAGCGCCTTGTCCCGCACGATCACCACTTCCTGGCCGTCCACGACGTTGGTGGTCGACAGGTCGAGGTGGAAGATCTCGTTGACGTTCACCAACGGGAACGCAAACGCCTGGTTGCCGAGCATGACCATCAGCGTCGGCATGATCGCCAGGGTCAGCGGCACCTTGATGACGATCTTCGACCCCTGGCCCTTGGCCGAGTAGATGTTGATCGAACCGTTGAGCTGGGAAATCTTGGTTTTCACCACGTCCATGCCCACGCCGCGACCCGACACGTCGGAGATCTCGGTCTTGGTCGAGAAACCCGGGGCGAAGATCAGGTTGTAGCACTCGGTGTCGCTCAGTCGATCGGCCGCGTCCTTGTCCATCACGCCGCGTTTGACCGCGATGGAACGCAGGACATTCGGGTCCATGCCTTTACCGTCATCGGAGATCGACAGCAGGATGTGATCGCCTTCCTGCTCGGCCGCCAGGATCACCTTGCCGCCACGGGCCTTGCCCGAGGCTTCGCGTTCTTGCGGCGACTCGATGCCGTGGTCGACGGCGTTGCGCACCAAGTGGACCAGCGGGTCGGCCAGGGCCTCGACGAGGTTCTTGTCGAGGTCGGTTTCTTCACCGACCAGCTCCAGGTTGATCTCTTTCTTGAGCTGGCGAGCCAGGTCACGAACCAGACGCGGGAAGCGCCCGAAGACTTTCTTGATCGGTTGCATCCGGGTCTTCATGACCGCGGTTTGCAGGTCGGCGGTGACCACGTCGAGGTTCGATACGGCCTTGGACATGGCTTCGTCGCCACTGTTGAGACCCAGACGGACCAGGCGGTTACGCACCAGCACCAGCTCGCCGACCATGTTCATGATTTCGTCGAGGCGCGCGGTATCGACCCGCACGGTGGTCTCGGCTTCGCTCGCCGGTTTTTCCGCCGGTGGCGCGGCCGGGGCGCGGGCAGCAGCCGGTGCAGCGGCGGCCGGGGCTTGGGCTTTTGGCTCGGGGGCCTTGGCCACAGGTTTGGGCGCCACAGCCTTGGCTGCCGGTGCCGCAACCGCAGCGTTCGAACCGTTGGCCGCCGTCGCGGTGCCGACTTCGCTGAACTTGCCCTTGCCATGCAATTCGTCGAGCAGCGCTTCGAACTCGTGATCGGAAATCAGATCGCTGCCAGCCGCCACCGCGCTTGGGGCAGCAGGTGCAGGCACCGAAGCAATGGCCGACTCCAGTGCCTCGACAGCAAAGTTGCCCTTGCCATGCAACTGGTCGAGCAGTGCTTCAAATTCGTCGTCCGTGATATCGGAACTGTCGCCCGACGCTTTCGGGGCTTCTGCCGCAGCCGGAGCCTGCGCAATCGCATCGACGGCAAACTGGCCTTTACCGTGCAACTGATCGAGCAACGACTCGAACTCGGCATCGGTGATTTCGTCGCTGGCAGCCGCATCGCTTGCAGGTGTCTCGCTTGCAGGTGCCTCTCTGACAGGTGCGTGGGAAACCGCCGGCGCCTCGGCCTGTGCCTTGACGGCATTGAGCGAGTCCAGCAATTGCTCGAATTCGTTATCGGTAATATCGCCTGAATCGGCTTCAGCCACCGGCGCTTCAACCACGGCGGCGACAGGTGCAGCAACCCCTTCGTCAGCCGATTGCGGCTCGGCCAGACGGGCCAGCGCCGCCAGCAGTTCAGGTGTCGCAGCCGTGATCGGGCTGCGCTCGCGGACTTCGCTGAACATGCCGTTCACCGCGTCCAGCGCTTCGAGAACCACGTCCATCAGTTCCGAGTCGACGCGACGCTCACCCTTGCGCAGGATGTCGAACACGTTCTCGGCGATGTGGCAGCACTCCACCAGTTCGTTGAGCTGGAGGAAGCCGGCGCCCCCTTTTACAGTGTGAAAACCGCGAAAAATTGCATTGAGCAAATCCGCATCATCCGGACGGCTTTCCAGCTCGACCAGTTGCTCGGACAGTTGCTCTAGAATCTCGCCGGCCTCAACCAGGAAATCCTGAAGGATCTCTTCATCGGCGCCGAAGCTCATCAGGGGGGTGCTCCTAACAGGTCTAAAAACCCAAAATACCTAAAATTCTAAAATCCCAGGCTGGATAGCAAATCGTCCACATCGTCCTGACCGGACACAACGTCTTCTCTTTTATCGGCATGAATCTGCGGACCTTCACCCTGAGAGAGATGTTTTTGTGGATCTTTTTCTGCAAGCATCGCTTCACGGTCATGCTCGATGCCCGCAAAGCGGTCCACCTGACTGGCCATCAGCACGAGCTTGAGCAGGTTGCTTTCAACTTCGGTGACCAGTTGGGTCACACGCTTGATCACTTGCCCCGTGAGGTCCTGGTAATCCTGGGCGAGCAGGATGTCGTTCAGGTTGCCCGACACCGCGCGATTGTCCGTGCCGCTGCGCGCCAGGAAGCCGTCGACCCGCCGGGCCAGTTCACGAAACTCTTCGGCACCGACTTCACGACGCATGAAGCGCCCCCAGTCCGTGCTCAAGGCCTGGGCTTCGTCCGCCAGGCTGTTGACCAGCGGCGTGGCATTTTCCACCAGATCCATGGTGCGGTTGGCCGCGGCCTCGGTCAGCTTGACCACATAGCCCAGGCGCTCGGTGGCGTCGGTGATCTGCGACACTTCTTCGGCTTGCGGCATGTGCGGGTCAATCTGGAAATTGACGATCGCGCTATGCAGTTCGCGAGTGAGCTTGCCCACTTCCTGATACAGGCCGCGGTCACGGGTCTGGTTGAGCTCATGGATCAATTGCACCGCGTCGCCGAACTTGCCTTTTTCAAGGCTCGCGACCAATTCGACGGCGTGTTTTTTCAGGGTCGATTCAAAGTCGCCCAATGAAGTTTCGTTATTGCCCATAGCTCCCCCGTGGCGCAGTCATCAACCGATGCGTTCGAAAATCTTCTCGATTTTTTCTTTCAACGCCTGGGCCGTGAAGGGCTTGACCACATAGCCGTTAACGCCGGCCTGGGCCGCTTCGATGATCTGCTCACGCTTGGCTTCAGCGGTCACCATCAGCACCGGCAGGTGCTTGAGCTTTTCATCGGCACGCACGTGACGCAGCAGATCGATGCCGGTCATGCCCGGCATGTTCCAGTCCGTTACCAGAAAGTCGATGCTTCCGCTGTTGAGCACCGGAATGGCGGTAGTGCCATCGTCGGCCTCGACGGTGTTGGTGAACCCAAGGTCACGCAGCAGGTTCTTGATGATCCGCCGCATCGTTGAGAAGTCATCAACGATGAGGATTTTCATGTTCTTGTCCAATTCGACCTCCAAGCAGTCTTAAACGCGCCCAGCACCTGGACGCGCCATTTCAATCAATCCGGCAAAGCACTCAATGACTGTCTGGAGCACAACAGATCGGGACCGGCGCAGTTCAACACCACACCCGCCTCTTTCGCAGTGTCCCCACACTGCCTTCAGCGCGCTCGCCACTCCCCCAAACGCCCCCGCAAGCGGGCCGCGCACTGGCTGTGTAACTGGCTGACCCGCGATTCGCTGACCCCCAGGACCTCACCGATTTCCTTGAGGTTCAACTCTTCGTCGTAATACAGCGCCAACACCAGTCGCTCACGCTCCGGCAAATTGGCAATCGCATCCGCCAGCGCAGCCTGGAAGCGTTCATCCTCCAGGTCGCGTGACGGCTCGGTATGAGCACTCGCGCCATCCTCGTGCAGCCCTTCGTGTTCGCCGTCCTGCAACAGATCGTCGAAACTGAATAACCGGCTGCCCAGGGTGTCGTTCAAAATTCCGTAGTAATCGTCGAGACTCAATTGGAGTTCGGCCGCAACTTCGTGATCTTTAGCGTCACGGCCGGTTTTCGCTTCAATCGAGCGAATGGCGTCGCTGACCATGCGCGTATTGCGGTGAACCGAACGTGGCGCCCAGTCCCCCTTGCGCACTTCATCGAGCATGGCGCCGCGGATTCGAATGCCCGCGTACGTCTCGAAACTGGCGCCTTTGCTGGCGTCATATTTGGTCGATACCTCAAGCAGGCCGATCATCCCGGCCTGGATCAGGTCTTCGACCTGGACACTGGCCGGCAAACGCGCCAGCAAGTGGTAGGCAATGCGTTTAACCAGCGGCGCGTAACGCTCGATCAGCTCGTACTGCGCATCCCGAGCCGATTTTTTGTAGAGGTTGTAACCGCTGGCTGTCATAGAACAGGTCCTGCTGTTTGCTGCACGAGACGCTCGACGAAAAACTCCAGGTGCCCGCGCGGGTTGGCAGGCAGCGGCCAGGTATCGACCTTCTGCGCGATGGCCTTGAACGCCAGCGAGCACTTGGAACGCGGGAAGGCCTCGTAGACGGCGCGCTGCTTCTGCACAGCCTTGCGCACGCTTTCGTCGTAGGGCACCGCGCCGACGTATTGTAGGGCGACGTCGAGGAAGCGATCCGTGACCTTGGTCAACTTGGCGAACAGGTTGCGCCCTTCCTGCGGGCTCTGGGCCATGTTGGCCAGGACGCGGAAGCGGTTCATGCCGTAGTCGCGATTGAGCAACTTGATCAAGGCGTAGGCATCGGTAATCGAGGTCGGCTCGTCGCACACCACCAGCAGCACTTCCTGGGCTGCGCGAACGAAGCTGACAACCGACTCACCAATGCCGGCAGCGGTGTCGATCACCAATACGTCGAGGTTGTCGCCGATATCACTGAAGGCCTGGATAAGGCCGGCGTGTTGCGCAGGACTCAGATGCACCATGCTCTGAGTGCCGGATGCGGCGGGAACGATACGGATGCCGCCTGGCCCCTGCAGCAGTACATCGCGCAGTTCGCAGCGGCCCTCGATCACGTCGGCCAGGGTACGTTTGGGTGTCAGTCCCAGCAGAACGTCGACGTTCGCCAGTCCCAGGTCGGCGTCCAGCAGCATGACGCGCCGGCCAAGCTCAGCCAAAGCCAGGGACAAGTTCACTGACACGTTAGTTTTCCCGACGCCACCTTTGCCGCCGGTCACCGCGATCACCTGTACAGGATGCATGCTGCCCATGTTATTTCTTTACCTTGTCTTGCATAGACGGAGGCCACATTACTGGCTGCGCGTTCACAAACGGAACAATGCATGGCAGACCATCGATGTAGGTACAAAAACTATTCATTAAATACCTCAGCCAACCTGCTTGGTCGGACTGTGGTAGATGTCAGCGAACATGTCAGCCATGGCTTCTTCGCTGGGTTCTTCCTGCATTTGCACACTGACGGCGCGACTGACCAACTGATGACGGCGCGGCAGATGGAGATCATCCGGAATCCGCGGGCCATCGGTCAGGTACGCCACTGGCAACTCATGACTGATGGCCAGGCTCAACACCTCGCCCAGGCTTGCCGTTTCATCCAGTTTAGTCAGGATGCAGCCGGCAAGCCCGCAACGCTTGTAACTGTGATAAGCGGCGGTTAGAACCTGTTTCTGGCTGGTGGTTGCCAGGACCAGATAATTTTTTGAGCGGATGCCACGACCGGCCAGGCTTTCGAGCTGCATGCGCAGGGCCGGGTCACTGGCCTGCAGGCCGGCGGTATCGATCAGCACCACGCGCTTGCGCAGCAATGGATCGAGCGCCTGCACCAGGGACTGGCCCGGATCGACGTGGGTCACCGGCACATTGAGAATGCGCCCCAGGGTCTTGAGTTGCTCCTGGGCACCGATGCGGAAGCTGTCCATGCTCACCAGCGCAATGTTCTGCGCGCCGTACTTGAGCACGTAACGGGCAGCCAGCTTCGCCAGGGTGGTGGTCTTGCCCATGCCGGCAGGGCCGACCATGGCGATGACTCCGCCCTCTTCCAGCGGTTCGACGTCCGGGGTAACGATCATACGCGCCAGGTGCGCCAGCAACATGCGCCAGGCCTGACGAGGCTCCTGGATTTCGGTTATCAGTGCCAGCAGGTCGCGCGACAGCGGGCCGGACAGGCCAATGCGTTGCAGGCGACGCCAGAGGTTGGCCTGATCCGGACGGCTGCCTTGCAGCTGGTTCCAGGCCAGGGACCCGAGTTGTACTTCCATGAGTTCGCGCAGGCTGTTGAGCTCGAAGCGCATCGAGTCAAACGCACGCGGGTCCACGCCACCGGACGCTGGTACAGCAGCCGGTGCGGGGCGACGAGGTTGGTCATACGTAGGTTCGATCAGCGGCTCGGCTGCGGTGAGCGGCAAGCCGGCGAACAACTGGCGGTTGGTCGCATTGTCGCTCTCGCCATCGCCACGCAGGCTCAATTCGGCCTGGGCGGTGACGATCCGCGACTGAGTCTTGCGCAGCTCGTCTTCGAGCTCCATGTTCGGAACACGCGGCGCCAGCGCCGACAACTTGTAATCCAGCGCAGCCGTCAGCTCGACGCCCCCGGCAATCCGGCGGTTGCCGATAATGGCTGCATCAGCGCCCAGCTCATCGCGAACCAGCTTCATGGCCTGACGCATATCGGCGGCGAAAAAACGCTTAACTTGCATAAACCACTACCTCAGCCGTTGGGCCCTACTGTCGCAACGATGGTCACTTGCTTGTTGTCAGGGATTTCCTGGTAAGCCAACACGTGCAAACCCGGGACTGCGAGCCGGCCGAATCGCGAGAGCATCGCGCGAACCGGACCGGCCACCAGCAGAATCACCGGCTGACCTTGCATCTCCTGGCGCTGCGCCGCGTCGATCAGCGAGCGTTGCAGTTTCTCAGCCATGCTTGGCTCCAGCAGAACGCCCTCTTCCGAGCCTTGTCCTGCCTTTTGCAGACTATTGAGCAATATCTGTTCCAACCTTGGCTCCAGCGTGATAACTGGCAGCTGCGACTCAGTGCCTACAATGCTTTGGACGATTGCGCGGGAGACGCCAACCCGCACGGCAGCCACCAGCGCGGCGGTATCTTGACTCTTGGCGGCATTGTTGGCGATGGCCTCGGCAATGCTGCGGATATCGCGAACCGGCACTTGTTCGGCCAACAGCGCTTGCAACACCTTGAGCAGTTGCGACAGCGAAACCACGCCCGGCACCAGCTCTTCCGCCAGTTTGGGCGAGCTTTTGGCCAGCAATTGCATGAGTTGCTGCACTTCTTCGTGACCGATCAGTTCACTGGAATGCTTGTAGAGTATCTGGTTCAAGTGGGTAGCCACTACTGTACTGGCATCGACCACCGTGTAACCGAGGGATTGCGCCTGGGCACGCTGGCTGATTTCAATCCAGACCGCCTCCAGGCCGAAAGCCGGATCTTTGGCGGTAATGCCGTTGAGCGTGCCGTAGACCTGCCCCGGGTTGATCGCCAGCTCGCGATCCGGGTAAATCTCCGCTTCCGCCAGGATCACCCCCATCAGGGTCAGGCGATAGGCACTTGGCGCCAGGTCGAGGTTGTCGCGGATGTGCACGGTCGGCATCAGGAAGCCCAGATCCTGGGACAGCTTCTTGCGCACGCCCTTGATCCGCGCCAACAGCTGGCCGCCCTGGTTGCGGTCCACCAGCGGAATCAGGCGATAGCCCACTTCCAGGCCGATCATGTCGATGGGCGTCACGTCATCCCAGCCAAGCTCCTTGGTTTCCTGGGCGCGGGCCGGCGACGGCAGCAGCTCCTGCTGGCGCTTGACCTCTTGCAGGGCCTGAACCTTGGCGACGTTCTGCTTTTTCCAGAACAGGTAGGCGCCACCGGCCGCCAGGGCCGCCATGCTCAGGAACGAGAAGTGCGGCATGCCAGGCACCAGGCCCATGACCGCCATCAAACCTGCCGCCACCGCCAGCGCCTTGGGCGAGGCGAACATCTGGCGATTGATCTGTTTGCCCATGTCCTCCGAACCGGACGCACGGGTCACCATGATCGCCGCTGCTGTCGATAACAACAGTGATGGCAATTGCGCCACCAAACCGTCACCGATGGTCAACAGCGCATACACCTTGCCGGCATCGCCGAAGGTCATGCCGTGCTGGAAGATACCGACCGCCATGCCGCCGATCAGGTTGATGAACAGGATCAACAGGCCGGCAATGGCGTCACCACGGACGAATTTGCTGGCACCGTCCATGGAACCGTAGAACTCGGCTTCCTGGGCGACTTCCGAGCGGCGGGCCTTGGCCTGGGCCTGATCGATCAGGCCGGCGTTGAGGTCGGCGTCGATCGCCATTTGCTTGCCGGGCATCGCATCGAGGGTGAAACGCGCGCTGACCTCGGAAATCCGCCCCGCACCCTTGGTCACCACGACGAAGTTGATGATCATCAGGATCGCGAAGACCACGATACCGACCACGTAGTTACCGCCGATCACCACCTCGCCGAACGCCTGGATCACCTTGCCGGCGGCCGCGTGACCGTCCTGGCCGTGGAGCATCACCACCCGCGTGGAGGCCACGTTCAATGCCAGGCGCAACAGCGTCGCCACCAGCAAAATGGTCGGAAACACCGCGAAATCCAGCGGGCGCAAGGCATAGACGCACACCAGCAGCACGACGATGGACAGGGCAATGTTGAAGGTGAAGAACACGTCGAGCAGGAACGGCGGCACCGGCAACATCATCATCGCCAGCATGACCAGCAACAACAGCGGCACGCCCAGATTGCCCCGACTGAGGTCGGCAATGTTGCTGCGGGCACTGTTGATTAACTGAGAGCGATCCACCGGTTTTCCCCGTTCCTTTAAAGCAAACTTTTGACGCCTGAAGCAGGCGCAGGGCGGCTACTGCAAGAAGCTTTCCAACTTTTGCAAAGGGAGAAATAGAGTGTTTTTTCAGGGGGATATGTACTGCCTGGACTGGCCTCTTCGCGAGCAAGCCCGCTCCCACAGGAGTTCGCCGAACCTGTGGGAGCGGGCTTGCTCCGGGCGGCGTTCCGACGAAGGGGCCATCAGCGACAGCGCTAGACTCAGGAATCGCGGCGCAAATCCGGCGGAATCGGCAGGTCATCCTTGAGCGGATCAGGCCGCTTGCCCTTGCCCGCCCGGTACTGTCGAATCTGATAGACGTAGGCCAGTACCTGCGCGACCGCCAGATAGAGCCCGCCGGGGATTTCCTGCTCCAGTTCGGTGGAGTAATAAATCGAGCGCGCCAGCGCCGGTGACTCCAGCAGCAGGATCTCGTTGGCCGCGGCGATCTCGCGGATCTTCAGGGCCAGGAAGTCGGAGCCCTTGGCCAGCAACACCGGCGCACCGCCCTTCTCCGGGTCGTACTTGAGCGCCACGGCGTAGTGCGTCGGGTTGGTGATGACCACGTCAGCCTCGGGAATGGCGGCCATCATCCGCCGCTGGGACATCTCACGCTGCAGCTGTCGAATCCGCTGCTTGACCTCCGGCCGCCCCTCCTGATCCTTGTGCTCGTCGCGCACTTCCTGCTTGGTCATCTTCAGTTTCTTGATGCTTTCCCACAGCTGTATCGGCACATCCACGGCGGCGATAATGACCAGCCCGCAGGCCATCCACAGCGTGCTCCAGCCAACCACTTGCAGGCTGTGAACGATCGCCCGGTCCAGAGGCTCATGGGCGATGCGTAACAGGTCGTCGATATCCGCCGACAACACCACAAGGGCCACGAACAGCACGATGATGAACTTCGCCAGCGCCTTGAGCAGTTCGGCCACAGCCTTGCCCGAGAACATACGCTTGAGACCGGCACCAGGGTTCATGCGGCTGAACTTCGGCGCCATGGTGCCGGCGGAGAACAGCCAGCCTCCAAGGGAGATCGGCCCGATCAACGCCGCCAGGAGCAAGGTGATCATCACCGGCTGAATCGCCAGCAAGGCAATCTTTCCCGAGTGCAGCAGATAGGTTCCCATCGCGCGCTGATCCAGCACCACGTCGCGCGACAGGGAAAAGTTCAGGCGCATCAGGTCCATCATCTCCTGGGCAAGCGCCCCACCGAAGACCAACAGCGCACCGGCACCGGCGAGCATGATCGCCAGGGTGTTGAGTTCCTTGGAGCGGGCAATCTCACCCTTTTCACGGGCGTCCTTTTTCTTTTTCTCCGTGGGGTCTTCTGTTTTGTCCTGACCGCTTTCGCTCTCAGCCATGACTCAGCGCGCCTTTGCCAGTTCGCGTAAAAACTGCAGGGCCTCCGTGGCCAGCGGTTGATACTGATTAACGATGTCCGCCAGCCCGACCCAGACGATAAACAGCCCGAGCACCAGGGTCAGCGGGAAGCCGATGGAGAAGATGTTCAGCTGCGGTGCGGCGCGGGTCATCACGCCAAACGCGATGTTCACCACCAGCAGCGCGGTGATCGCCGGCAGCACCAGCAACAGCGCCGCGCCGAGCACCCAGCCGAGTTTGCCGGCCAGCTCCCAGAAATGATTGACCATCAAGCCGCTGCCGACGGGCAGCGTAGTGAAGCTTTCGGTGAGCACCTCGAACACCACCAGATGGCCGTTCATGGCCAGGAACATCAGTGTCACCAGCATGGTGAAGAACTGCCCGATCACCGCCACCGACACACCGTTGGCAGGGTCGACCATCGAGGCAAAGCCCATGCCCATCTGGATCGCGACAATCTGCCCCGCCACCACGAAAGCCTGGAAAAACAGCTGCAGGGAGAAGCCCAGTATCGCGCCGACCAGGATCTGCTCGGCAATCAGCAGCAGCCCGCTCAAATCCAGCGCGCTCACTGGCGGCATGGGTGGCAGGTTCGGGGCGATGACCACGGTGATGGCAAGGGCGAAATACAGTCGGATGCGCTTGGGTACCAGGGCGGTGCCGAACACCGGCATGACCATCAGCAAGGCACCGATGCGGAACAGCGGCAACATGAACGTCGCTACCCAAGTGCTGATCTGGGTATCCGTCAACTGCAGCAGCGATGACATGGCTTAGCCGATGACCTGCGGAATACTGCCGTACAACTGCTGGATGTATTCCATGAAGGTCTGCACCAGCCACGGCCCGGCAACGATCAGCGTCACCAGCATCACCAACAGACGCGGCAGGAAACTGAGGGTCTGTTCGTTGATCTGGGTGGCCGCCTGGAACATGGCCACCAACAGCCCCACCAGCAAACTTGGAATCACCAACACGGCCACCATCAACGTGGTCAGCCACAGCGCTTCACGAAAGATGTCGACCGCAACTTCCGGCGTCATGGCGACACACCACCAAAGCTGCTGGCCAGGGTGCCGATGATCAGCGCCCAGCCATCCACCAGCACGAACAACATGATCTTGAACGGCAGGGAAATGATCAGCGGCGAGAGCATCATCATACCCATGGCCATGAGCACACTGGCCACGACCAGGTCGATGATCAGGAATGGAATGAAGATCATGAAGCCGATCTGGAACGCCGTTTTCAGCTCGGAGGTCACAAAGGCCGGCACCAGGATGGTCAACGGCGCCTGATCCGGTGTCGCGATGTCAGTGCGCTTGGACAGGCGCATGAACAACTCCAGATCGCTGGTGCGGGTCTGGGCGAGCATGAAATTCTTGATCGGCACCTGCGCCTTGGCGACCGCATCCTGAGCCGTCAGTTTTTCCGCCAGATAGGGTTGCAAGGCGTCCTGGTTCACCCGGTCGAACACCGGCGCCATGATGAACAGGGTCAGGAACAGCGCCATGCCGGTGAGGATCTGGTTCGACGGCGTCTGCTGCAGGCCCAGGGCCTGGCGCAGGATCGAGAAGACAATGATGATCCGGGTGAAGCTGGTCATCAGCATGACAAACGCCGGGATAAAACTCAGCGCGGTCATGATCAACAGGATTTGCAGGCTGACCGAGTATTCCTGCGCACCCTGCGCATTGGTGCCCAGGGTGATGGCCGGGATCGACAGCGGATCGGCGGCGAATGCCAGCGGTGCGGCCAGCATCAGGGTCAGCATCAAGACGATGCGTAGCGCACCCATTACTTCTTATCCTTCTGATCTTTACCCAGCATCTCCAGCAGGCGCTGCGCAAACTCCGGCGTCGGCTTCTCGGTGCCCGGCACCTGCACCGGCTCCTTGAGGACGTGCAGCGCAGTGATGCTGCCAGGGCTCAGGCCAAGCAGAATCTGCTCGCTGCCGACCTGCACCAGCATCAGGCGGTCGCGCGGCCCCAGCGCGCGGGAGCCGACAATCTCGATCACCTGCCCCTTGCCGGCCGGACCGGCCTGCTGGACCCGACGCAGCAGCCAGGCGAGGAAGAAGATCAACCCCAGCACCAGCAGCAAGCCGAACACCAACTGCGTCAGTTGCCCTGCCACACCACTGCTCACCGCTGGCGCAGCAGCCGTGGTCGCCGTAGCGACCGGCTCGGCCGCCAGCACATCGAACGGCATGGCCAGCGCGCTCCCCACCACAACCCCGAGAAACTTTTTCACTCAGCGCAGCTTCTTGATGCGTTCGCTTGGGCTGATCACGTCCGTCAGGCGGATGCCGAACTTCTCGTTGACCACCACCACTTCGCCGTGGGCAATGAGCGTGCCGTTGACCAGCACGTCCAGCGGCTCGCCGGCCAGGCGATCCAGCTCGATCACCGAGCCCTGGTTCAGTTGCAGCAGGTTACGGATGTTGATGTCGGTGCTGCCCACCTCCATGGAAATCGACACCGGGATATCGAGGATCACGTCCAGGTTCGGGCCTTCGAGGCTCACCGGATCGTTGTTTTTCGGCACGCTGCCGAACTCTTCCATTGGCAGGCGGTTGGACGCGGAATTGGCGGAATCGGCGGCAAGCAATGCGTCGATGTCGGCCTGCCCGGCATCACCGGTTTCTTCCAGGGCCGCGGCCCACTCATCGGCCAGGGCCTGGTCGTCTTGCGTGTTCATAATGTCAGTGTCCTCGGCGAGCAAAAGTTCAGAATTCGGTTAGTCGCGAATGGGTAAGAGCGCCGGTCAACGGCGCTCGATCGGCTCGATCACTTGCAACGCCAGGTTGCCCTTGTGCGAACCCATCTTGACCTTGAAGGCCGGCACGCCGTTGGCGCGCATGATCATTTCTTCCGGCATGTCGACCGGGATCACATCCCCCGGCTGCATGTGCAGGATGTCGCGCAGGCGCAGTTGACGACGGGCTACCGTCGCACCGATCGGCACGTCGACGTCCAGCACGTCCTGGCGCAGGGCGTTGACCCAGCGCTCGTCCTGATCGTCGAGGTCCGACTGGAAGCCGGCGTCGAGCATCTCGCGCACCGGCTCGATCATCGAGTACGGCATGGTCACGTGCAGGTCGCCGCCACCGCCATCGAGTTCGATGTGGAAGGTCGACACCACAATGGCTTCGCTCGGGCCGACGATGTTGGCCATGGCCGGGTTCACTTCGGAGTTGATGTACTCGAAGTTGACTTCCATGATCGCTTGCCAGGCTTCCTTCAGATCGACGAACGCCTGCTCCAGCACCATGCGCACCACACGCAGTTCGGTCGGGGTGAATTCACGCCCTTCGATCTTGGCATGCCGGCCGTCGCCACCGAAGAAGTTGTCCACCAGCTTGAATACCAGCTTGGCGTCGAGGATGAACAGCGCGGTGCCGCGCAGGGGTTTGATCTTGACCAGGTTGAGACTGGTCGGCACGTACAGCGAGTGCACGTATTCGCCGAACTTCATCACCTGCACGCCACCCACCGCTACGTCTGCCGAACGACGCAGCATGTTGAACATGCTGATGCGGGTATAACGGGCGAAACGCTCGTTGATCATTTCCAGGGTCGGCATGCGTCCACGGACGATGCGATCCTGGCTGGTCAGGTCGTAGCTTTTGACGGCGCCGGGTTCGGCAGCGTTTTCGGTCTGTACCAGACCATCGTCGACGCCATGCAGCAGCGCGTCGATCTCATCCTGGGACAGCAGGTCCTGCACGGCCATGTCGTGTTCCTACTGCAGTACGAAATTAGTGAAAAGCAACTGTTCGATCACCACTTTGCCGAGCTCTTTCTGCGCCACTTCCTGGACGCTGGCGGTGGCCTTCTGCCGCAGCATTTCCTGACCGACCGGCGACGCGAGGGTCGCAAAGTCCTGGCCGGAGAACAGCATGACCAGGTTGTTGCGGATCACCGGCATGTGGACCTTGAGCGCCTCCAGATCTGCCGGGTTGCGCGCGAGCATGGTGATGCTCACCTGCATGTAGCGCTGGCGGCCGTTCTGGTTGAAGTTGGCCACGAAAGCCGGTGCCATCGGCTCGAAAATCGCTGGCTGCTTGCCGACGGGAGCGGCGTCCACCACGGCGGCGGCAGGCTTGTTCTGAGCGCTGTGCATGAAGTACCAGGTCGCGCCCACGGACACACCGATCGCCAGCAGCAGGGCCACCACGATCAGGATGATCAGCTTGAGTTTGCCTTTGGTTGCGGGGTCTTTTACTGCTGCGTCGCTCTTCGCCATGCCAATAATCCGTCACTATTCGGGGTTTCACAGTCGCACGGCAAGGCAAGAGCAAGTGTTATGCCAGAACGGTTGGAGGGATGGGTAGGCGAGTATGCAGCACGGAGAACACCACAAATCACTGTGGGAGCGGGCTTGCTCGCGAAGGCGGTGTATCAGTCAACATTGTTGTTGAAGCTGATGACCTCTTCGCGAGCAAGCCCGCTCCCACAGGGTTTCTGTTTCGGCCGTCAGGCGTAGTAATCGACCGCGCTGGAGCCGATCACACTGGTGGTATTGGCAACCACTTCAGCGACGCCCGGCGTCAGGTCGTCATCCATGGAGTCGAGGCGGCCGCCGTTGGCACTGGCCCGTCCGGTCTGGCTTTGCCGGGCTTGTTCCTGCCCTTGTTGCGAACCACGGGACTGGTCAGAAACGTTGACATCGACCTGCCCCATGCCCTGCTGCGCAAACATGTCGCGCAAGCGATGGACCTGGCTGTCCAGCGCCTCACGGACGCCCGGATGCGCACTCATGAACGTGACCTGGGTCTGCTGATCGGGAACCATGTTCACCCGAATGTCCAGACGCCCCAGCTCAGCGGGCTGCAACTGGATGTCCGCGGCCTTGAGGTTGGCGCTGGACAGGTACATGACCCGGTTCACCACCTCTTCGGTCCAGCCGCTCTGGTGCATGGCGATCGGCTGGTTCACCGGCAAGGCATTGGCGGTCTTCGGTGTGGCCGCCTGGGTCAACGCGGCCAGACGGTTGGCGAAATCATCGACACGGGTGTCGCTGCCGGCAGCCTTGAGATCCTTCAGACCGTCATCGATCAAGCCGCTGAAAGCCTTGTCGTCACCATTGCCGGTACTGTCCTTGTCGGCCTGAACATCCAGCATGGTCGCCATGCCGGCGGCAAAGTTTTGCGCCGACGTCAGCTCACCCTCAGCTTGTGTTGGTGCCGCCTTTGGTTGCGCTTGACTGGAAGCCGACACGTGACCGCTCTGCTCCATCGCCAGGCGTAACGCCGGCAGGGCGTCGAGTGGATCGGCCTCGGGATCGAAATCACCGTCAGCGCTGGTCGGCGCCGAAACGCTTGCAGCCGCGAGCGCCGCAGCTACCGGCGCTTCAACCGTTGGCTGCACCGCATCGGCTACGGCAGGCGCCGCTGGCGTTGAAACCACTGGCTGTATGGCTTGCGGCAATGCGGGATCAAGCGCCGGATCGACCGGCGCGGCATCGACGACCTGAGCCGGCTCGGCCTCTGACGCCTCTTCGCCGGCGGTCTTGTCGTCAGCCCGCACCGATTGGTCGGCAGGCAAGGATTTGCCGCCATCGGCAACCACTGGTTCCCCCGCGGCAGACTTGTCGTCGCCAGCGTCCTTCTTCGCGCCGACACCGGAAGTCTTGTCACGATCAGGTTTGAACGAAGCATCGGCCAACGCATTGGGCTTGTTTTGGGCCTGATTGGCGTAGACATGGGCGAAGCTTACGGCCTTGTCCCCGGGGTCTGCGGCCACTGCCGGGGGATTGGCGCAGGCAGCCTGAGTCTTGGCCTGCCTGGCGGCCTGAAGCAGAATATTGGGGGTAACGGGCATGAAACGGTCTCCGCTGCACAGGGCTCGTAAGTACAGTTGGGTTAGATAACTGCAAAGGTCGAGCCAGTTTCACTCGATAGAGACCAAAAGCAGCGCTTGCTCAGATTTTCGCCGGGCAACGCTGTCGCTCAGCTTCGTACAGAGGGCGGATACCGGCGAACTCGCGATCGATTTTGCCGACCAGTTCCAGAACGGCCGCGCTTGGCAAACTGGTGGCCTGTTGCTCGAGCTGGTGGCAGAGCTCGGTCAGCCGCAGGGCCCCCATGTTACTGCTGCTGCCCTTGAAGCTATGGGCGGTTTCAACGAGCAGGGTGGCACTGTCAGCCGCTCTCAAGACTTTCAGGCGCTCTTCGGAGTCCGCAAGAAAGATATCCAGCAGATCCGGATAACCCTCTTCCATCACTTCCCGCAACGCACTCAGCACGTTGCGATCCACATGTGTGTCGTCGTCCACTTGCTCACTCCTTGATCAAGAATGCGCGGATTATGCCAGAGCCTCCCAGATAAACTCCACGCGTGCACTTCGACCATTGTCGGTCCAGCAGGCATTACGCCCCAACTGGCGGATCAGGCTGATCCCGCGTCCCGACAGGCGGATGGCGTCCAAAGGCCTTTCCATCACCCGCTCGACATCGAACCCCTCGCCACTGTCTTCGACCTGAATCGTCAGGCAACCGCCGTCGTCTGTCGGCGCCACCTGCAAATGGACCCGCACATAGCCTTCCTGCAGCTCGCCGAGCCGGGCATTGCGCTCTTGATAATATCGCGCAAAACCCGATGCATTGCGCTTGAGGCTCGAATCCAGCCCCAGCACGCCATGCTCCAGCGCATTGGAATAGAGCTCCGCCAACACACTGTAAAGCGCACCGCTCTGAGCCCGAAGGCCATGCACCTCAAGCAGCAACTGCAACAGATAGGGCAAGGGGTTGTATCGCTTGAGCGTGGCGGCGCGGAACTCGAAGCTCACCGACCAGTCCAGCGGACACGACTGGCCGCTGTCGGAGTAGACCAATGCCGGTGGCGTGACCTGCTCCGGCTCCAGCAGGCTGATTTCGACCATGCTGACATCGTCGCGCGCTTGACCACCGAAATCGCGCAGCGCCTGCTCGATCTCTTCGAACAGCGCATCCGGCTGACGATTGGCGGCGAACACCTGCTGCAATCGCTGCACGCCAAACAACTGTTCATTGGCGCCGCAGGTGTCGATCACCCCATCGGACAGGAGGAACACCCGATCCCCGAGCGCCATGGGAAACACTTCGGTGCGCTCATCGAAGGATTCCGGGCTCAGCACCCCCAAAGGCAGGTGCCGCGCCGGCAGAGGGGTGCGCTCGCCACTGGTAATGCGATGCAGGTAACCGTCGGGCATTCCACCGTTCCAGACCTCCACCGCACGACGCTGAAAACTCAGGCACAGCATCGTGGCACAGCAGAACATGTCCACCGGCAGGATGCGCTTGAGCTTGGCATTCATTTCACGCAGGGTTTCCGCCAGGCCATAGCCCTTGGCGGTCATCCCGTAGAAGACTTCGGCCAGGGGCATGGCGCCCACGGCCGCCGGCAGACCGTGGCCGGTGAAGTCTCCCAGCAATATGTGCATGTCGCCGGCCGGGGTGAACGCGGCCAGCAACAGGTCGCCGTTGAACAGCGCATAGGGTGATTGCAGATAACGGATATTCGGCGCGGCGTTCAGGCAGCCCGCGTGCGCCACCTTGTCGAAAACCGCCTTGGCCACGCGCTGCTCGTTGAGCAGGTAGTCGTGGTGCCGGGCGATCTGGTCACGCTGCTGCAGAACGGTGTCCTGCAAGCGCCGCAAGCGATCCATCGCCTTGATCTTGGCCGCGAGAATCACCTGGTTATAGGGTTTCGCCAGAAAGTCGTCACCGCCGACCTCCAGACAACGGGCCAGTGCCTCGCTTTCGGACAAGGACGTGAGGAAGATGATCGGCACCAGGGTTTCCCCGGCCAGGGCCTTGATTTGCCGGGCCGCCTCGAAGCCGTCCATGACCGGCATCATCGCATCCATCAACACCAGGTGCGGATGTTGCTGGCGAAACGCGTCGACCGCTTCGGCGCCGTTGGCCGCCGTCAGCACGTCGTGCCCCTGGCGGCGCAGGATGCTCGCCAACAGCAGGCGATCGGCGGCGCTGTCCTCGGCAATCAGGATCGTCAGCGGCTCCAGTGGCTGCATGGCAATCAACTGATGTCGAACAGTTTGTCGAAGTTGGAGATGGCGAGGATTTTGCGCACGTCGGTATTGCTGTTGACCACGCGCACATCGGAGTCGTCGCCACCGGCGTGATCGCGCAGCAAAAGCAGCATGCCCAAGGCCGAGCTGTCGAGGTAAGTGGCGTCCTTCAGGTCGACCACAACCGCCGATAGCTGTTTATCTTCGTAGGACTGACGAAACTCCTGATGTTTGGCGAAATCGAAACGCCCCTTGACCGAGATCGTCAGCTTTCGCCCATCGGGTGAGACTTCTGTAACAACTGGCATGTCATGGCTTCCTTGTCATTTGTAAACCTGCTGTACAAGGTTTAGCAGCTGGTAGAGGTTGGGGCAAGGCAGGAAATGGCGCAAATCCTGTGGGAGCGTGGCTTGCCCGCGATGAACGATAACGCGGTCCACCCGATTCAATACTGATCCTGCCGTGGCAATCGTTGGGATAATTCGTCCAACAACTTTTGCTCACGCCGGTCTTCGAGCGCCCGCGCCTCATCGGCATAGCGCTGAACCAGCTTGCGCAGGCCTTCGACCCGGGCAAATGCCTGCTGCCAGGTTTCCCGGGCCTTGTTCAGGTTGTTCTGATGCCAGGCCAGGCTTTGCCGCTGCTGGTCGATGGCCGTGCCCAGCTGCGCCAGGAAGCCCTGATAACCCAGCAGCCATTGGCCCGAGACGCCGCCACTGCCGCGCACGATCCATTGTTCCTGATAGTCGAGGCGGAAGGCTTCGAGGTCGGCGAGCTTGCTTTGCGCCAGACGAACCTGCCCTTGAAAGTGCCCCAGGCGCTGGACCGCGGTTTTCTCGGCCTTTTCGGCCATTTCCACCACCGGCGCCAGCCTGCCTGCCCGACTCTGGGCCATGACCGCTTACCCGCCCGCCGCGGGCGCGAAGATCGAGGCGAGATACGCTTCGCTTTCACCCAGGCTGATGCTGTCGTTGAGGCCCTGCCGCAGGTATTTGACCAATTGCGGTTGCAGGGAAATCGCCAGGTCGGTCTCGCGATCGCCGCCGGCGACATAGGCGCCGACGCTGATCAGGTCGCGACTCTGTTGATAACGCGACCACAACTGCTTGAAATATTGCGCACGAGCCATGTGCTCCGACGACACCACCGCCGGCATGACCCGGCTGATGGACGCTTCGATATCGATGGCCGGGTAATGCCCCTCCTCGGCCAGGCGCCGGGACAGCACGATGTGCCCGTCGAGCACACCCCGTGCCGAGTCGGCAATCGGGTCCTGCTGGTCGTCGCCTTCGGACAGCACGGTGTAGAACGCGGTGATCGAACCGCCGCCCTTTTCTGCGTTACCGGCCCGTTCCACCAGTTTCGGCAATTTGGCGAACACCGATGGCGGATAGCCCTTGGTCGCCGGTGGCTCGCCGATGGCCAGGGCGATTTCCCGCTGGGCCTGGGCAAAACGGGTCAGGGAATCCATCAGCAACAGGACATTCTTGCCCTTGTCGCGGAAATATTCGGCGATACGCGTGCAGTACATGGCGGCGCGCAATCGCATCAGCGGCGCATCGTCCGCCGGGGACGCCACGACCACTGAACGCTTGAGTCCTTCTTCACCGAGGATGTGCTCGATGAATTCCTTGACCTCACGACCCCGCTCACCGATCAGACCGACGACGATAATGTCGGCCTCGGTAAAGCGCGTCATCATCCCCAGCAACACCGATTTACCGACACCGGTACCGGCGAACAGGCCGAGCCGCTGGCCGCGGCCGACCGTCAATATGCCGTTGATGCAACGGATGCCCACGTCCAGCGGTTCACTGATGGGCTCGCGCTTGAGCGGGTTGATGGTCGGGCCGTCCATCGGCACCCAGTCTTCGGCCTTCATCCCGCCCTTGCCGTCCAGTGCGCGACCGGCACCGTCGAGCACCCTTCCGAGCATGCTCATGCCCATGGGCAGGCGACCGTTGTCCGCCAACGGCACCACTCGGGCGCCGGGTGCGATGCCGGCGACACTGCCGACCGGCATCAGAAAGACTTTGCTGCCAGAGAAGCCCATGACCTCGGCTTCCACCTGCACCGGGTGATAGCTGTCGTCATTGATGACCATGCAGCGGCTACCCATGGCGGCGCGCAGGCCTTCGGCTTCGAGGGTCAGGCCGACCATGCGCAGCAGACGGCCTTCGAGGATCGGTGCGCCCTCCAGTTCCGTGGCCTCGGCGTAGCTGCCCAGGCGCCTGGCGAAGCTGGTGCGTTCAAGGCGCATCAGGTGCATCCGGCTCTGGTGCGGCAGCAGGCTTGCTGTCGACCGGCAGTTCCAGGCTCAGGTCTGGCGCGGCCGGGTGCAGGGCCTGCTCGTGCAACTGGTCGAACAGCTTGTCCATCACCCGCGCGATGCGGGTTTCCACCGTGGCGTCGATGCGACTGTGCTCTGTTTCGACCCGGCAGCCGCCGGGCAACAACGACTCGTCTTCGACGATGCGCCAGGTTTCTTCATGGCGTTCGCGCAGGGCTTTGACCTGTTCGAAATCCTGCGGATTGATGTACAGCCGCACATTGCCCACGCCCAGCGGCAGGAGCTTGAGCGCTTCGCGCATGACGTGTTCGATCTGTGTCGAGTCGATGGCCAGTTCGCGCTGGATCACCTGTCTGGTGATGTGCTGCACGAGGTCGACCAGGGACTTTTCGATCTGGGTGTCCTGTTCGGCGATGGGCTCGAACAGATGCGTCATCAATTGCTCCAGCGCCCTGATCTTGGCGGTCAGGGCCACTTCGGCCTCCTGGCGGACCTTGAGCGTGGTGCTGTGGAAACCTTCCTTCTCACCCACCGCGAAACCTTCGTTGTAGGCTTCCTGGCGAATGCTTTCGAGTTCTTCGAGGGTCAGTGGCTGGACTTCCTCCAGCGGCACTTCCTCCATTTCCGGCGGCTCGGGTTCAGGCTCAGGTTCCGGCTCGGGTTGCGGCGGGTCGAAACTGGGCAACGCCCAGGTATCGAAGCCACTGACATCCCTGGCCCGGATCAGGTCAGTGGGTGCTTCATCATTCTTGACCATGGTGTTAGATCATTTCCTCGCCGCCCTTGCCGCCGAGAACGATTTCTCCGGCTTCGGCCATACGGCGGGCGATGGTGAGGATTTCCTTCTGCGCGGTTTCCACGTCGCTGACGCGCACCGGGCCCTTGGCTTCCAGGTCGTCGCGCAACAGTTCGGCGGCACGTTTGGACATGTTCTTGAAGATCTTCTCCTTGACCCCTTCGTCCGACCCCTTGAGGGCCAGCACCAGCACATCGGAGGACACCTCGCGCAGCAGCGCCTGGATGCCGCGGTCGTCGACATCGGCCAGATTGTTGAACACGAACATGAGGTCTTCGATCTGACCGGACAGGTCTTCGTCGACTTCGCGGATCGAATCCATGAGCTGACCTTCGATCGAGCTGTCGAGGAAGTTCATGATGTCCGCCGCGCGCTTGATGCCACCCAGGGTGGTGCGCGAGGCATTCGAGTTGCCGGAGAACTGCTTCTCGAGAATCTGGTTGAGTTCTTTCAGGGCCGCCGGTTGCACGGTGTTCAGCGAGGACACGCGCAGGATGATGTCCAGTCGCACCTTGTGGTCGAAGTTGCCGAGCACTTCGC
The DNA here is from genome assembly GCF_058783925.1 of Pseudomonas sp. FW305-70. Taxonomy (NCBI): domain Bacteria; kingdom Pseudomonadati; phylum Pseudomonadota; class Gammaproteobacteria; order Pseudomonadales; family Pseudomonadaceae; genus Pseudomonas; species Pseudomonas sp. FW305-70. Next base: position 27,615 of record NZ_JBYSYZ010000043.1, read on the forward strand.
CGGCCTGGTCCGGATCGAGGTAGGCCACCACGATCGCCTGGATCTGCGGGTGCTCATAACGGATCACGTCGGCGACGGCGCGCGGCTCCATCCACTTCAGGCTGTCGAGGCCACTGGTGTTGCCACCGAGCAGGATGCGGTCGATCAGGCCGTTGGCCTTGTCTTCGCCCAGGGCCTGGGTGAGCATTTTGCGCACATAGTCGTCGGAACCGACGCCCAGGCTGGTCTGGTCGCCGACGATATCGACGAACTCGCTCATCACCTGCTCGACCTGCTCGCGGTGCACATTACCCATCTGGGCCATGGCCATGCCCACGCGCTGAACCTCTTTGGGGCCCATGTGGCGCAGCACCTGGGCCGCGTCGGTGGAGCCCAGGGACAGCAACAGGATCGCGGCTTTGTCGACCTTGGACAGTTTGGCGGCAACGGCTCGGTTATCACTCATCTGCGTTAATCCACTCTTTCACGACCTGGGCCACACGACCCGGGTCTTCTGCCACCAGACTCTTGATTGCGTTCAACTGAGCGTCATAGCCTTCGCTCGGGCTCGGTAGCAGAATGCTTTGCGGGCCGCCAAGGCTGATGCGGTCGTTGGCCAACTCGCCATCCAGACCACCCATGCCGCCCAACTCAATATCACTGCCGATACCGGCCAGTTGCTTGCCTGTGCCGCCACCGGTGATGTTGTTGAGCACCGGACGCAGGACACCGAACACCAGCACCAGAATGAACAGCACACCCAGCACTTGCTTGACGATGTCCCAGAACCACGGCTGGGAGTAGAACGGAATATCGGCAATCACCTCACCGCGCTCGGCGGAGAACGGCATGTTGATCACGCTGACACTGTCGCCACGACTGGCGTCGAAACCGACGGCGTCCTGCACCAGACGGGTGAAGCGCGCCAATTCATCGGCGGTCCAGGGCGCACGGGTGGTTTCGCCGTTGGCCGGATTGGTCTTGACCTGATCATCGACCACCACCGACACCGACAGGCGATTCAACCGGCCCTGCTGCTGTTTGGTGTGGCTGATGGAACGGTCGAGTTCGAAGTTCCTGGTCGATTGCTGACGCTTGTCCGCCGGGTACGGGGCGAGCATCGGCTGGCCGGTCGCCGGATCCATGATTTGCTGGCCATTGGCATCAACCAGTGGCTGGCCTGGCTGCACCATGCCAGCTGCACCCGGCGTGCCGCCTGTGGTTTGCGGCGCGGAGGCCGGCGATGGCGGCTGGTTGCTCAAGGCACCCGGCACGCCCTGCGGACCATTGCTGGCGGTACGTTGTTCGTTGACCGACTGCTCGCTGCGCAACGCCGGTTGATCCGGGTTGAACTGCTCTGAAGTCGACTCGACCGCACTGAAGTCCACGTCGGCGGACACTTCGGCTTTATAGCGATCGTTGCCCAGCACCGGCTGCAGGATGTTGTGCACGCGCTGGGTGAGCATGCTTTCCATGCGACGGCTGTAGTCGAACTGCTTGCCGGCCATGGTCAGCTCGGAGTTCTCCGCCTGATCCGAGAGCAGGTTGCCCTTCTGGTCGACGACGGTAATCTGCGACTTGCTGAGTTCGGGAACGCTGGTCGCCACCAGGTTGATGATCGCCACGACCTGGCCTGGCTCGAGGGAGCGACCGGAATAGAGTTCAACCAGCACCGAAGCGCTCGGCTTGCGCTCGTCGCGCACGAACACCGAACTCTTCGGGATCGCCAGGTGCACGCGGGCACCCTTGACGTTGTTCAGGCTGGAAATGGTGCGGGCCAGTTCGCCTTCGAGGCCGCGACGATAGCGGGTCGCTTCCATGAACTGGCTGGTGCCCAGCCCCTGTTCCTTGTCGAGGATTTCAAAACCGATGTTGCCGTCGCTGGGAGTGACACCAGCGCCCGCGAGTTTGAGCCGCGCACGGGACAGGTCCTCGGCCTTGACCAGCAAGGCACCGGAATTGGGTTCGACGGTATACGGAATATCGGCGGAGGCCAGGGTATCCATGACCTGCTTGGCGTCCATGCCGGCAAGGCTGCCGTACAGAGGCCGGTAGTCCGGCTGTTGAGACCACAACACCACGGCAAAACCAATCGCCACGCTCGCCGCCAGACCGACCAACAGGCCCACCTGACGCAACATGGTCATCTCGGAGAGGTTTTCCAGGAAGGACAACCCGAACAGAGGCGGTTTGCCGTCTATTGGAGTGGCCTTGGCCGGAACGTTATCGGCGACTGCTTCTGCCATGACTCAATCTCGTCCTTTAAACCGGCATCTGCATGATGTCTTGGTAGGCCTGAACCAGCTTGTTGCGCACCTGGGTCAACGCCTGGAATGACACACTGGCCTTCTGCGAGGAAATCATCACGTCTGTCAGGTCGACGCCGCTTTTGCCGATTTCGAAGGCGCTGGCCAACTGAGTGGAAGCCTGTTGGGTGTCGTTCACTTTATTGACGGCCTGGCCGAGCATGTCGGAAAAGCTGCTGCCCGCCACTTCAGGGGCGGCAGTCGATTTCGGCGCAGACATGGCATCCATTTGCATGGCGCGCATATCCAGCATCAACCGATTGAATTCAATACCTTGGCTCATGGTTTCTCTCTTTGACGACCCGCAATTTTTTGACGCTCACTCGGCGGGTAGTGAGTGTTAGCAACAAGGGTGCCAGCTCCATGGCCACGCCGAACAAAACGCCTTCATCAGCTCGCGATCTTCTGTAGGAGCGAGCTCGCTCGCGATGGACCCAAGAACGACGTGTTTATCCTGAAGCCCCGCGTTATCGTTAACGACCTTCGCGAGCAAGCTCGCTCCTACAGGGCCAAGGCGCAGGCCAGCGGTCAGGTGGCGAACAGATACGCTTCCACATCCATGCCGGCATCGCGCATCTGCGCCAGCTTGTAGCGCAGGGTGCGCGGGCTGATCCCCAGGCGCTCGGCCGCCTCTTTGCGCCGACCGCGTTCGGCGCGCAGGGTATCGATGATCATCTGGAACTCACGGCGACGCAGGTCATCCCCCAGCGCGCCGGCCGACTCGGACTCGACCTCCACAGACCGCACCGGAACAGACACAGGCAACGGAGCGCAGGCCACCGGCCCGGCCAGGCAGAAGTCCTGCGGCTGGATCAGACCGCCCTGCTGCAATATCAGCGCGCGCTGAATCGCGTTGTCCAGTTCGCGCACGTTACCTGGCCACGGATAACCGATCAGGCACGCCTGAGCCTCGGGTGACAACCTGGCAGCCGAATGCTTCATCTTATTGACGTGCCTGGCCAACAGACGCTCAGCCAACGGCAGAATGTCAGCGGTGCGCTCGCGCAGCGGACGCCAGGCCAGCGGAAACACCGACAGGCGATAATAGAGGTCTTCGCGAAAGCGCCCCGCCGCCACTTCACCCGCCAGGTCGCGGTTGGTGGTCGCCACCACGCGAATATCCAGCGCGATCGGTTTACGCGCCCCCACCCTCTCGACCTCGCGCTCCTGCAGCACGCGCAGCAATTTGGCCTGGAGCCCCAGGGGCATTTCGGAAATTTCGTCGAGCAAAAGAGTGCCGCCATCGGCCTGCTCGAACTTGCCGGCTTGCGCCGCAATGGCGCCGGTAAAGGAACCCTTCTCGTGACCGAACAAGGTCGCTTCGAGCATGTTGTCCGGGATCGCGGCGCAGTTGATCGCAATGAACGGCTGACTGGCCCGATGAGAATGCTGATGGATGTAACGCGCCAGCACCTCCTTGCCCGTGCCCGACTCCCCCGAGATCAACACCGTGGAATCACTGCGCGCAACCCGCGCCGCCAGCTCGAGCAACTGCGCGCTCGCCGGCTCGAACGCTACCGGCCCCTCACCCTCGGCCAGGCCAAGACTGCCCAGGGCATGGCGCGCCACCAGATCGAGCAACGCCTTGGGTTCGAATGGCTTGACCAGGTAGTCCGCCGCCCCCTGGCGCATCGCATCGACTGCACGCTCGACCGCACCGTGAGCGGTCATCAGCAACACCGGCAACTGCGGCTGCCGCGCTCGCAGTAGGCCCAGCAACTGGTGGCCGTCCATGCCTGGCATGTTGACGTCGCTGATCACCAGGCTGAAGGCCTCGCCGCCGACAACTGCCAGCGCCTCTTGCGCCGAGCCCACCGCCTTGTAATCGTGCCCCGCGAGCAACAGCGTATCAGCCAGTGCCTCGCGCAACGCGCGGTCGTCTTCGACCAACAGAACCTTGATGCCCATCTCTGTCACTCCGCTCCCTGAGCGTTACTGAACAGCGGCAGGATCACCTGCGCGCAAGTGCCGCGACCGAGCCGCGAACGCAGCTGCAATTCTCCCTGATGCGCACGGGCCACTGCCTTGACCACGGTCAGGCCAAGACCTGTTCCGGTGGTTTTGGTGGTAAAAAAAGGTTCGCCCAATCGCGCCAGAACCGCGGCATCGATACCCGAGCCGCTGTCACTGACACACAGGCGCAGGGTGTTGCCGCGGGTATAGAGGTGAATCTTCAGGCGCAATTGACCGGCACCGGCCTGAATGGCGTTTTCGATCAGGTTGAGGATCGCGCCGACCAGGGTGTCGCGATTGCACAGCAACTCCCCCGAATGACTGTCGCACTGCCAGCGGATCGGCAGATCCTGCACGTGGGTCAGTGCGGCCGCCTGCAGCGATTGCATCAGTTGGCCAGGGGTTACGCGGTCGGTCAGCGGCAACTCGCCACGAGCAAACACCAGCATGTCGCGCACCTGATGCTCGAGCTCGTGCAGGCGCTCCTTGAGACGCCCGGCAAAGCGCTGCTGGGTAGCGACCGGCAACGCTTGCTCGGTCAAATGACTGGCGTACAGCAACGCGGCGGACAGCGGCGTGCGTATCTGATGAGCCAGGGAAGCGACCATGCGCCCCAACGACGACAGACGCTCATGCCGAGCCAATTGATCCTGCAGATGGCGGGTTTCAGTCAGGTCATTGAGCAACACCAACTGGCCTGGCTCGGCGTCCAGCGAGCGCGTGGCGATCGACAGACGCCGGCCATCCTTGAGGGAGACCTCATGGCCATCGTCTTCGCGCGGCGCAAAACAGCGGGCAATGACGTGGCGCCACAATTCACCTTCCAGCGGCAGGCCCAGCAACTCGCACGCCGCCGGATTGGCTTCGCGCACGATGCCTTGGGCGTCGATGACGATGACACCGCCAGGTAACAGATCAAGGAGATTTTGCAGACGGTTGGCCAGGCGTTCTTTTTCCGCCAGCTCCTGCATGCGCTGAGCGCTGACCACCGCCAGCTCACCCTTGAGCTCGGTGACCCGGGCTTCAAGCATGCTGTAGGAATCGGTCAACTGACTGGACATCTGATTGAACAGCGCGAATGCCTGCTCAAGGCCCGGACGGCTCGCCTGCTCTACGGACGACGGCTGCCGCGAAGCATCCCCAAAAGCATCTGAGGCAGGAGATATCTGGGCGGATAGGGGCATTGTGCTCTCTCGCTTGGCTGACCGTCAGTGAAACGGAACGTTGCGAGGGACAAAGCAATACCCATGCCTAAAAAAAACTTCTTATAAATGAATGGGTTGAAAAACAGGCGTCAATCATCCGCCTGTTCGTCTCCATCACGACGACTCATGCCGTACTTGCGCATCTTTTCCACCAGCGTGGTACGACGAATACGCAGACGCTCGGCCGCGCGGGCCACGATGCCGTTGGCATCATCCAGCGCCTGCTGAATCAACCCTTGCTCCAGTCCACCGAGGTAGTCCTTCAGGTCCAGGCCCTCCGGCGGCAACATGGCGCTGGCCGTGAAGTCCTGCGTATGGCCGTTGATGGCCACGCGCTCTTCCAGATCGGTGCGCAGGCTGTCGACCATTTGCTCGTCTTCATCGTCGACGTAGCGGAATTTCTTCGGCAACTCGACCACACCGATCACGCCATAGGGATGCATGATCGCCATGCGCTCCACCAGGTTGGCCAGTTCGCGGACGTTGCCCGGCCAGCCATGCCGGCACAGCGACATGATCGCCGCCGAGTTGAAACGGATCGAACCGCGCTTCTCGTGCTCCATGCGCGAGATCAGCTCGTTCATCAGCAGCGGAATGTCCTCGACGCGCTCTCGCAGCGGCGCCATCTCGATCGGGAACACATTCAGGCGGTAGTACAGGTCTTCGCGGAAGGTGCCAATCTCGATCATGCTCTCGAGATTCTTGTGGGTCGCGGCAATGATGCGCACGTCGACGCTCTGGGTCTTGTTGCTGCCCACGCGCTCGAAGGTGCGCTCCTGCAATACGCGCAGCAGCTTGACCTGCATCGGCAGCGGCATGTCACCGATTTCATCGAGGAACAGGGTGCCGCCATTGGCCAGCTCGAATCGACCGGCACGGCTGGTGATTGCCCCGGTGAAGGCGCCCTTCTCATGACCGAACAATTCGCTTTCCAGCAACTCGGCCGGGATCGCCCCGCAGTTGACCGGCACGAACGGCGCTTCGCGACGCTTGGAATGGTAATGCAGGTTGCGCGCAACCACTTCCTTGCCGGTACCGGACTCACCGAGGATCAGCACGCTGGCATCGGTATCGGCGACTTGCTGCATCATCTGGCGGACGTGCTGGATCGCCCGGCTGGTGCCGACAAGACTGCGGAAAAGATTGGGTTCGCGATGACGACCGCGCTCGCGGGCCTGGTCGTACATCTCGCGATAGACCTGGGCACGGTGCAGCGAGTCGAGCAGCTTGCTGTAGCTGGGCGGCATTTCGAGGGTCGAAAGCACCCGGCGACGCTGGTCTTCCGGCAGGTCAATGGAAGAATTATCGCCCATTAACAAAACCGGAAGGAACTCATCCCAGGTCGAGAGTGTCTTTAGCAAGCCCAGAAGTGCACCAGGAGCATTGACCGTCCCGATCAGGACACAGATTACTTCACGACTTGACGACAAAGAGCCGACAGCCTGCTGCCAGTCATGGCTACCGCAGGGTAAATTTTCTTCGCCGAGAAAATTTAAAATCACCGCCAGGTCGCGGCGGCGGACGCTATCGTCATCAATCAGCAGAATTTTGGTTTCACGCCACATGCAATAGCAACTTCCCTAGTCAACTCAATGCCCAAAATGCTGGGGCAAGCTAAACGCTTGCAGGCCTGATACGCCTGAAGACGACTGAATTCTGGAACCAGCCACTAGTTAAGTCAAAAAACCGTGCACAGTCAAATTTATGGCGCACATGTCTGGATTAACTTGGGGTTAATTATCCAAACAGATGGTAAACCTTTGATGCCTTTTGTGCTTGGTTCATCTGCGACATCTCATCGACTATTGCCTGACGCTCGCCCATCGTTGCCGTCAATAAATCTTTGTACACCGCCAACAACCCTTCCAGATTGCTGCGCACCGCGTCTTCGTCGATCGGCGCTTCACTGAGCACCTCGTCGACGCATTCGCGGCAAGCCGTATCCAGCTCGCCAATGGCATCCCAGTCGCGCGCCTCCAGGGCGTCGATCAGGGCTTCGCGCGTCTCTTCAATCCGCTGCAGTGCTTGACTCATGACATCACCCTCTGACCATCAGGCCTATTGCGGCGCAATCGCGTCCCAACCACTTTTCAAAGTGGTCAGCAGGCGGGCGACTTCGTCGATGATTTCTGGATCGTTATTGACGTTTGCCTTCAGCAGTTGAGAGTTCATGTACTCATACAAACTGTCCAGTTGCTGAATCGTGGCAGGATCTTCGGCCTTCTCTTCATGGAGGCCCTGACGCAGGCCAGTGATGATGTCAATCGCCTTGCTGATCAGCAGGCACTTTTGCGCGATATCCCCACGAGCCATTGCACCTTTGGCTTGGGCCAGGCGATCAAGGCCGCCCTCGTACAGCATCTGGATCAGACGATGAGGGCTGGCCTCGGAGATCTGAGCGTGGGAGTTGACCTTCTGGTACGCGCGAAGGGCTTTCATCGGATTCATGCTTCTACCTCGTTACCGGCCGCAGTCGGACATTTTTCAATATCAAGTTTGTCGACTGCGTCACGTAAAACTTTAATCCGGGCCCTCAGGCCCATGTCACCGCCCACCATTAATCCGATTTCGGATTATTCAGCGAGTTGAGGGTAGTCATGATGCTGGAGCTGCTGGCGTTGAGCTGGGCGATCAGGGTGTCCATGGCCGTGTACTTGGCGGTCAAGGATGACTGCAGGCTTTCCATACGCCGATCCAGCTCTGTTTGCTGGGAAGTGAGATCGGTCAACTTGTTGTTGAGGTCTGTCACACGACTAGCCAGCGTTCCGGTCGTGCCGACATACGAGGCAGTGGCCTTGGTCATGCGATTCACCAGGCCAGTATCACCGGTAAACATTTTGGCAATATCACCGGCGCCCTTGACCACAGCTTTGTCCCACACCTTGTCATCCAGACTCAGCAGACCGGTTTTCTGGTCGGTGGTAATGCCCACCTGTGCCAGGCTGCTGATTGCACCCGCCCCCGAACCGTTAACCAATTCGCTGCGCAGATTGTTGACCAACTGACGCATCGATGCGTCACCGGTCAAGGCGCCCGCGGTGGTGGTCGCGGAGTCGCCGGTGGCGGTGACCTTGGTCTGGGTATTGATACTGGTCATCAACGCGTTGTAGGCCGTGACGAAGGACTGGACCGAGGTTTTCAGCGTGTCGGTGTTGCTCGCCACACTGATGGTGACCGGTTTGTCCTTGTCCTTTGCCAACAGCTCCAGCGACACCCCGCTGATGGCGGAAGTGACCTTGTTGCTGGTGGACTCCATCGCGATGCCGTCGATGGTGTACTTGGCGTTTTGCGCTGGTGTGCCCTTGTCATAACCCTGGGCCAGTTCCGAGTCACCGCTGAGGGTGATATCGGTGTCCACACCCGTGGTATTCGAGCCGATCACCAGGCGCGCGCCGTTCGCATCGCTCAAGACGTTGGCGCTGATACCCTGGGCCGAGAGCTGGGTATTGATCGACTCACGCACTTCTTGCAGGGTTGCGCCGCCAGGCACCAGCACGTCGTAGCTCTTGCCCGACTGGGTGATGGTCAGTGTCTGGGCTTCATCGGTGGAGTTGGCAGAACCCGAAGCCCCACCTTCGAACACCTTGCTGGTGACTTTCGACGATGTCGCCAGATCGTTGACGACCACCACGTACTTGCCACTGGAGGCGCCATCGCCCAGGGTGACCTTGACGTTCTTTTCTTCGGACGAGGTAGCAGCCAGGCCGTTGAACGCGGCCACGTTGTTCAACTTCGCGATTGCCGCCCGGTAGGCTTCCAGCGCGCTTTTCACCGAGCCGACGCCCGACAACTGGATGGTCGTGTCTTTTTGCTGACTGGTGATCTGCGCTTGTTTAGGCGCCTTTTCAGCCCCTACCAATGCCTTGACGATGGCTTGGGTGTCGTAGCCCGAACCGGGGCCGGAAATCGTTGAACTCGCCATGGGTATTCTCCTTGTCCTGTGGCTGCCGCTTTATTGGCGAATACTGCCGTAGCTGCAGCCAGAAACACATTTCATGCCAGCTCAGGCCTTGGAATCGAACAACAGGCTGCTGGCATCACTCAGGTTTTGCGCCAGCTTGAGCGCCGTCTCTGATGGAATCTGTCGGATCACTTCGCCACTTTCCGTGGCAACCACCTTGACCACGACCATGCCGGTCGAGTCATCGATGGAGAAGTCGAGGTTGCGCTGAGTCGATTGAATGAACTCGCGAATATCGGTTACCGCTTTTTCCAGTGCCACACGTTGGCTTTCTTCAGCCGCCGCCGGCTCTTTCTTAACCACAGGCGGCGCCTGAGTGGCAGAGGCATTGGTGGCCTGGGTTGTACCGGCAGGGTAATGCGCGTTCAGCTTAATGCTCATGTCCATGTCATCACCTCAAAACTGAAAAAAACGAAAGGGCACGTAAACGCGCCCTTCCGTTATTCAACCGATACCGAGATTACTGAAGCAGCTTCAGAACAGCGGATGGCAGTTGGTTGGCCTGGGACAGGATCGCGGTGGAAGCCTGTTGCAGAGTTTGTTGCTTGGTCAGCTCAGCCGCTTCAGAAGCGAAGTCAGCGTCTTCTACACGGCCTTTGGCGGCGGTGGAGTTCTGCGAAATGCTCTGCAGGTTGGCCACGGTGCTGGCGAAACGGTTTTGTACCGCACCCAGCTGGGAGCGCTGGCTGTCGATCTGCTGCAGGGCGCCGTCGAGAGCTTGAACTGCTTGCTGCGAAGAGGCATTGGTCAGGATGCTCAGATCGGAAACGGTGGTTTCCATGGTCACTGCAGCCTTGGTACCAGCAGCGGAAACAGTGGTCAGACCCAGCGCGGCCAGACCGGTACCCGCGCTGCCGTCCTTGACGGTGATGTCTTTGTCAGCGAACAGATTCAGGGTGCCGTCAGCGTTTTTGCTGGCGTTCACGCCGGTGCTGGCGCTGTTGATCGACGCAACGATCGCGTCGCTGGTGTCGCCTTTCTTGAACTTAACTTCTACGCCGTTCAGGTCGATGGAAGTATCAGCAGTCAGCTTGGCCTGGGAAGTGCCAGCCGACAGACCCAGCTGGGACAGCGAGCCGCTAGCGGTGTTGGCCAGCTTGATGTCTTCGCCGTCACCCGAGGTCACTTTCACACGGCCGTCAACGATAGCGGCTGTAGCGCCCGTGCCTGCCTGTGCAGCAATAGCGGTCAGGACAGTTCCCAGTGTGTCGGTTGCGGTCCACGACACTGCCGCGCCATTTACCGTGATACCACCAACAGCATCCATGGTGGTCGCGTTTGTTTTAGTTGCCGCAGTAGTCGTAGCCGCCGTCAAGCCCAGGCTGGCCAAACCATCAGTGGCAGCACCGTTAGAAGAAGCACCAAGAGTGAAGTCCGACTTCGAAGTCAAGGTCAGGACGCCGCCAGCACCGGCAGTCGCTGTAACGCCGGTTTGGGCAGTTTTTGCGTTAATTGCGGCCACACCATCCGCACCTGCAGGAGCACCAATAGCAGCACCAGTCAGAGTGATCTCCACACCATTGATAGTGAACGCGTCAGTAGCAAGAGTGGCAGTGTTCGCGGCACCTGTTACGGTAGCTTTTTTATCCAGAACCGAACCAGTTGCGGTAGCGCTCAAGCCAGCCAATGCAGTGCTGTTAACGCTCGCTTCGCTGTAGGTACCTTTCAGGCCAGTAGCGCTGATGTCGGTCATGCCAAACGAAATGGTTTCGTTGGCGTTGGCGCCGATCTGGAAACCTACGTTGCTGAACGAACCGTCCAGCAGGTTACGGCCACCGAAGGTGGTGGTGTTGGAAATACGGGTCAGCTCACCCACTTTGGCGGTGAATTCCTGCTGCAGGGAAACACGGTCAGCGTCGCTTTTATCACCGTTCGCAGACTGCAGGGCCAGCTCACGCAGACGTTGCAGCAGGTTGGTGGATTCTTGCATCGCGCCTTCAGCGGTCTGCGCGATCGATACACCGTTGTTGGCGTTGGCGATGGCAACGTTCAAGCCTTTAACCTGGTTGCCCAGACGGTTGGCGATCTGCATGCCAGCTGCGTCGTCCTTGGCGCTGTTGATTTTCAGGCCGGAAGACAGACGGTTCATCGAGTTGCTCAGGGCATCGGAAGCCTTGTTCAGGTTTTTCTGAACGCCCAGGGAGGTGATGTTGGTATTAACAGATAAAGCCATGACGAATTCCTCGTTGGTTGGGTGCTGCGGCTTCCGGCCCTGGCAACCGCCGGGTATGGCCTAGAGAACCTTCGTAATGGTTATCGTCGTGAAAGCAGGTTGCTTGAGGGCTTTTTTCATTTTTTTTGCTAGCACCGTGCCACCCCTTGTGTTTTCAAGGGCTTGGATTAGCCACCTGAACGCAAAAACGCCCATGAACTTGCGGCCATGGGCGTTTTTTTGGCGTTATTAAACTGGCGCGTCAGGTGCGATGGATCAGCGCCGAGCCCCAGGACAGGCCTACGCCGAAACCACTGATCGCTACACGTTTCCAGCTGGAGTCGAACATGTGCTTTTCCAGCAGCAAGGGGATGCTCGAAGAGACGGTATTGCCGGTCTCGACCATGTCCTTGATGAACTTCTCCGGCTCGTTTTCAAATCGACGTGCCACTGCATCGACGATGGCCGCGCTGCCCTGGTGAATGCAGAAGGCATCGATGTCCTGGGACGTAAGACCTGACTGATTGAGCAATTCATGCAAATGCGCCGGTACCTTGAGCAAGGCGAAGTTGAACACCTGGCGTCCGTTCATGAAGAACACGCCGTCGGTCACCTTCAGATGCGGAGCGCCGGAGCCGTCGGTGCCGAACTTGGCCTTGCCCAGCTGCCAGACTGCATCTTCACCCATCCAGGTGGCGGTGGCGGCATCGCCGAACAGCATGGTGGTGTTGCGGTCTTCCGGGTCGACGATCTTCGAATACGGGTCTGCGGTGATCAGCAGGCCATTCTTCAACCCGGCAGCTTCCATGAAACCCTTGATCGCATAGATGCCGTAGACGTAACCGGAGCAACCCAGGGAGATGTCGAAAGCGGCGACATTGGTCGACAGGCCGAGCTTGTCCTGGACGATGGCCGAGGTGTGCGGCAGGCCCTCTTCGTCGCCGTTCTGGGTGACGACGATCAGCACGTCGATGGATTGACGGTCGAGCTGAGGGTTGTTGGCGAACAACGCATTGGCCGCTTCGACACACAGGTCGGAGGTTTCCTGATCAGCATCCTTGCGCGGCAGGAACGCCGAACCGATTTTCCCGAGGATGAACTCTTCATCCTTCTCGAACTTCGCACCCTGCGCATAGTTATCCAGCCCACTCGCTGGCACGTAGCTGGCAATGCTTTTTATGCCAATCATTGTGGCTTCCCAATACTAGATAGCTGGAGATCACCGCTCGCATGACCGAGCGGTACGACAATACTGGATTTCACCGAGCGAAAAAAATACGGCACAGACGCTCCAGAAACCCTGAAAACACGCCTGGCAAGGGGCGACCCCCTGCCCATCCTTTTTGACACAATACAGTGAAGATGCACTTCATGACTCGCAGGTCACGCATTATGCGTGCCTTGCGCAAAACATCCAGCCACAAACAAGCGATCATCCGCCTGGAGGATGACGAAAAATACACCAGTGAGTGAGTCGAAAAGCAAATTACGGACAGGCGAGGCGCTGCCGGCATCAAAGATGCCGGCAATCGAAGGGGATCAAAGCTTGTTGAACAGGCTCAACTGGGCAATCTTGACGAATGCCAGTTGCGAGGCTTGCAGCAAGGATTGCTGAAACGCCAGATCAATGGAGGCAGTCGCCACATCGGTGTTACCAATAGCGGCCTGGGTACTGTTGTTCGAAAGCCCCAGACTAATGTTTTCCGAGGTCTGGATATCAACCGAATTCAGACGCGCGCCTATCGCTCCACGCACTGTCAGGACCTGTTCGCTGGCATTGGCCAGGTTGCTGACAGCCGAATTCAATGCATCCTTGAGCTTGATCTGAGCCAGGTCGTTGCCATCAGAAGGCGTTTCCAGCGTCTGGCGCAATTGACTCAATGTGTCGAGGGCACTCTGGGTCTGATGGCTGCTGGCACCCACCACGAACTGATCGTCCGCCCCTGGGGCTCCGGTGAAATCAAGCTTCACACCCGCTACCATGATAGATCCCCCCGCCAACACACCATCGGCGATCGACTTGCTGTCTGCCCCCATAGGCTGGGCATACACTTTGTAATTGGTGGCGTCGGTAAATTTTATGACCACGCCACTGTTGGGGAATCCGCTGACGTAGGCGGCCTGGTCAGTCACACCAGAACCCGTGATCTGCGCCGTTGAACCATTGCTCGGGGTCCGGGAAGCATTGAAGGTGTCGGGCTTGGTGCCCAATGAGAAAATATGGTCCTTGACCTCTGCGTCAGGCGTCATTGGCAGGTTGGTCACCGGATCGACAGGTGCTTTGAGTCGCAGAGTGATATCGAACTCCACACCGCGCAGACTGATGGTCGATCCACCTTCTTTCTTCGAATCGAAAGTACCGTTACCAGACACCTCGGCAGTGACGTCATTACCGTCTTTATCCGCGATGGTGTAGTGCGTACTGTCCACGAACTTCAGTTCGTAGGGCTCTCCGGCAGCAAAGTTCTTGGTGTACGCCGCGCTCGATTTCAACAACCCTGCAGATACCGAAACAGTCCCGTCGTTAGGTTTCGACGGATCGAGTACGGCCTGGGTACGTCCAGAGTTGATCGCCGATTCGAGGACACTTTTACCGGTGTCATTGGTGGCAATGGACAAGGTATCCGACACCTGCAGACTCAACTGGGTATCGTCACCCTGATAAGAGTAGGTGCCGTCGTTGTTGCGCACGTAAGGCGGCGTCGAGGTTTTCGAGCCGGAGAACATGTAATTGCCTGCCGAATCCTTGCTGTTGAGCAAACTCAACACGTTGGCTTCAATCTCACCCAACTCTTCGGCAATCGACTGGCGGTCCGCGTCGCTCTTGCTGCCATCACCGGCACTCAGGGCCAACTCGCGAGCACGCTGCAATGCCGTATTGACGGCATCGAGTACACTCTCTTCGTTCATCAGCGAATTCTTGATACTGCCCATGTTGTTGCTGTACTGCCCCAACATCTCCCTCTGCTGCTGCAACATCAGCAACTGCGCAGCCCCCACAGGATCATCACCGGCACTCTGAATCCGCACGCCCGAAGTGATCTGCTCCTGAGTCTTCACAATCGAGGAGAAGTTGTTCTGGTACTTGGCCGCACTTGCCTCAAAGTACTGGGCTGTAGAAATTCGCATCGTCGAAGACTCCCTTAAAGACTGTTGATCAGCGTGCTGAACGTTTCTTGCGCGGCCTTGATAATCTGCGACGACGCGGTGTAGTACTGCTGAAACTTGACCAGGTCGGCGGCTTCATCGTCCAGGTTGACCTGGGACACCGACGCGACTTCGGATTTGGCCCGGGACAGAATCGCGCCACTGGCGGTGCTGTCACCCAGGGCCTGGCTGGCCTTGGCGCCCACCTGTTCGACCAGACGGCTGTAGGAGGTGGTCAGGCTCATCCCGGCGTTGCCGCCCGTCACACCCACCGTCGCCTTGGTTTGCAGCGCCAACAGTTGGTTGGCGTTGCTGTTGTCCTTCTTGCCGTCGACGTTGAACGCGACTTCGTACTTGTCATTCTTCGACGGCGAGCCACTGACCGTCGTGTTGAAAGAAAACGACTTGCCCGGGATCGGCGCGCCTGAGGCGTCGAGCATCGGCACATTGATGGTCAGGTCATTGCTTTGGCCGGGGACGATGGTGCCCGTGCCGATGCTCTGCCCTTTCGAGTTGAATACTTCATAGGCTTGACTGCCGCCCGCCGCCTCCTTGAAGGCCAGCGTCACCGGCGTGGAATCCTTGATGCCCGCCTGCAGGGTGGCCAGATCGGCACCGCCATAGATATCCAACGGAGTGGACAGCGCCGGAGGGGTCAATGCACCGGTTCCGCCATTGCTCGTGCTGCCGGTCGCAACCAGCGGGCCGGCAAACGCGAGCTTGTTCGAGTCGGTCATCTGGGTGGTGATGGAACTCGCGGCGTTGCGGGTCGGCGTCACCTTGAACGTGTCGCCGGCCTGGAGGGCGCCGCCATTCAGATCAAGCTTGAAACCATCGATTTCGGCTGCCGGCGACAGATCGAAAGCGCCCATATCCTTGCCGTCGGAACGCTTGACTGTGTACTTGTCGGCAGCGGTAAAGGTGACCGAATAATCGAAGGTAGTCAGCGCACTGGAATTGGTGATCGTGACATTCAGATTGCCCGAGCCGGTACTGTTGTTCGACGACGCCAGGCTGCGCTGGCTGATCGCGGTCGCACTGTTGATGTTGGAAAACAGCGAAGCACCAAACTCGCCATTGGCATCCAGCCCTTGCCCCAACTGACTATTGATCTTGTCGGCCATCACCAGGGCTGTGCGGCCCAGGTCGTTCTGCGCTGGCACCAGTACGTCTTCGCGATAACGCAGCAGGCCGCCAATCTTGCCGCCGCTGATGACAGAGGTGATGTCACTGTTTGAAGACGGCGAGTTGACCTGAATATTCAGCTGGCTTTTGTCGATCCCGGTTCGGGCGGTCGAAAGGGTGTTCGATGTGTTGCCCAACACCAGGGTCTGGCCGTTCCCCAGGGAGATGTTGTAACTACCGTTTTGCTCCTGGACCGTGACGCCGACCAGTTCATTGAGTGAGCGAACCGCTTCATTTCGCGCATCGAGCAAGTTGCTCGGGCCACTACCTGTCGAGGTGCTGGCCTGGGAAATCTGCTGGTTCAACGAGGCAATCGAAGACGTCAGTTGGTTGACCTGCCCGGTCAAGGTCGTCAACTGACTGTTGATCCCTTCGTTCTGTTGCGTCATCTGCGACGCCAGGGCGTTGAAGCGATTACTCAGTGTTTGCGCATTGGTCAGCAGCAGTTGCCGGGCGGCCGTGTCGCTCGGTGTACCGGCGGATGTCTGGACCGAGGAGAAGAAGCTGCTCAACACCGCACTGATCCCCGTGGTCTTGTCGGAGAAGAGCTTGTCGAGCGGATTCACCTGATCAAGGTAGGCATTGGCATCGTTGCTCAGCGAGGTGCTGGTTTGCAGTTGGTTATCGAGATAAGCGTTATAGACCCGACGCACATCGGCCAGGGTCGTACCGCTACCGATAAACACGCCACCGCTCAGGTGCGAGGAATTACTGCCCTGAATGGTTTGCTGACGTGAGTAGCCGGCCGTGTTGGCGTTGGCAATGTTGTTGCCGACAGTCGCCAACGACACTTGACTGGCGTTCAGCCCCGACATCCCGATATTGAGCAAACTCATGTTTCAGACCTTATACCTTGTGCCTATAAAGGCGTAGTGGAAACGCCCGCCGCAGCGTAGTTCTGGTAACTCGTCATCTGCTTGGCTATCTGCGAAATCTTGCTCGCGTAGTTCGGGTCGGTTGCGTAACCGGCCTTCTGCAACTCGCGTACAAACTGTTCCGGGTTATCGGCCGACTTCACGACATCTTGATAGCGATTATTGGTCTGCAGCAAAGTTACAAGGTCATGGAAACTGTCCTTGTAGGAGTCGTAGGAACGGAACTCGGCCGTCTCCTTGACCATCTGCCCGTTTCGGAATTCGCTGGTGATCGCTCGCGCCGAATTGCCCTGCCAACTGTTGCCGGCCTTGATGCCGAACAGGTTGTGACTGCTGCTGCCGTCCTGAGCACGCATGACCGACTTGCCCCAGCCGGTTTCCAGGGCCGCCTGGGCCACCAGGTAACGCGGATCGACACCAATCCGCGCCGCTGCTTCCCTGGCCATCGGCAACATGGTGTTGACGAACTGGTCGGCGGAACCGAAGGCTTTCTTCGCTGGCGCCAGAGGAATCTGCGCCATGGCGCGACCGTAGATCTGCATGCCGCCAGAGGAGGATTGCTGCGCAGTCGCCAGCCAGTCACCGTTGTACAGCGGTCCCGTACCGGTGTTTGTCGCGCGCTCAGGCAACGGGGTCTTGTTGATCGTCGTGGCAGCGGGCGTCGCCGAAGGCACCAGCCCTGCCAACAGACGATCAGCCAGCTTCGGCGGCAATGCCAGGCGTCGCTGATTGATCAGCGCCATGTCATTGCGATGACCACCCTCACCCGCCTCCTGCGGCGCATGGACCGAGCGCGAAGCCCACAACGGACGCTGGCCATTGACCCGCGACAGCGGTCCGTTGATGGCCACCGTGCCGGCCGCCACCGGCGTTTGCACGGCTGCTTTCGCGGCCTCTTGCCTGGCCAGAGACGCGGCGGCGGCTTCACCCGGCGCCAGCGGTTTGTTCTTCGACATCTGGCGCATCAGCACGTCAGCCAGGCCGATACCACCGCCCTCGCGGGACATGGAAACGGCCAGTTGCTGGTCGTACATTTCCTGATATTGCTTGGCCGCCGGGGTGTTCATCGGATTGTCCTGGCCCAGCGCGTCAGTGGCCGAACGCATGGACTTGAGCATTTCCCCGATGAACAGCGACTCGAACTCCTGAGCCACCTTGCGCAGGTTGCCGTCGCTGTTCTTGTCGCCGACCTTGAGCTGATTCAGACGATTGAGGTCCGAGTAGGAACCCGAATCGCTGCTGCTGACCAGACCGCTCTTGCGCATATCCACGATGGCCGTCCTCAGATCACGATCAGGTCGGCTTGCAGGGCGCCGGCCTGCTTCAGCGCTTCGAGGATGGCCATCAGGTCACCCGGTGCCGCGCCGACCTGATTCACCGCCCGCACGATCTCGTCGAGGGTGGTGCCAGGGCCGAACTTGAACATCGGCTTGGCTTCCTGCTGGGCATTGACCTTCGAACGCGGCACCACCGCCGTCGTGCCGTTGGACAGAGGGCCGGGCTGACTGACGATCGGGTCTTCGGTGATGGTCACGGTCAGGCTGCCGTGGGTCACGGCGGCCGGAGAAACCTTGACGTTCTGGCCGATCACTATGGTGCCGGTACGGGAGTTGATGATGACTTTCGCCACCGCCTGGCCCGGATCGATCTCGAGGTTTTCCAGGATCGACAGGTAGTCGACCCGCTGGCTTGGATCGAGCGGCGCGGTGACGCGAATCGAACCGCCGTCGATGGCCTGGGCCACGCCGGGGCCGAGCATGTTGTTGATCTTGTCGACGATGCGCTTGGCCGTGGTGAAGTCGGAACGGTTGAGGTTCAGCGTCAGGCTGTTGCCCTGGTTGAAACCGCTCGGCACCGCGCGCTCAACCGAGGCACCGCCTGGGATGCGACCGGCCGACGGAACGTTGACGGTGATCTTCGAGCCATCGCGCCCTTCCGCATCGAAACCGCCGACCACCAGGTTGCCCTGGGCCACCGCATAGACGTTGCCGTCGATCCCCTTGAGTGGCGTCAGCAGCAAAGTGCCGCCGCGCAAGCTCTTGGAGTTGCCGATGGAGGAAACAGTGATGTCGACCTGCTGACCCGGCTTGGCAAACGCCGGCAGGTCGGCGCTGATCGACACGGCCGCCACGTTCTTCAGCTGCACGTTGCCCGAACCCGGCGGCACCTTGATGCCGAACTGCGAGAGCATGTTGTTGAAGGTCTGCAGGGTGAACGGTGTCTGCGTCGTCTGGTCGCCGGTGCCGTTAAGCCCGACCACCAGGCCGTAGCCGATCAACTGGTTGGAACGCACGCCGGAAATGCTGGCGATGTCCTTGAGGCGCTCGGCTTGAGCATTGAAGGCTGCCGACAGCATCAGGGCGGCCACCATAAGGTGTTTGAAGTTCAACATGCTCAACTGGAAAGCCACCTAGAAAGGGAACAGCGGGCTGAGGAAGAAACGGTCGAACCAGCCTGGCTGACTCGCATCGGCAAACGAACCGGTGCCCGAGTAGGTGATGCGCGCATCGGCGACACGGGTCGACGACACGGTGTTGTCGGTCGAGATGTCATCGGCGCGAACCAGGCCGGCAATCCGCACCAGCTCATCGCCGGTGTTGAGGGTCATCCACTTCTCGCCGCGCACCGCGATGATGCCGTTGGGCAACACATCGGCAACGGTCACGGTGATCGAGCCGGTCAGGGTATTGCCCTGCGCCGCCTTGCTGTCGCCCTTGGTCGCGCGGTCACCTTCGTAGCTGGCACTCAGGCTCAGGTCGCCATCGCCGAACGGGTTGTTGGTGGTGGCGCTGCTGCCGAACAGCGAACTCAGGCCGATGTTGGCCTTGCTGTTCTTGCCAATTTGCGAGTTGGCGTTTTTGCTGGCCTGGGTCCTTTCGTTCAGGGTGATGGTGATGACGTCACCGACCCGGAACGCCTTGCGGTCGCTGTAGAGGTTCTGTTCGAAACCGGCCTGATAGATCGAGCCGTTGTTGGCGGCCGCCGGCAACGGCGTGCGCGGCAACACCGGGGCGTAGTAAGGGTCATTGGGTTTGGGCGTCGCAGGCACGCAACCTGCGAGCGCGGCGATCCCACTCAGTGCCAGAACAGATACATAGCGATTCATGACCCTACCTCACGGTGTTGCAGGCAGCCTCAAGGCCGCCACATAGACTTGATTACAGGTTCTGCGTTACGAACGAGAGCATCTGGTCGGCGGTGGAGATCACCTTGGAGTTCATCTCGTAGGCGCGCTGGGTGGTGATCATGTTGACCATCTCCTCAACGGTGCTGACGTTGGACGTTTCCAGGGTGTTCTGCAGCGTGGTGCCGAAACCGTTCAGGCCCGGTGTGCCGACTTGCGGCGCACCACTGGCGGCGGTTTCCAGGAACAGGTTGTTGCCCACTGCCTGCAGGCCGGCCGGGTTGATGAAGTCGGCGGTCTGCAGGTTGCCGATCACCTGGGCAGCCGGGTTGCCGGCAACGGTGATGGACACGGTGCCGTCGCGGCCGACAGTGAAGGTCTGCGCATCGTTCGGAATGACAATCGCCGGCTCCAGGGCAAAGCCGCTGGCGTTGACGATCTGGCCGTTGGAGTCCAGGTGGAAGGTGCCGTCACGGGTGTAGGACGTGGTGCCGTCCGGTTGCAGGATCTGGAAGAAACCGCGACCGTCGATGGCCATGTCCAGTGGCTGCTCGGTGGTTTGCAGGCTGCCGGCGGTGAAGTTCTTCTGGGTGCCGACGATGCGCACACCGGTACCCAGTTGCAGACCCGACGGCAGTTCGCTGTCCTGGGTCGACTGGGCGCCTGGCTGACGCTTGATCTGGTAGAGCAGGTCCTGGAACTCGGCGCGGTCACGTTTGAAACCCGTGGTCGACACGTTCGCCAGGTTGTTGGAAATGGTGGTCAGGTTGGTGTCCTGGGCGGACAGGCCTGTTTTGGCAACCCATAGAGCCGGAAGCATTCGATTCTCCTCGTGTGCCTGTTTTACGGCGCGACGTTCTGGTAATTAGCTGATCTGCAAGACCCGAGCCATGGCCTGGTCATCGTCTTTGGCGGTGTTCATCATCTTGATGTGCAGCTCGAACTGCTTGGACAAGGCCAGTACCGAGGTCATCTCTTCCACGGCATTGACGTTGCTCGACTCGAGGAACCCGGACACCAGCTTGACGCCGGCATCGGCCTGCGCCGGCTGGCCGTCCTTGGTGTGGATCGATCCATCCAGGCCCTTGGTCATGTTCTTCAGGTCCGGGTTGACCAGCTTGATGCGGTCCACTTCAGCCATCACCCGCGGACCTTCGCCCATCGCGCGGATGCTGATGGTGCCGTCCTCGCCGACTTCGATCTGCTGCTCCGGCGGCACGGCAATCGGCCCGCCATTGCCCATGACCGGCATACCGTTGCCGGCACGCAGAACGCCCAGGGCGTCAACATTCAGGCTGCCGGTGCGCACGTAGCTTTCACCACCATCGGGATTCTGTACGGCAATCCAGCCGCCGCCCTGCACGGCAACGTCCAGGTCCCGGCCGGTTTCCACCAGTGAACCCGGGGAGAAATCCGTGGCCGGGCGTTCGGACATGGCAAACGCACGCGCCGGAAAGCTGTCACCGAACACCGGCATCGAACGGGCCTGCTCCAGGTCTTTCTGGAAGCCGTTGGTGGAGATGTTCGCGAGGTTGTTGGCATGCGCCTTTTGCGCCAGTGCATTCTGGCTGGCGCCGGTCATTGCCACATAAAGGTACTTGTCCACACTCTTTCCTCTGCCTGCCGGACGTTTGCCGCCCACTGCTGTGTTGCTGAGCCATAAGCAATTTGCAGACCAACTTGTTTTTGGCGGCGCGAGGCCCGGCAAACAGGGGACTTGAGGAGATCAAAGGGGATTGGTGATTTGTGTCAAAGACGAAAAACCGGCGGTGTCATGCCGGTGGGTGGCAAGTGCCGGCCTCTTGAGTGACTGATCTGTCGCCTTCGCGGGCAAGCCCGCTCCCACAGTGATCTGCGGCGTTCACAAAACCTGTGGGAGCGGGCTTGCTCGCGAAGAGGCCGGCACAAACACAGCAAGCTTGAGTCAGGACTCGTTCTTGCCCACCTCATACTCACGCAACTTGTTGGCAATGGTGGTATGCGAAACCCCCAACCGCTTACCCAGCTGCCGACTGCTCGGATGCTCGGAATACAACCGTTCCAGCACCGCCTTTTCGAAACGCCCGACAATCTCGTCCAGCCCACCCTCCAGCGAAAAATCGCCAAGGGGCTGACGCACGCCATAATCCGGCAGGCGAATATGCTCGGCCTTGACCATGCCGCCGTCGCACAGGGAAACCGCCTGGAACAGCACGTTCTCCAGTTGCCGCACGTTGCCCGGCCAATGGTAGTGGCTGAGCCGCTCCATGGCCGCCGGGGCGAGCTTGGGCAACGGGCAACCGATCTGCCGACTGGCCTGATCAAGGAAGTGCTCCACCAGCGGCGTCAAACCGTCGAGGCATTCGCGCAGCGGCGGGATGTGCAGCGACAACACGTTCAAGCGGTGATAGAGGTCCTGGCGGAATTCGCCGCGCGCGCACAATTCGGACAGGTCGACCTGGGTCGCGCAGATCACTCGCACGTCGAGGTAAACCTCCTCGTCGCTGCCGACACGACGGAAGCAGCCGTCCTGCAAAAAGCGCAGCAATTTCACCTGCAAGCGCGGGCTCATTTCCCCAACGCCATCGAGAAACAGCGTACCGCCCGCCGTCAGTTCCAACAGCCCGAGCTTGCCTTCGGCCCGCGCCCCTTCAAAGGCACCGGGGCCATAACCGAACAATTCCGTCTCGGCCATGGACTCCGGCAGCCCGGCACAATTGAGCGCCATCAACGGCGACTGCCCGCGCGGACTGGCCAGGTGGCAGGCCCGCGCCAGCAACTCTTTGCCGGTACCGGTTTCGCCTTCTATCAATAGCGGCGCATCCAGCGGTGCCATGCGCCGTGCTTCGCGCACCACCGCGGCCATCACTTTCGAGCTCTGGAAGATGCTGTCGAAGCCACGCAATTCCTGCTTGCGCACGTTATAGATGCGCTCTCCCACCCGGTCGGCGCGGTGCAGCGTCAGCACGGCACCGGCCATGGCCTCGCTGTCGTCGTGCTCCGACTGCAACGGCGCGATGTCGGCCAGGAACACGTCACCCTTGACCTTGACCCGCAGCCCGTTGATTCGCGATTTGTTGGCGCGCACCAGTTCCGGCAAATCGAAGTCTTCGGCGTAGCGCGACAGGGGAATACCCGGCACCTCGTCGACCCGTACACCCAGTAACTGCGCCGCTGCCCGGTTGGCCGCGACGATGGAACCGCCCATGTCGATCGACAGCACCGGAAACTCCAGCGCACCGAGCAGGGCATTGAGCTCCATGTGCCGACGCTCGCTGGGCATCAGCCCTACACGCTTGACACCGAAGACCCCGGCAATCGCTTCGAATTTCGGACGCAAGGCCTGGAACTGAATGTTGATCAGGTTCGGGCAATGCAGGTAGATGGCGTTGCCGTGCTCACCCCCCACTTCACCACGGGCCACGTTGATCCCGTACTCCACCAGCAGGTTGAGAATGTCGCGCAGGATGCCGATGCGGTTCTGGCAGTGGACTTTGATACGCATGAAAAAGGCCTGAAAAAGCAGTGATTGAGGTTGTGACGCCTGGCGCGCAACCTGTGGGAGCGGGCTTGCTCGCGAAGGCGTCGGCATAGCCAACATTGATGTATCAGACAGACCGCTTTCGCGAGCAAGCCCGCTCCCACAGGGGTATTGCGGTGCGCGCTCGATCGCATTTTTCTTTCGAGGCGCTCAGATAGTCGTCAAGATTATGTGACAGGCAAAGCGTTTTTCAAACCGAGAAATCTCAATACCTGCGCGGTCACGATCACTTTGTAACGAAAACTTTACGAATATCGATGGATTTTCCTACGCGTGACGCCGATCACCTGCTGCAACAGTGCAATCCTTGGGGTATTTCTAGGTCCATAGCAGTACATAACAAGAACGAAATCCCCTAGCAGGAGAGCAGTATGAAGCAGACGCAATACGTGGCTCGCGAGCCCGATGCGCAAGGTTTTATCGACTACCCCGCCGAAGAACACGCGGTGTGGAACACGCTGATCACTCGCCAACTGAAAGTGATCGAAGGGCGTGCGTGCCAGGAGTACCTGGACGGTATCGAAAAACTCGGTCTGCCCCACGACCGCATTCCTCAACTCGGCGAAATCAACAAGGTCCTCGGTGAAACCACCGGCTGGCAGGTTGCCCGGGTTCCCGCACTGATTCCCTTCCAGACCTTTTTCGAATTGCTGGCCAGCAAGCAGTTTCCGGTGGCGACCTTTATTCGGACCCGCGAAGAGCTTGATTACTTGCAGGAGCCGGACATTTTCCACGAGATCTTCGGTCACTGCCCGCTACTGACCAACCCCTGGTTCGCTGAATTCACCCACACCTACGGCAAGCTCGGCCTCAAGGCGTCCAAGGAAGAACGCGTGTACCTGGCGCGCCTGTACTGGATGACCATCGAGTTCGGCCTGGTCGACACCCCGCAAGGCCAGCGCATCTACGGCGGCGGCATCCTGTCTTCACCGAAAGAGACCGTCTACAGCCTGTCGAACGAGCCTGAACATCAAGCCTTCAACCCGTTGGAATGCATGCGCACGCCTTACCGCATCGACATCCTGCAACCCCTGTATTTCGTTCTGCCGAACCTCAAGCGCCTGTTCGACCTGGCCCACGAAGACATCATGGGCATGGTCAAGCAAGCGATGCAGATGGGTCTGCACACGCCGAAATTCCCCCCAAAGGCCGCGTGAACCGCGACTTTTGCTGACAAGTGAGTCTGTCAGTCACCGTCGCTTTGGTTTAGCGTGACGGCACTGTCGACCGATATAAAAACACTCGATTACAGGAAACACACCATGTCCACCTTGAACCAAGCCCATTGCGAAGCCTGCCGCGCCGACGCCCCACAAGTCAGCGACGAAGAACTGCCGATCCTGATCAAGCAGATCCCGGACTGGAACATCGAAGTACGTGACAGCATCATGCAGCTGGAAAAGGTCTTCCTGTTCAAGAACTTCAAACATGCACTGGCCTTCACCAACGCCGTCGGTGAAATCTCCGAGGCTGAAGGCCATCACCCGGGCCTGCTGACCGAGTGGGGCAAAGTGACCGTGACCTGGTGGAGCCACTCGATCAAGGGCCTGCACCGCAACGACTTCATCATGGCCGCGCGCACTGACGAAGTAGCGAAGGACGCCGAGGGGCGCAAGTAATGCACTTCGACGCCATCGGCCGAGTGCCCGGCGACCCGATTCTGGGCCTGATGGAGGCCTACGCGCAGGACCCGAACCCGCGCAAGTTCGATTTGGGCGTGGGTGTCTATAAAGACGCCCAAGGCCTGACGCCGATTCTCGAGTCGGTGAAACTTGCCGAGCAGCGCCTGGTGGACGGCCAGTCCACCAAGACCTACATCGGTGGTCACGGCGAACCGGCGTTCGGCAAGGCGATCAATGAGCTGGTGCTGGGCGCCGACTCGAAGCTGATCAGCGCACAACGCGCCGGCGCCACCCAGACTCCGGGCGGAACCGGGGCCTTGCGCCTGAGCGCTGACTTCATCGCCCAGTGCCTGCCGGGGCGCGGTGTCTGGTTGAGCAACCCGACCTGGCCGATCCATGAAAGCATTTTCGCCGCCGCCAAGGTCAAGGTCAGCCATTACCCCTACGTCGGCAGCGACAACCGACTGGATGTCGATGGCATGCTGGCAGTGCTCAACGAAGCGCCCAAGGGTGACGTGGTGTTGCTGCATGCCTGCTGCCACAACCCGACCGGTTTCGACCTGTCCCAGGATGACTGGCAGCGGGTGCTGGAGGTAGTACGCAAGCGCGAACTGCTGCCACTGATCGACTTCGCGTATCAAGGATTCGGCGATGGCCTGGAGCAGGATGCCTGGTCGACCCGGCTGTTCGCCGCCGAGTTGCCGGAACTGCTGATCACCAGCTCTTGCTCGAAGAACTTCGGCCTGTACCGCGACCGCACCGGCGCGCTGATTGTCTGTGCGAAAAGCGCCGACAAGCTCACCGATATCCGCAGCCAGCTGGCCAACATCGCCCGCAACCTGTGGTCGACACCGCCGGATCACGGTGCGGCCGTGGTCGCGACCATCCTCGGCGACCCGGAGTTGAAAAATCTCTGGGCTGACGAAGTGGAAGGCATGCGCTTGCGTATCGCCCAACTGCGCAGCGGTCTGGTGGAAGCACTGGAGCCTCACGGTTTGCGCGAGCGGTTTGCGCACATTGGCGTGCAACGCGGGATGTTTTCCTACACAGGCCTGTCGCCAGAGCAAGTGAAGAACCTGCGGGATCATCACAGCGTGTACATGGTCAACTCCGGCCGCGCCAACGTGGCGGGGATTGATGCCACGCGTCTGGATCTGCTGGCCGAGGCGATTGCCGCAGTCTGCAAGTAACCCCCCCTGTGGGAGCGGGCTTGCTCGCGAAAGCGGTGTGTCAGACGATGCAAATGTCGACTGACACACCGC
>NZ_JBYSYZ010000044.1:0-46990 GCF_058783925.1 Pseudomonas sp. FW305-70
AAATTTACGTCGACTGACACACCGCCTTCGCGAGCAAGCCCGCTCCCACATTTTTTTGCGCGCGACTCAATCAAATGATGGCAAGTGGATATCTGCCGCAAGCCGATTATTCTTCATGGAACCTTGCAGCTTTTTCTGGCGTCAACTTGAATGCAAGCCACGTAATCCGATGACTTCAGCCCCAGGGCCTGGGTACGGCAAGTGTTGGTGGGAACTCCGGCCTACAACAAGAGCAAGACGGAGAAGACTCATGGCAGCAATCGACAATGCAACCGCGGGCAGCGCGCCCAACCACGGGCTCACCAAGGAGGAACGCAAGGTCATCTTCGCGTCGTCCCTGGGCACCGTGTTCGAATGGTATGACTTCTACCTGTACGGCTCCCTCGCGGCGATTATCGCCAAGCACTTCTTCGCCGGCGTCAACGAAACGACTTCCTTCATCTTCGCCCTGCTCGCCTTCGCCGCCGGCTTCGCCGTCCGGCCGTTCGGCGCCATTGTGTTCGGCCGCTTGGGCGACATGATCGGACGCAAGCACACCTTCCTCATCACCATCGTGATCATGGGTGTCTCGACAGCCGTGGTGGGCTTGCTGCCCGGCTACGCGACCATTGGCGTGGCCGCGCCGATCATCCTGATCAGCCTGCGTTTGCTGCAGGGCCTGGCGCTGGGCGGTGAGTATGGCGGCGCAGCGACCTATGTGGCCGAACATGCGCCCAAGGGCAAGCGCGGCTATTTCACCTCGTGGATTCAGACGACAGCCACCCTTGGCCTGTTTCTTTCACTGCTGGTGATCCTGGCCTGCCGTACCGCGCTGGGCACGGAAGCCTTCGAAGCCTGGGGCTGGCGGATTCCGTTCCTGCTTTCGATCCTGTTGTTGATTATCTCGGTGTACATCCGCCTGCAACTGAGCGAATCACCGGTGTTCATGAAAATGAAGGCTGAAGGCAAGTCCTCCAAGGCACCGCTGACCGAATCCTTCGCCCGTTGGGAAAACCTCAAGATCGTGATCATGGCCCTGCTCGGTGGCACCGCCGGCCAGGCCGTGGTCTGGTACACCGGGCAATTCTATGCGCTGTTTTTCCTGCTGCAGACGCTGAAGATCGACGCGCAGACCGCCAACCTGCTGATTGCCGGTTCGTTGCTGATCGGCACACCGTTCTTCGTGATATTCGGCAGCCTGTCCGACCGCATCGGCCGCAAGGGCATCATCATGGCCGGCTGCATCATCGCGGCACTGACCTACTTCCCGATCTTCCACGCGTTGACCCAATACGGTAACCCCGACGTGTTCGTTGCCCAAGAGAAGAACCCGGTCACGGTCATCGCCAATCCCGACCAGTGCTCGTTCCAGTTCGACCCGGTAGGCAAGGCCAAATTCACCAGCTCCTGTGACCTGGCCAAGACTGTGCTGGCCAAACGGGCTATCCCCTACAAGAACGTCAACGCCGAGCCGGGTGCCGTTGCGCAGGTGCGCATCGGCGAGAAAGTGATCGAGAGCTTCGAGGGCACCGGCATGTCGGCCGCTGACTTCAAGGCCAAAAACGATGCCTTTACCGCCAATCTCGCCACCGCCCTCAAGGACGCCGGCTACCCCGAGAAGGCCGACCCGGCCAAGACCAACTACCCGATGGTGCTGTTGCTCCTGACGATCCTGGTGATCTACGTGACCATGGTCTACGGGCCGATCGCCGCCTGGCTGGTGGAACTGTTCCCGGCGCGCATCCGCTACACCTCGATGTCGCTGCCCTATCACATCGGCAATGGCTGGTTCGGTGGCTTCCTGCCGACGGTGGCGTTCGCCATGGTGGCGGCCACGGGGGATATCTATTACGGGCTGTGGTATCCGATCGTCATCGCGGTGATGACGGCCGTGCTGGGTATTTTCTTCATGCCGGAAACCAAGGATCGGGAGATTCATCACACCTGACCCGGGGAGGTTCTATGTGGGAGCGGGCTTGCTCGCGAAGGCGGTGTATCAGTCAATGACATTATCGGCTGACACTCCGCCTTCGCGAGCAAGCCCGCTCCCACAATGGATCTCAGTGTTTGGGTAATTCGATGACGACCTTCAGCCCGCCCCACTCGCTTTCCAGCAACGACAGTTTCCCGCCCAAGCTGTCGACGATGTCGCGCACGATGCCTAGTCCCAGGCCATGCCCATGGGTCTGTTCATCCAGCCGCGTTCCCCGGCCGAACACCTGATCGCGACGCTCTTGGGGAATGCCCGGGCCGTCATCTTCCACACTGAGTTCAAACCCGTTCGCCAACTCGGCGACAGTCACGCGAACCTCGGCATCCGCCCATTTGCAGGCGTTATCCAGCAGGTTGCCCAACAGTTCCAGCAGGTCTTCACGATCCCAGGGCAATTGCAGGCCGGCCGGAGCGCGGTAGCTCAGCGCCAGGTGTTCGCCATGGATCATGTTCAGGGTTGCCAGCAACCCGGGGAGTTCGGCATCGCAATCAAACAGCGCGCCCGGCAGCGCATCACCGGATAGCCGCGCACGATTGAGTTCCCGATTGAGTCGTTGCTCGACCTGTTGCAGTTGTTCCTTGAGGGTCTTGCGCAGTTGCGGGTGCGCCTCAAGCTGCTCGCTCGAGGCCAGGCTCAACAGCACCGCCAGCGGTGTTTTCAACGCGTGGCCGAGGTTGCCCAGGGCATTGCGTGAGCGCTTGAGGCTGTCCTCGGTGTGGGCCAGCAAGTGGTTGATCTGCGCCACCAGTGGCTCCAGTTCCAGCGGTACCTGATCATCGAGTTGCGAGCGCTGGCCCTGTTGCAACTGCGCGATCTGCTCACAGGCCTGTTCCAGCGGACGCAAGGCGCGGCGCACGGTAATCCGTTGCAGCAACAGAATCAGCAGCAACCCGGTCAAACCCAGGCCCAACCCGAGCTGTTGCACACGCCGGAAGCTTTCGCGTATCGGCGTGTAATCCTCGGCGACGCTGATGGAGATCGGCAACCCCAGGCGTCGATAGTCCGTACGCAGCACCAGCAACTGTTGCCCTTCCGGCCCCAGTTGCAGATCGTCGTGCAGGCCGGGGTGATCGAGCGCCGGCAGCTCCTGATCCCATAACGAACGGGAACGCCAATGGCCATCGGTGAAATCGATGCGGAAATAATGACCGGAAAACGGCCGCTGATAGGCCGGCGACAGACGTCGTTCATCCAGTTGCAAGCCTTGCGGCCCACGCACCAGCGCCGCCAGCAGGCTCTCGCTGTCATTGCGCAACCCGGCTTCTAGGTAGCGCTGCAAACCCATTTCGAACAGCCACAGGCTGGTTTGCGCCAGCACCAGGCCAACGACCACCATCACGCTGATCAGGCCCAGGCTCAAGCGACGCTGGATCGATCTCACCGGGCTTGCCCGCCGAACAGGTAGCCCTGGCCACGTCGGGTTTCGATCACGCTTTTGCCGAGCTTGCGGCGCAAATGGTTGACATGGACCTCCAGCACATTGGAATCGCGCTCGGTTTCACCATCGTAGAGGTGTTCGGCGAGGTGGCTTTTGGAGAGGATCTGCTCGGGGTGCAGCATGAAATAACGCAACAGGCGAAACTCCGCGGCGGTCAGCTGAATGTCCGCACCGTCACGGACAACGCACTGGCGACCTTCGTCCAGGTGCAGCCCGGCGGCCTGGAGCGTCGGCTGGTTGAACTGGCCATGGGAGCGGCGCAGCAACGCCTGGATGCGCAGAAACAGCTCTTCGGGATGAAAGGGTTTGGTCAGGTAATCGTCGGCGCCGGCCTTGAGGCCTTCGATGCGTTCGGCCCAGGAATCCCGGGCCGTGAGGATCAGCACCGGCGTGGCCAGCCCCGCCGCGCGCCATTGCGCCAGCACCTCAAGCCCCGGCACGCCCGGCAAGCCGAGGTCGAGGATGATCAGGTCGTAAGGTTCAGTGCTGCCCTGATGCACCGCGTCGCGACCGTCGGCCAGCCAGTCCACCGCATAACCCTGGCGGTTGAGACCGGCCAGCAGTTCGTCGGCCAGGGGCACATGGTCTTCCACCAGAAGCAAACGCATGGATCAGTCTTCCTTGTCTTTGAGTAAACGGCCGGTGGTGGCATCGATGTCCAGTTCGCGGACCACGCCTTCAGGGGTCAGCAGCTCGACTTCATAAATGTAGACGTCGTGTTTTTCTTCGAGCTCGGCCTCCAGCAGTTTCGCGCCGGGGTAGCGCCCCATTGCCTGCTGCAGCAGTTGCTCCAGCGGCAGGATCACGCCCTGTTGACGCAGGTGCAGGGCTTCGTCCTGGTCCAGGTCGCGAGCCATCACTGCCGAGCAAAATGCCAGAAGCACCAGCGCCATCCGGCTGCCGGTGCATCGATTGGATAAAAACACCTTCATTACCAATCCTGATGATCCTTGAGAACCTGCCCGCTGACAGCGTCTAATTCCAGATCCCAGTCGATACCCTGGGGATCGCGCAGCTCTACCTTGTACAAGTACCTGCCGTAATGCTGCTCCAGCTCGGATTCATTGACGGTGGAGCCTGGATGCCTGGCCACTGCATTGGCATTGAGTGTCTCGAACGAGACAATGGTACCAGCGTCGCGCAATCTCAGCGCTTCATCCGGGCCCAGTTCCCGGGCGTGGGCGATGCTCGCGGTCATGCCGATGATGCACGCGGTGAACAGGGCTGTCGGGGTTTTCATGGGTGTCTCCGTATTGCTTCAGGTGCTGCCTGTGGACGACACCTTAACCGGATGAACTTAATTGAAACTGAATGGCCATCATTGCTGACACCCCAGTCCCTGTGGGAGCGGGCTTGCTCGCGAAGAGGCCGTGTCAGTCGCCATCCATGTTGCTGGCCACACCGCTTTCGCGAGCAAGCCCGCTCCCACAGGGGCTGCGTATAATCCTTCCGCTTGCCACACGTCGAGACTGCAATGACCGCCATTCACATCAAGTTCCCTTCCCTGACCCTCAAGGCCGGTCCGCGGGCTTTTGCGCGCATCCGTGAGTGCGGCTTGAATGCCGCCGAGGTCGGCACCCTGCCCGGTGCGGCGGGCGGTCCGAAGGCGCTGGGGATTCAAGGGCTGGACCTGGCGCTGTTCGGCGAGTGGCTGCCGGCGGCACCGCGGGAGCGCTCGCTGATTGGTGCATCGGTGGGTTCCTGGCGCTTCGCCAGCGCCTGCCTGCCGGACGCCGCCGAGGGCATCCGGCGTCTCGGGCAGCTGTACACCGAGCAAAACTTTGCCAAGGGCGTGACCATGGCGCAGATCAGCCAGAGCTCGCGGCGCATGCTCGATGACCTGCTCGACGGTCGTGATGCCTCGATCCTCGGCAACAGCGCTTACCGCCTGAACATCATGGTGGTCAAAAGCCACGGCCTGCTCGCCGACGACCATCGCGCTCGCCTGGGGCTGGGCCTGTCCTCGGTCATCGCCGACAACCTGCGCGGCCGGGCGCGGCTGGCCCGGCACTTCGAGCGCCTGATCATCCACGACCCGCGCCTGGCGCCGCCGGTTGACGCCTTGAACGACTTCCCGTCGCGCTTCGTCGCCCTCAATGCCGGCAATTTGCGCCAGGCCCTGCTGGCTTCGGGCTCGATCCCGATGGTCATGGAAGGCGTGCGCGACCTGCCGGGCGCCGGCACCGGCACCTTCCGCGACGGCGGTCTGCTGGACTATCACCTGGACCTGCCCTACAGCGGCAATGACATCGTGCTCTACCCGCATTTCACCGACCGGGTGATTCCCGGCTGGTTCGACAAGCCCCTGCCGTGGCGCCGCGCCTGCCCGGCCCGCTTGCAAAACGTGCTGCTGCTGGCACCGTCGAAGGAATACCTGGCGCGCCTGCCCTACGGCAAACTGCCGGACCGTAACGACTTCAAACGCTTCATGGGCGACGCCCCGAGCCGGCAGAAATACTGGCGCACCACCATGGACGAAAGCCGCCGCCTGGGCGATGAATTCCTCGAACTGGCCGCCAACGGTCGCCTCGGCGAGCGCTTGCTGACCCTTTAGTCAGGACAAACTGGTAAACTCGCCGCCTGCCCGAATCGCTGCGGCGAACGCCACCTGAACAGAGCTGAAAACACTGTGGAAATTTTCAAGGAATTTACTTTCGAATCCGCCCACCGCCTGCCCCACGTACCGGACGGCCACAAGTGCGGGCGCCTGCACGGTCACTCGTTCAAAGTGGCGATCCATTTGAGCGGCGATCTTGATCCGCACACCGGCTGGATCCGTGACTTCTCCGAGATCAAGGCGATCTTCAAGCCGCTGTACGAGCGTCTGGACCATAACTACCTGAACGACATTCCCGGCCTGGAAAACCCGACCAGCGAAGTGTTGGCCAAGTTTATCTGGAATGAGATGAAGCCGTTGCTGCCGGAACTCAGTGCGATTCGTATCCACGAAACCTGCACCAGCGGCTGCATCTATCGCGGCGAATAAAGACACCGCCCCCTTGTAGGAGCGAGCTTGCTCGCGATGGACGCCAGAGCACCGCGGGCTGCCAGATACCACGCGTAATCGTTGACGTTCTTCGCGAGCAAGCTCGCTCCTACAGGGGAACAGCGTTTTGTCAGAGAAATAAAGAACAGCCTTCATCGGCTGTTTTTTTATGCCTATGCTTTTTGCCTCTTCCCCCGCCAAGAGGACAAGCCCATGACTGACTGGCCACTGCCCCAGACCTATCGCTTCAAAGGGCACTCCGTGCGCTACGCCGTGCGCGGCGATGGCCCGCCACTGGTGTTCGTGCATGGCACACCCTTCTCCTCCTGTGTCTGGCACCGGATTGCCCCGCACTTCATCACCACGCACCGGGTGCACTATTTCGATCTGCTGGGCTACGGGCAATCCGAGAAAGTCGATGGCGACGTATCCCTGGGTGTGCAGAACGAATTGCTGACGCAGTTGCTGGAGCATTGGGGCCTGGATCGCCCCGACGTGGTGGCCCACGACTTCGGCGGCGCCACCGCCCTGCGCACGCATCTGCTCAACGGCAAGGATTACCGCAGCCTGACGCTGATCGATCCGGTGGCGCTGACGCCCTGGGGTTCGCCGTTCGTGCAGCATGTGCGCCAGCATGAAGCGGCGTTCAGCGGACTGCCCGACTACATCCAGCGGGCCATCGTGCCGACCTATATTCGCGGGGCCATCCAGCGCGAAATCCCCGACGCCGAACTCGCCCCCTACGTTCTGCCGTGGCTGGGGGAGCGGGGGCAAGCGGCGTTCTACCGGCAGATCGCGCAGATGGACGAGCGCTATACCCGTGAGGCCGAAGGTCTGTACCCGACGATTCGCTGCCCGGTGCAGATTCTCTGGGGTGAAGACGATCAGTGGATTCCCGTCGAACGCGGGTGGGCCTTGCAGCAGATGATTCCCGGTGCGCAGTTCCATCCGATACCCAACGCCGGTCATCTGGTTCAGGAAGATGCGCCCGAAGCCATAGTCGCCGCGCTGATGCGATTTTTGCCCCTGCAACAATCCTCCTGAGCAAACCCAATCCCCTGTGGGAGCGGGCTTGCTCGCGAAAGCGGCAGCACATCCAGCACCTATGTGGCAGACACACCGCCTTCGCGAGCAAGCCCGCTCCCACATTTGGAACTGGCGGGGATCGCCACCACCGAGCTAACGTAAAGGTATTGCCAATACGACTCGCTAAAAGGACTCGCCCGATGCACATCATCAACGCCCGTCTGCGCAACCAGGAAGGCCTGCATGAGTTGAACCTGGAAAACGGCCTGATCAGCAGCATCGCCCGCCAGATCGAGGCCCCGACCCTGGGCCCTGGCGACCTGGATGCCGGCGGCAACCTGGTGGTGCCGCCTTTTGTCGAGCCGCACATCCACCTCGACGCCACCCTGACCGCCGGCGAGCCGCGCTGGAACATGAGCGGTACGCTGTTCGAAGGCATCGAGTGCTGGGGCGAACGCAAGGCGACCATCACCCAGGAAGACACCAAGACCCGCGCCAAGAAAACCATCCAGGCCCTCGCCGCCCACGGCATCCAGCATGTACGCACCCACGTCGATGTCACCGACCCGCAACTGACCGCGCTCAAGGCGATGCTCGAAGTGCGCGAGGAAAGCCGGCACCTGGTCGACCTGCAAATCGTCGCCTTCCCTCAGGAAGGCATCGAGTCGTACCGCAATGGTCGCGAGTTGATGGAAGAGGCGATCCGCATGGGCGCGGACGTGGTCGGTGGCATTCCGCATTTCGAGTACACCCGCGACCAGGGTGTAAGCTCGGTGAAGTTCCTCATGGACCTGGCCGAACGCAGCGGTTGCCTGGTCGACGTGCATTGCGACGAAACCGACGACCCGCATTCGCGCTTTCTCGAAGTGCTCGCCGAAGAGGCCCGCAGCCGCGACATGGGTTCGCGGGTCACGGCCAGCCACACCACGGCCATGGGCTCCTACGACAACGCCTACTGCGCCAAACTGTTTCGCTTGCTCGGGCATTCGGGGATCAGCTTCGTCTCCTGCCCCACCGAAAGCATCCACCTGCAAGGTCGCTTCGACAGCTTCCCGAAACGCCGGGGCGTGACCCGGGTCAACGAGTTGCTCGAAGCGGGCATGAACGTGTGCTTCGGCCAGGACTCCATCGTCGATCCGTGGTACCCGCTGGGCAATGGCAACATTTTGCGGGTGCTCGAGGCCGGGCTGCACATCTGCCACATGCTCGGTTATCGCAACCTGCAAAGCGCGCTGGACCTGGTGACGGACAACAGCGCCAGGGCCATGAACCTCGGCGAGCGCTATGGCCTGGAGCGCGGGCGGCCGGCGAACCTGCTGATTCTGTCGGCGGAGAGTGATTACGAAGTGATCCGCAGCCAGGGGTTGCCGCTGTACTCGGTGCGCGAGGGCAAGGTGTTGATGAAGCGGACGATGCCGGTGGTGGAGTTCGCTGGGCTGAATTGAGTTTGGTGCTGACTGAACTGGCCTCTTCGCGGGCAAGCCCGCTCCCACAGTAGATTTGTGTCGTTCACAAAACCCTGTGGGAGCGGGCTTGCTCGCGAAGGCTATTTTGAAGTCAATCGATTAACCGAGCCGTACCAAACAGACTGACCCGACTCAACTCCCCCTGCTCCTCTTCCAGCAAGATCGGCGCCGTGCCACCCGGCATCGTCACCTTCACTTCCCCGGCGCTGACCCAACCCACGCGCCAGGCCGCACAGGCCACCGCACTGGCGCTGGTCCCCGAAGACGCTGTCGGCCCCTCGCCACGCTCGAACACCCGCGCGGCGATATGTCCTTCGGACAAGCGCATCGCCCATTGCAGATTGATCCCCGCCGGACAGGGTTTGCCTGCACCGACCGGCATGGCGTAGGCAATTCGCATCAACCCGTCACCCAGCGCCGGTTCTCGCATCTGCTCGTTGCTCGGCAAGTCATCGGCGTTTTCGACCAGCGTCACGCAATGCGGATTGCCGACCCGCGCGAACTGGCTGCGCGACCATGCGCCATTGAGGGCCGACAGCGGTTTGACGTGGCTGAGTTCGCGGCCATCCAACAGCGCCGTTTCAACGCCCTCGGCACTGACCGCCGACGGCCCGAAACCAGGCTGGCCAAGGTCGAGCCAGAAACCCTGCACGTCCTCGACTTCAGCGGCTTTCACCGAAGTCTGCCCCGGTGAAGGCGTGTCGGACTTGTCGTGGTGAACCCTGAGCAGACAGGCTTCGTCGCGGGATAAAAGCCCTTGGTCGCTCAACGCCTGGGAAAAAATCGTCAGCCCGTTGCCACTGCGTTCGGCCAGGGTACCGTCGGTGTTGACGATCAACAGGTCGAAGGGTGGCGAGGACTGGAACGGTCCGACCAGCAATCCGTCGCTGCGATGATCCTTGCTGCCGGCCGGTTGCGTGCCGGGTGCCCAGTTGCAGCAGGCTTCGATGGCCGCCACAGCCCATGCCTGACGAGTGTGTGCCGCGTGGCTGGCCTGATCGGGCAAGTCGATGCCCTGGTGGCGCAATTCTTCGGGCGCTACCACGATGTAAATATTGCCCCGTGCATCGTACCTCTGCGCCATGGCGCCCTCCGTGTGTCATTGGAATGGCTCAACATATCGCGAAAAACAGTGGCGCTGTGCAACGATGTCGCCCTGTTTGACCGTAAAACTTTCCGGGCACTGATCGAACCCTCCTCGATCGATCACTGTCCGTTGAGGACGTAACATTTTTGCCAGGGATTGATATGACCAGCCTCAACAGCCAGACCACCTTCGTTCCCGGCCGCCTGGAACAGATGTCCACGCGCATCGCCTTTTTCATCGCCGGGTTCGGCATCGCCGCGTGGGCGCCGCTGGTGCCCTATGCCAAGGCCCGGGCCGGGCTGGATGAAGGCACCCTGGGTCTGTTGCTGCTGTGTCTGGGGGTAGGTTCGATCCTGGCGATGCCGATGGCCGGGATCCTGGCCACGCGTTTCGGCTGCCGGCGGGTGACGACCGGTGGGACCTTGCTGATCTGTGCCGCCCTGCCGCTGCTGGCGACGGTGTCATCGATTCCGGCCTTGATCGCGGCGCTGTACATGTTCGGCGCGGGCCTCGGCACGGTGGATTCGACGGTCAACCTGCAAGCGGTGATCGTCGAGCGCGCCAGCGGCAAAAACATGATGTCGGGTTTCCATGGCCTGTTCAGCCTGGGCGGGATAGTCGGCGCGGCAGGCGTCAGCGGCTTGCTGGGCCTGGGAATTTCACCGCTGGGGGCCACGCTGGTGGTGATCGTGATGCTGCTGATCGCCTTGGCCAGGGCCGTGCCGCACCTGTTGCCCTACGGCAGTGAGAGCTCAGGGCCGGCGTTCGCGGTGCCCCATGGCATCGTCCTGTTTATCGGTGGCATGTGCTTCATCGTGTTCCTCGCCGAAGGCGCGGCGCTGGACTGGAGCGCGGTATTCCTGGCACAGGAACGTGGCATCGACACGGCGTACGCGGGCCTCGGCTATGCGGCGTTTGCCTTGACCATGACGGCCGGGCGTTTGACCGGCGACAAAATCGTGCGCCGGCTGGGCGCGACACGGGTAATTGTGTTCGGCGGGCTGACGGCTGCCGCGGGCTTGTTTCTAGCGACATTCGCCTCGAGTTGGGAGGCGGCGCTGGTGGGTTACACGCTGCTGGGCGCCGGTTGCTCGAACATCGTGCCGGTGCTGTACACCGCTGTAGGCAAGCAGACGGTCATGCCCGAGAGCATCGCCGTGCCGGCCATTACCACCCTGGGTTATGCGGGAATACTCGCAGGGCCTGCGTTGATCGGCTTTGTCGCCCATGGCGCCAGCTTGAGTTTTGCCTTCGGGTTGATGGCGGTGCTGCTGGTGGCAGTGGCCATTGGCGGGAGGGTGTTGAAAGTCTGAAAAGCCTCGCGAGCAGGCTCGCTCCCACAGGATTTGTGTCGTACACATAATTTGTGAACGATGCGGTCATTGTGGGAGCGAGCTTGCTCGCGATGAATTCACCTCGGTCTATCAGAACCCAACACTGGCCTGCACAAAGAACGTACGCGGCGCGCCGACGTACATGCCCGAGTTGTTGTCGCTGGAGCGGGTGAAGTACTGCTTGTCGAAGATGTTTTTCACCCCGGCACCCAGTTTCAGGTTCGACACCTGCGGGCCGAAGTCATAGCCGCTACGCACGTTCCAGGTCACGTAACCCGGAATATCACCGAACTGACCGTCGGCGGAGCCTTCGGTGATGTAGTTGCCGTTGAAACTGCCATCGGCGTTCACACCGGTGCCCGGCGAGCGCTGTTTCGACTGGGCGAACGCATCAAGGTTCCAGGTCCAGCGGTTGATGTCGTAACGCAGGCCGGCGGTGGCCACCTGACGGGAGTAGAACGGCAGGTCACGGCCCTTGAAACCCGGGATTTCACCTTCATAAGTGGCACGGGTGTAGGTGAAACCGGCGTTGGCGGTCAGGCCATCGAGGCGTGGATCCAGCGCCGCCAGATCGTAGTGCACCGAGGTTTCGATGCCCTGGTGCTTGGTCGCGCCGAGGTTGGTCCAGCCCACGTCATTGCTGATGTATTGCAGTTCGTCGTCGAAGTCGATGTAGAACAGCGTCACCTCACCGCCCCACACGTCATCGTTGTAGCGCGTACCGATTTCGTAGGTCTTGGCCTTTTCCGGCTGCAGGCCGTTGGCAGGCTCATCACCGATACCGCCCTGCCCCAGCTGGAAATACTGCAGCGCGCCGAACGAGGTTTCGTAGTTGGCGAACAGCTTCCAGGCCTCGGACATGTGGTACATCACGCTCAGGGCCGGCAGCGGTTCATTGCTCTCGATGCTGCGTTTTTTCTCCGGCACCGGTTTACCGGCATTATCGAGCACCGGGCGGTCATGCCAATCGGTGCTGATGTGCTCGAAGCGAATACCCGGGGTGACGGTCCAGTGGCCCACGTCGATCTTGTTGTCGATGTAGACCGAATTGGCCTCGGTTCCACCGGTGCGGTCCTGATAGACATGACCGTCCGCCCCCGGACGCACGACTGGCTCGTTGTTGACCAGCGCCACACGGCTGGCCTCTTCGTGCATGGCTTCCTTCAGGTAGCGATAACCGACGCTGACTTCCTGGGTGGTCGGGCCCACATCAAACACATGGGAGACCCGTGGTTCGATACCGAAGGTGTAGTAGCTGCGCGGATAGGAGTTGAGTGTCTTCAGGTCACGGGAGGCGATGGTGCTGCCACGAAAACTGTCGGTGTAGTAGGTCAGCACTTCGGCCTGGGTGCGATCGTCAATCTGTCGCGCCCACTTGAACGACACATCCTTGCGACGGCCGCTGAAGTTGTCGTAATCGCGCACCGACTGGAACGGGTCGGCGTCGTACTGCGCCTGGGTCAGGCCGCCGGGCATGTCGGCCTTGGCGTCGTAGTAGTGGAAGTTGAGGCTGAAATCGTCGACATCGGTCGGCGCCCAATGGGTCTTGAGGATGACGTCGTCGATGTCGTTGCCGTTGTTGCTTTCACGGTAACCGTTGCCATTGACGCCGGAGTACAACAGCGCCACGCCCATGCCGTTGTCGGCGGTGCCGCCCATGAACGCCGTATCGATGTGTTTCCAGCCACCGTGCTGCGACGTTTCCAGGGTGGTGCCGATTTCCGCGGAGGCCTGTTCCGGGATCGCGCGGGTCACGAAATTGATCACACCGCCGACGTTTTGCGGTCCGTAGCGCACGGAGCCGGCACCGCGTACCACGTCGATGCTGTCGAGGTTTCCGGAGGAA
Organism: Pseudomonas sp. FW305-70; assembly: GCF_058783925.1. Taxonomy (NCBI): domain Bacteria; kingdom Pseudomonadati; phylum Pseudomonadota; class Gammaproteobacteria; order Pseudomonadales; family Pseudomonadaceae; genus Pseudomonas; species Pseudomonas sp. FW305-70. The sequence continues at coordinate 13,156 of NZ_JBYSYZ010000044.1, forward strand.
ATCGGCGCCATGGACAGTTGTGGCTGACCATAAGGCGCGAACGCCGCCGGAATACCGTCGATCAGCACGGTGGAGCGAGGCGACAGGCGCGACGTCAGGCCACGCACGCCGACGTTGAGGGAAATGTCGCTGCCACCGGTGCCGTTGGCGTCCTGCACTTGCACGCCGGGAACCCGTTTCAACACGTCGCCGACGTTCATCGCGCCCTGCTCGATCATGGCTTCGCGGCGCACCACCGTTCGTGCGCCAGGGTGGTTCTGCACCAAGGCGGCATCGGCGTCATCGAGCCAGTCGCCTACCACATTGATGTCCGTCACGCCAAGCTCCAGTGGGCCGTTGGCCGCCGAAGTCGGCGCCGGCATCAGGGTCACCGAACCTTCATCGATCTGGTATTGCAGGCCGCTGCCTTGCAGCAACTGGCGCAGTGCGTCTTCCGGGGACATATTGCCGTCCACCGCCGGAGCCTGTTTGCCGGCGACCAGCTCAGGGCTGAAGAACACCTGAAGCGAGGTTTGCTGGCCCAATTGGCTCAAGGCTTGTCCCAAGGGTTGCGCCGGGATGCGGATGCCGTCGGCGGCAAAGGCCTGGGGCAGCGCAACGTTGACCGCCAGGGCGAGCGCCAGTGGCAACCAAGGGAATTTGTTGTTTTTAGCGGTGGAGTTTTTCACGTCGAACGTAATCCTGTGGATCGCAAAAGTGTGCGCTTGTTAATGCAAACCAGTTGCAGTTGAACAGGAAGACGATGAACTCGAAAAAAACCTGAATTTTATTTTGAAATTATTTCCTGGCTGCCATCGCCAAGGGTGCGCACGGCCACCGGCAGAATGCTCGGCAAGGCCTTGAGCAGTGCGTCGGTGTTGTCGGACTTGAACACGCTGGTCAGGCGCAGATCGCCGACCGCTGCGCCGGCGACCTTGAGCGGTTTCTCCCGATAACGTGAAACCTGCTCGGCGACATCGGCCAGGCGGGCGTTGTTGAACACCAGTTTGCCGCTGCGCCAGGCAGTCATTTCCGCCGGGTTGACGGCGTAGGCGGCCGCGACCTTGCCCTGGGCATCGACGTGGGTGCCCAGGCCCGCTGTCAGATGGATGAAATCGTGATCGGCAGCCTCGCGCCCCTGGACCTTGACCGTGCCCTGCTCCACCACCACCCGGGTTTCGCTGGCGCCACGGCGTACGTCGAACCGGGTGCCGGTGACCGTGACCTTGCCGCTGCCCGACTCGACCACAAAGGGACGGCGGGTGTCGTGCGCGACGCTGAACATCGCTTCGCCTTCGCTCAGTTCAACGTGGCGTTGACCCTGTTCAAAACGCACCTGAATCCGGCTGCGGCTGTCCAGATCAACCGCCGAACCGTCCGGCAAGGCCACATGGCGCCGCTCATTCAGGGCCGTTGAAAACTCGGCCGTGTAAGGCGCCGGATGATTCAGGCTGCTGAACAGACCCAGGCCGAGCGCCACCGCGAGCACGCTGGCGGCTACCGCGTAACGCAGCACCGGACGAGGTTTTTTCAGGGCTGGCGGGGTTTCACACAAGGCACGCAAACGCGTCGCTGGCAGCAAATCGGCGGCGCGCCACACGCCCTGAAGCACTTCGAATTCGTTTCGGTGTTGGGGGTGTTCGTCCAGCCAGGCCTGAAACCGGCGACGCACTTCGACATCGACGACAGGTTCCTGCAAACGTACAAACCATAGCGCCGCGTCATCGCGAACCGTTGTTTGCCCGCACGCACAATCACGAGTATCCATCATGGAAGTTCCTGTCTGGCTGGGGAGGAGATGGCGCGACAGATCATGACTGCAACCCGTCCAGGCGATCACGCAGGTGCCGAAGCGTGCGGATCATATACTTTTCCACCATGTTCTTGGACAGCCCCAGGCGTTCGGCGATTTCGGCCTGGGTCAGGCCCTCGATTTTCTGCCAGACAAACACCTTGCGGCAGTTGACCGGCAACTCGCAGAGCGCCCGTTCGATGGAATCGGCCAGCTGGATCGCGTGCATGAAATGCTCCGGGTCGCCGCTCGGCGACTCACTGAGATCGATCGCCTCTGACTCCATGGCGCCCCGCCGGTCCTCACGCCGATAACCATCCACGGCAATGTTGCGCGCGGTCTGGTGCAAATACGCCCGGGGCTGTTCAACCCGCGCCGAATCGGACTCAAGCACCCGCACAAAGGTATCGTGGGCCAGGTCCTCGGCCTGCTGACGATTCCTCAGGCGACGGGTCCAGGTACCAACCAACTCTTCGTAATGCTCGAAAAAGCCGTGTCTGCGGGGCAGCTTGAGGGTCATTGCGGTGTGCTGTGAAAACGGGCGTGAATAATAATGCTTCTTATTAAACCAAAGCAATCGCTTGCCGCCTCAAACGCGCTCCCTGTAGCCCGAATCGCAAAAAGGCCGCTGATTGCTCAGCGGCCTTGTTCAATCCGACGGGTTAGTCCGCCTGGCAGATGCCCTCGAAGCCGTCATTCACAGGTCGGTAATTTCCTTGTGGCGAGGCACCAGCATCTTCATCACACTCCACGCCACCAGATAGGCCAGCGCGCAGACGGCGAACATGATCATGTAGCCGGTACGGATTTCACCCACCGATTTGTAGTAGTCGAACACCCAGCCACCGATCTTGGTCAGCAAGACGCCGCCCAACCCACCCGCCATACCGCCAATGCCGACCACGGATGCGACGGTCTTTTGCGGAAACATGTCGGACACCGTGGTGAAGATGTTGGCCGACCAGGCCTGATGCGCCGACGCGCCCACACCAATCAGCAACACCGGTACCCAGACACTGATGTGACCCAATGGCTGCGCCAACAGCACGACCAACGGGAAAACGGCAATCACCAGCATGGCTTTCATGCGGCCGTCATACGGCTTGTCGCCACGTGCCATGAAATAGCTGGGGAACCAGCCGCCGCCAATACTGCCCACCATGGTCATGCTGTACAGCACGGCCAGTGGCACCACGATTGCTGCGCCTTTGAGGCCGTACTGCTCCGACAGGTAGGTCGGAAGCCAGAACAGAAAGAACCACCACACACCGTCGGTCATGAACTTGCCGAAGGCGAACGCCCAGGTCTGGCGGTATTTCAGCAATTGGAACCACGAAACCTTTTTGCCGACGCCCGTCTGCACAGCGGCGCTGGCGGGGGAATCACTGCGGATGTGCGCCAGTTCCTGCGCCGACAGGCGCTTCTGCTGCTCCGGCTTGTCGTACAGCACCAGCCATACGCCCATCCAGATAAAGCCCAGCATGCCGATCACGATGAACGCTGCCTGCCAGCCCCACAGGGCAGCAATCAGCGGCACCGAAATGGGTGCCAGGATCGCGCCGACGTTGGCCCCGGAGTTGAAGATCCCGGTGGCGAAGGAGCGTTCTTTCTTCGGGAAATACTCAGCGGTGACCTTGATTGCGGCCGGAAAGTTGGCCGATTCACCGACCGCCAGCACGGCGCGCGACAGCATGAAGCCGGCGATCGAGACAGGGATGACCGCAATACCCAGCGCGGCACAGATGGCGGCGATACCCTCGCCCATGGGTTCTGCAAAGGCGTGCATGACGGCGCCGGTCGACCAGACACAAATCGCCACCACAAAAGCAGCCTTGGTGCCGATCTTGTCGACCACACGGCCCGCGAACAGCATGGAAATCGCGTAGGTGAACTGGAAGACGGCGGCAATGTTGGCGTAATCGGTGTTGCTCCAGCCAAATTGCCTCGACAGCTCCGGCGCCAGCAGGCTGAGCACCTGGCGGTCGAGGTAATTGACGGTGGTTGCAAAAAACAACAATGCACAAATGGTCCATCGGTATTTACCGACAGACTGGCTGACGCGTTGCGCAGTAATGGGCTCGTTGAGGTTCATGGCATCACTTTATTGTAGATTTTTGGTGATGATCTCTCGGTGTAAAACGAGATCGATTGGGCCGCCGGGCTTCACTTCAATGCATCGGTCCACGACGAAACGGGCCATTTTCCGCCGAGGGATTGGGCCAACTGATTTCGGACAACTCATCAGACAACTCACTGGGAAACAGCGACTGATTGCTCAGCCTGCGTTTCTCCCGCGAGTCAGTGACGGGTTGTCACGGGTAACGGGCGCAAGGGTGTGTGGACATAGAAGCCGGTGGCTGAACACGAGAACTTCGGGGGCGAGAGGGAGGCGATTGGATTCATGTTGGGGTCGACACTCTTTTTATTTTTAGTTTGGACGTGCATGTCATATGTCGTCGTATGACTTAAGCGATTTATAGCCAGTCCCATGGGCCACTGTCAACAAGAAAACTCCTTAGACCTGAACGGCCTGACCGCCCTGAAAATGCGACATATAATCGAATAAACCCGTAAAACAGGCTCCTGGACACAGGTACCGCGACGCGTCGCTTGCTCCCTTGTCAGTTTTGAAAGGGGGTCATCGACCCTTCATTGTTGTACGACGACCTATAGCAAAACAGTCAGAATCCGCCCGACTACGCTCAATCAGGCACAGATCCAAAGGTTTTTGGCAGGAATCCCAATGCAGCCATTCACCGGCTGTAGCAAAGTGCAGGCATGGCTGTTATCGGCTTTTCCGAAGGAACCCAGAATGTTCACCTCCCTTGCATTGCGAAACAGAAAACCGCTGGCCCGTCTCGCCCTGGCTATCACGCTGGGCACGCTCGGCCTGCCTTACTGGGCGGGCAATGCCCAGGCCCATGGCGGTCATGCCGACATGGTGCCGCTGCAAGAGGGTCTGGAGGCCTTTGGTGCCACGGTGAAATGGGACGACTACGCCAACCTGTTCACCATTGCCAAGGACGGGGTCTATCTCAAGGTCAAGCCCGACAGCAAAGTGGCCATGCTCAACGGCAAGCGCATCGAGCTGACGGTGCCGGTGGTGTTCAAGGACCATAAGGCGTTCATGTCCACCGACTTCATCAACCAGGTGTTCCAGTCCGGGCTGGACAAGACCTTCGTCGTCGAGACCCGCCCCAACCCGCTCAATCCCCTGAGCGCCGCCGAAATCACCACGGCCGTGGACATCGTCAAGAAATCGGACAACTACAAGCCCGGTTTCCGTTTCACCGAAGTCTCGGTCAAGGCGCCGCCCAAGGATCAGGTATGGAACTTCGCCCTCACCGGGCAGAACGTCGCCCAGCCACGCGAGGCCTCGATCGTGGTGCTCGACGGCAAACACGTGATCGAAGCGCTGGTGGATCTCGACACTAAGACTCTCAAGTCCTGGAAGCCGATCGAAGGCGCCCACGGCATGGTCTTGCTGGACGACTTCGCAACGGTGCAATCGGCCGTCGAGAGCAGCCCGGAATACGCCCAGGCCCTGGCCAAGCGCGGTATCAACGACGTGAAGAAGGTCGTGGCGACGCCCCTGACCGTCGGTTACTTCGACGGCAAGGACGGCCTGGCGCAGGACAAGCGCCTGCTGAAAATCGTCAGCTACCTCAACACCGGTGACGGCAACTACTGGGCGCACCCGATCGAGGGCCTGGTGGCGATTGTCGACCTGGAACAGAAGAAGCTGATCAAGATCGAAGACGACGCGCTCATTCCGGTGCCGATGAAACCGACGCCGTATGACGGGCGCGGACGCCAGGGTGTCGCAGTCAAGCCGCTGGAAATCATCGAACCCGAGGGCAAGAACTACACCATCAGCGGCAACAGCATTCACTGGCAGAACTGGGACTTCCACGTTCGCCTCGATTCGCGGGTCGGCCCGATCCTGTCCACCGTCACCTACGACGACAAGGGCAAGAAACGCAAGATCATGTACGAAGGCTCGCTGGGCGGCATGATCGTGCCTTACGGCGACCCGGACATCGGCTGGTACTTCAAGGCCTACCTCGACTCCGGCGACTACGGCATGGGCACCCTGACCTCGCCGATCGCCCGCGGCAAGGACGCCCCGCAAAACGCCGTGCTGCTGGACGCCACCATCGCCGACTACACCGGTGCACCGACCGCGATCCCCCGCGCCATGGCGGTGTTCGAGCGCTACGCCGGGCCCGAGTACAAACACCAGGAAATGGGCCAGCCCAACCTCAGCACCGAGCGTCGTGAACTGGTGGTGCGCTGGATCAGCACCGTGGGCAACTACGACTACATCTTCGACTGGGTCTTCCAGCAGAACGGCACCATCGGCATCGACGCCGGCGCCACCGGCATCGAAGCGGTCAAGGGCGTGAAGTCCAAAACCATGCACGAAGACACCGCCAGGGAAGACACGCGCTACGGCACCCTGCTCGATCACAACATCGTCGGCACCACGCACCAGCACATCTACAACTTCCGCCTCGACATGGACGTGGACGGTGAGCAGAACTCACTGGTGGAAGTGAACCCGGTGGTGCTGCCCAACGACCGTGGCGGCCCGCGCACCAGCACCATGCAGACCGAAACCAAAGTGGTCGGTACCGAGCAACAGGCGGCGCAGAAATTCGACCCGTCGACCGTGCGCCTGCTGACCAACTTCAGCAAGGAGAATAAGGTCGGCAACCCGGTTTCCTATCAACTGATTCCGTACGCCGGCGGCACCCACCCGGTGGCCAAGGGCGCCAACTTCGGCAAGGACGAATGGCTCTACCACCGCCTGAGCTTCATGGACAAGCAGCTGTGGGTGACCCAATACAATCCCGAGGAAAAGTACCCGGAAGGCAAGTACCCGAACCGCTCGGACAAGGACTCGGGCCTGGGGCAGTTCACCCAGGACAACCACTCCATCGAAAACACCGACGACGTGGTCTGGCTGACCACCGGCACCACCCACATCGCCCGCGCCGAGGAATGGCCGATCATGCCGACCGAGTGGGTGCATGTGCTGCTCAAGCCATGGAACTTCTTCGATGAAACGCCGACCTTGAACCTCAGCACCCCGAAGTAAACGGTAAACGCAATACCTGTGGGAGCGGGCTTGCTCGCGAAGGCGTCGTTTCAGTCGACATCAATGTCAATGACATACCGCCTTCGCGAGCAAGCCCGCTCCCACAGGGTTAATCAGTGTTCAGGCAAGTCCATCAGTGTGTCAGGCGTCATCCCGATCGTTGATCCTCTACCCAAGCGCATCAATCCGGTCCAGCGCCTGGTTCACCGCCAGCTCCCCCAACAGAATCACTTGCGCGATGCCCAGCAGGGTATTGCGACTCGTCCCCTCCGTACGATCCGCCAGATCCATGGTCATGACGTTGGCCGACGCCAGTGACTCGCAGGCATGGGCCAGCAGGGTTGCGGCATGGAGGTCCTTGTTGACGATAAACATGGTGCAAAGCTTGCGTGGGGTGGCGCGGATGTCGGCGGCTGAGGGGATACGTTCAGACGGCTCGTGAAGTGTATTTGAATCCAGGGTTTCTGAAGGCGTTTCCGGATCGGTTTCCGGTGGGTTAGGTGTCGGTTTGAACATAGATGAAACTCCATATGGGATTGATGGAGTCATCACCCTCGCTACCAAACGAATGGTGGTGACCATACGAAGGTTGGTAGACCCGCCCATATGGCAAACCCGGCGCACCCGAGGGTGCCCTGCGCATGGTCACCATTGATACAAGTGCCGTAGAAATGCACCTGTAAATGATGACGCTATACGCCATATGAGAACGGGCTACCAAACCCGATCGCTGTTTTTACAGCGACCGGCAAACGATAAAACCCAGCCTCAAGGCGCACAAGCCGGCGGATTCTGGGGTATGTGTAGGCAACGACGCAAGGCGCTGTGGCTTTCACGAAGTAACCTTGAGAGCTTTTAAACAAGCATGTTTTACGTTCTGCAGTAGCGCACGACCCGAACGATTTAACCCTGCCAAAAAGCAGCCGCGGCACTGGGCGCCGACAAGATAACGAACGGTCCTACAGGTTAGATGCGTCAACACCCGGAAGCATCCTACGCACCCCGCAGAAGCATCCGTGGAACCTCTTCGATGAAACGCCGACGCTCAAGCGCACAAATCCCTGTGAGAGCGGGCTTGCCCGCGATGACGGAGTGTCAGTCGATAGCATTGTTATCTGACACACCGCTATCGCGGGCAAGCCCGCTCCCACAGGGATTTCCTAATCTTTGAGCCGAGCATCAGGCATACCGCTTGCGATACTCCCCCGGCGCAATGCCGAAACGCGATTTGAACGCGGTGGAGAAGTAGCTCGAATCGGAAAACCCCCACGAATACCCCAGCACCGACAACTTCTGCTCCGTGCCCGATTGGCGCAGGGATTCGGCGCACAGGTCCAGGCGACGGTTCTTGATGTAGCGCGCCACCACCAATCCCTTCTTGGCAAACATCCGGTACAGGCCGCGAGTGGACATGCCGACTTCCCGCGCCAGCCATTCCGGGCACAGGTCTTCGGAGCGAATGTTTTCGTCGATACAGGTGAGCGTCTTGCGGAAGATCCGCTCATGGGCATCGGTGCAATCGTCAACCTGGCTGATCGCCGGGCGCAGCAGGCTGACGATCGCCTCCAGGGTCGCTTCGCTTTCCTGGCGGGTCAGGTGCTGCTGGCGGGTGGCGTCGAGGATCAACCGGTGCGAGAGCATGGCGATGGGCGAGGTCGCGGCAATCCGGTGGCCGCACTTGACCGGGTTGAAGCGCAGGGTTTGCTCGACCAGTTGATACGGCAGGATCAGCGACAACTGCCGAGAGTTTTCGCCGTAGGTGAAATCGCTGGGGCGCGAGGCATCGATCAGCGTGATATCGCCGGGGGACAGCATGACCTTGTCGTCGCCCTGGGCCATGCCCGCCGTGCCCTCGAGCTGGAACACCGCGAAATACTTGCCGCCCTCGCCCGCCGCGACTTCCTGGGGCGTACGGTACAACCGCGCCTGGCACACGTCGACGAAACTGAGTTTGAGCGCATCGCTCTGGTATTCGCGGATGCGCCCGGCAAACTCGCTGCCCAGGGGTTGTGCGTTGAAGGCGCCACAGATCTGGTTGATCTGATGGATCCACTGGTCGAACCCATCCTGGCGTTGTGCTGTTGTAGAAATCATGTCAGGCCTCACGCAGGCTTATTTTTATTGTCTACGTCAATCCACACGACACCGGATGCTTCGAGTCTCCTGAACCGCACCACTCCCTGAACAGTGACGTGCTACTTCAGTCCGCCAAACCGCCGATAGAAGCTTTCACCGACATCCGGCAACGGGCCGTCGGCCGTTTCCAGTGCAGCGTTCAGCCATTCTTCGGCCTTGGCGTAGATCAAACGGTAAATGTTGCGGCACAACTGGCGGGCGGCGCGGCCTTCCCAATCGCCGGGCAGCAACTCGTCCGGCAGTTGCGGGTCGCGCAGCAGCAGCTTGCGGTACTCGTGAATCAACAGCACCCGCGCCAGGAAGCAGTCGGCCGGTTGCAGGTTTTCCTGCTCGCGCAGGGCTTGCCACAGCGGCCGGAACAACTGGATGAACTCGCTGTAGTGCGCGGCCAGCTCCTCGATGTTCCAGCTCTCGCGTACCTGCAGGCGCAGGGCCTTGGAGGCCAGGACGTCCTGGGCGGTGGTTTCGAAGACGATGGTGTCCTCCTGGGCGCCGAGGTCGAGCAGGGTCGCGTTGACGTCGGACCGGTCGCTGCGCGGACAGGCCAGCACCACCGGCGAAATCGCGCCGAAGCCTTGCCATTCCAGTTCCTCGCGCACCTGTTTGCGTTTGTCCTGGGTCAGTTGCGAGAGCATCACCAGGCACCAGGAACCATCCCAGGCCGGCATCGTGGTGCTGTAGACCCGTTTGAAGGCCTTGTCGAAACGGCGACGGCCGGTGCCGGTCAGGCTGTAGTAACTGCGGCGACCGACTTTCTCGGCGGTCAGCCAGCCTTCCTTGGTCAGGCGAAAAATCGAAGTGCGGATCAGCCGTTCGTTGATGCCGATGGGTTCGAGCAACTGAATCAGGCTGCCCAGCCACACGGTGCCGCCATGGGGTTCGATGGCATCCCCGTACAACGTGATGATCAAGGAACTGGCGCGGATCGGCGTCTGCTCCTGGAAGCGGGTAATCAGGTGGTTCAAGGGAGTCAGGGACGACATGGGCGTTCCGTGCAAAAAAAGAAAAGGAATATACCGAAAGCTAAGGGGTTAATCCCAATCCCTTGTAGGAGCGAGCCTGCTCGCGATGGTGTGTCAGTCGACACCAAGGTAGCTGACCCACCATCGCGAGCAGGCTCGCTCCTACAGTAGGGGACGGTGTTCACAAAGTGCTGCCTTTTGGCCGCAACCCACTGTCACTGATACGCGGGCGATCCGGTTCCGGTTCGCTCAGCGGTTCGCACACCTGCATCTGCTCGAGGCAACGCTGGGCCAGTTGCTGATACTCCCGGGTGCCGGCCTGTTTCCACGCCACTTCCTGATCGCTGAGGCTGCGCTTGATGCTGGCCGGTGCGCCCATGACCAGCGACTGTTCCGGGCATTCGAAACCGGCCTTGACGAACGCCGCCGCCGACACGAATGAACGCGGGCCGATCCGGGCGTTGTCCATCACCACCGCATTCATGCCCACCAGCGCATCGGCGCCGATCCGGCACCCGTGCAGCACCGCGCCGTGGCCGATGTGGCCGTTGCGCTCCACCACCGTGTCGCTGTCGGGGAAACCGTGCATCACGCAGGTGTCCTGCAGGTTGGCGCCCTCCTCCAGCACGATCCGCCCGAAGTCCCCGCGCAGGCTGGCCAACGGCCCTACATAGCAATGCGGGCCGATGATCACATCGCCGATCAATACGGCAGAAGGGTGCACATAAGCACTGGGGTCAACCACCGGAGTCAGGCCATCAAGGCAGTAGCAGGTCATGGCAGGTTCCTTCACAAAGCGATGCAAATAATGGCTTACTTTGTATCACATCATTTTTACCAGCACAAAGGCTAAAAACCGTATCACTTGACGCCCACCTTTCCGACGCAGGCTAACGCGCCTCTAGAAACCCTAATAAACCCAATAAATTCAGGGCAAAACCCGTTATCAGCGCCCCATGAACAGAAAGGAATAAAATCGAAAACCTCACAATTAAGACACATTAAATCCATTTAAGTATTGCATTTGCGTATCACGTTGCAGTTATACTTGGGCAAAACCGGCCCCTGAGGCCGATCCAATAACGAGCCGGCACCACGCCGAGCGTGCACCCTGAGGGCATCCGCCATGCCTCTGACCCTTGCCGTCGAATTGATCGAGCCTGGCGTCCGCCTGATTACCCTGCAGCGCCCGCAAGCCCTGAATGCCTTGACCACCGAGTTGCTGGGCGAACTGGCCGCTGAACTGAACGCAGCACAAGCCGACCCCGACACCCGCGCCGTGGTCCTCACCGGCGGCCGCAAGGCCTTCGCCGCCGGCGCCGACATCAAGGAAATGGCCGAACGCAACCTGGTCGGCATCCTCGACGACCCGCGCCAGGCCTCGTGGCAAACCATCACCCGTTTCAACAAACCGCTGATCGCCGCGGTCAACGGCTTCGCCCTCGGCGGTGGCTGCGAACTGGCGATGCACGCCGACATCATCATTGCCGGGGAAGACGCGCGCTTCGGCCAGCCGGAAATCAACCTCGGGATCATGCCCGGCGCTGGCGGCACCCAGCGATTGCTGCACGCCGTTGGCAAATCCATGGCCATGCAGATGGTCCTCACCGGCGAGCCGATCGACGCCCGCCAGGCCCAACGCGCCGGCCTGGTCAGCGAAATCACCCAACCGGAGTTCACCGTCGATCGCGCCCTGCACATCGCCCGCAGCATTGCGACCAAGGCGCCACTGGCCGTACGCCTGGCCAAGGAAGCGCTGCTCAAGGCCATGGACACCGACCTGGCCAGCGGCCTGCGCTTCGAGCGCCACGCCTTCACCGTGCTGGCCGGCACCCGCGACCGCGACGAAGGCATTGCGGCCTTCCAGGAAAAACGCGCGCCGACCTTCACCGGCCAGTAATTAAACGAATTCGAACGACTGCCAAGAGAACGCCCAGACCATGAACTTCGAACACATCCTGTTTTCCATCGACGCCGGCGTCGCCCTGCTCAGCCTCAACCGGCCAGACCAGCTCAACAGCTTCAACACCCAGATGCACGGCGAAGTGAAAGAAGCACTCAAGCAAGTGCGGCAGAACCCGGACGTGCGCGTTCTACTGCTGACCGGTGAAGGTCGCGGCTTCTGCGCCGGGCAGGACCTGAGCGACCGCAATGTCGCGCCGGGCAGCGCCGTGCCGGATCTTGGCGAGTCCATCGAGAAGTTCTACAACCCGCTGATCCGCCAGTTGCGCGACCTGCCGCTGCCGGTGATCTGCGCGGTCAACGGCGTCGCCGCCGGTGCCGGCGCCAACATTCCGCTGGCCTGCGACCTGGTGCTGGCGGCGCGTTCGGCCAGTTTCATCCAGGCGTTCTGCAAGATCGGCCTGATTCCCGATTCCGGTGGCACCTGGACCTTGCCGCGCCTGGTCGGCATGGCCCGAGCCAAGGCTTTGGCCTTGCTTGGCAATCGCCTGAGCGCCGAACAGGCCGAACAATGGGGCTTGATCTACCAGTGCGTGGACGACGCCGACCTGCGCGACGAAGCGCTGAAACTGGCGCGCCACCTCGCCACTCAACCCACCTACGGCCTGGCGCTGATCAAACGCAGCCTCAACGCCAGCCTGAGCAACAGCTTCGACGAACAGCTGGAACTGGAGCGCGACCTGCAACGTCTGGCCGGGCGTAGCGAGGACTATCGCGAAGGCGTCGGCGCCTTCATGGAAAAACGCACCCCAAGCTTCAAGGGGCGCTGAGTCATGACCGCATTGAACACCTCTGCACGCATCGCCGTGATCGGCGCCGGGGCCATGGGCGCCGGCATCGCCCAGGTCGCCGCGCAAGCCGGCCATCCGGTGTTGCTGCTGGACAACCGTCCCGGTGCCGCCGCCCAGGCCATCGAAGGCATCGATCGACAACTGGGCAAACGAGTCGAAAGCGGCAAGCTGTCCGCCGAGTCACGCAGCGCAACCATTGCCCGCCTGCAAGCGGTGGAAGCCATCGAAGTCCTGGCCGATTGCGAGCTGATCATCGAGGCCATCGTCGAGAACCTCGAGGTCAAGCGGGCACTGTTCCGTCAGCTCGAAGGCATCTGCGGCGAGCACTGCATTCTCGCCAGCAACACCTCGTCGCTGTCGATCACCAGCATCGCCGCGCAGCTTGAACATCCAGAACGCTTGCTCGGCCTGCACTTCTTCAACCCGGCGCCGGTCATGGCGTTGGTGGAAATCGTTTCCGGCCTGGCCAGCAATCCCGTCCTGGCTGAGTGCCTGTACGACACCGCCAAGGCCTGGGGCAAAAAACCGGTGCATACCCGCTCCACGCCGGGCTTCATCGTCAACCGCGTGGCCCGGCCGTTCTATGCCGAAAGCCTGCGGATGCTGCAGGAAGGCGCGGCCGACTGCCCGACCCTGGATGTGCTGATGCGCGAAGCCGGCGGCTTTGCCATGGGCGCGTTCGAGTTGACCGATCTGATCGGCCACGACGTCAACTACGCCGTGACTTGTTCGGTGTTCGACGCTTATTACCAGGACACGCGTTTCCTGCCTCGCTGATCCAGAAAGAACTGGTGGACGGCGGCCGCCTGGGACGCAAGAGCGGCCAGGGCTTTTACAGCTACGCCCAAGGCGCGGAACGCCCGCAAGCGGCTGAAATCAGCAGCGATGCGAAAGTCGAGGTCTGTGCCGTGGAAGGCGACCTCGGTATTGCTCAAGGTTTGCTCGCACGCTTGCATGAACAAGGCGTCGAGATCGTCCAGCGTGATGGTCAAGGCTTGCTGCGGGTCGGTGACGCCGTGCTGGCCTTGAGCGATGGGCGCATGGCCTGCCAGCGGGCTCGCGAAGACGGGCTGCGCAACCTGATCCTGCTGGATCTGGCGTTCGATTACGCCAATGCCAAACGCATCGCCATCAGCCATGCGGCAGGCATCGATCCGCAGGCCCTCGAACAAGGCGTGGCCCTGCTGCAACGGGCCGGCCTCAAGGTCAGCCTGCTCAGCGACAGCCCGGCCCTCGCCGTCCTGCGCACCGTGGCGATGCTCGCCAACGAAGCCGCCGATGCCCTGCTACAGGGCGTCGCGTCGGCCGCCGATATCGATCTGGCCATGCGCGCCGGGGTCAATTATCCGCAAGGGCCGCTGGCCTGGGCCGATGCCATTGGCCTGTCGCACATTCTTCAAACGCTGGAAAACCTGCAAGCCAGTTACGGCGAAGAACGCTACCGGCCGTCGCTGCTGCTGCGCCGTCGCGTCGCCGAAGGGAGAAACTTCCATGACTAACCACGAAGCCATGACCCTGGCCAGTGAATGCGCGCAGTCGCTGTTCCAGCGCGACGCCGCCAGCCAGGCCATGGGCATGCGTCTGCTCTCGGCCGGCCCCGGTTGCGCCCGGGTCGGCATGACCGTGCGCGCCGACATGGTCCAGGGCCACGGCACCTGCCACGGCGGCTACCTGTTCGCCCTCGCCGATTCGGCGTTCGCCTTTGCCTGCAACAGCTACAACGAAGCCACCGTGGCCATCGGTTGCAGCATCGACTACATCGCCCCGGCCCGTCTGGGTGACACGCTGAACGCCGACTGCATCGAGCAGAGCCGCTCCGGGCGCACCGGCAACTACGACGTACGCATCGAAAACCAGCAGGGCCAGTTGATCGCCCTGTTCCATGGCAAATCCTACAAAGTGCGCGGCCCGGTGCTGACGCAGGAGACCCCTAATGAATGACGCCCTGATCATCGATGCCGTCCGCACCCCGATAGGCCGCTACGCCGGAGTCCTGAGCAGCGTGCGCGCCGACGACCTCGGTGCGGTGCCGCTGCGCGAACTGCTGCGCCGCCACCCGCAAGTCGACTGGAGCACAGTCGACGACGTGATCTACGGCTGCGCCAACCAGGCCGGCGAAGACAACCGCAACGTCGCGCGCATGTCGGCCCTGCTGGCCGGATTGCCGGTCAGCGTACCCGGCACCACGCTCAATAGGCTGTGTGGCTCCGGGCTGGATGCCATCGGCACCGCCGCCCGGGCGATTCGCAGCGGCGAAACCGGGTTGATGCTGGTCGGCGGCGTCGAATCGATGTCCCGCGCGCCGCTGGTAATGGGCAAGGCCGAGCAGGCATTTTCCCGTTCGGCGGAAATCTTCGACACCACCATCGGCTGGCGCTTCGTCAATCCGCTGATGAAAAAGGCCTACGGCATCGACTCCATGCCGGAAACCGCGGAGAACGTCGCCGAACAGTTCAACATCTCCCGGGCCGACCAGGACGCCTTCGCCCTGCGCAGCCAGCAGCGTGCAGCGGCCGCCCAGGCCAATGGGCGCCTGGCGAAGGAAATCGTCGCCGTGGAAATCCCGCAGCGCAAAGGCCCGGCCAAAGTGGTCGAGCACGACGAACATCCACGCGGCGACACCACGCTCGAACAGCTGGCCAAACTCGGCACGCCGTTCCGCGAAGGCGGCAGCATCACCGCCGGCAACGCCTCCGGGGTCAACGACGGCGCCTGCGCGCTGCTGCTGGCCAGCCCGCAAGTCGCCAAGCGCCACGGCCTGACCGCCCGTGGCCGGGTCGTGGCCATGGCCACCGCCGGCGTCGAACCACGGATCATGGGCATCGGCCCGGTCCCGGCTACGCGCAAGGTGCTGGAAGTGGCCAATCTGGGCCTGGCCGACATGGACGTGATCGAGCTCAACGAAGCGTTTGCCGCACAGAGTCTGGCGGTGCTGCGCGAGCTTGGCTTGAGCGACACCGATCCGAGGGTCAACCCCAACGGCGGCGCCATCGCCCTCGGCCACCCGTTGGGCATGAGCGGCGCGCGACTGGTGACCACCGCCCTGCATGAGCTTGAGGAACGTAACGGCCGCTACGCCCTGTGCACCATGTGCATCGGCGTCGGCCAGGGGATCGCGCTGATCATCGAGCGTCTACCCCACTAAAGAATCGCGATTCCCGAGGAGCCGAGAGGTATCCTTGGGGCATGCACTCAAAGCCCTTGTGCAAAAGGGCTGGAACACAAAAACAATTCGAGTGAACACATGAACATGCCAATTGCCCAAGCCGTGCTGAACCCTGTGCTGGACCCGCTGGAAACCGCCAGCATCGACGAACTGCGCCAGCATCAGCTCGAGCGCCTGCGCTGGAGCCTGAACCACGCCTACAACAACGTGCCGCTGTACCGTCAGCGTTTCGATGCGCTGGGCGTGCACCCGGACGACATCAAGTCCCTCGACGACCTGGCGAAATTTCCCTTCACCACCAAGTCCGACCTGCGCGACAACTACCCCTACGGCATGTTTGCCGTGCCGATGAACGACATCGTGCGCCTGCACGCGTCCAGCGGCACCACCGGCAAACCGACCGTGGTCGGCTACACCCAGAACGACATCGACACCTGGGCCAACGTGGTGGCCCGCTCGATCCGCGCCGCCGGTGGCCGCCGTGGCGACAAGGTGCACATCTCCTATGGCTACGGCCTGTTCACCGGCGGCCTCGGCGCCCACTACGGCGCCGAACGCCTCGGCTGCACGGTGATCCCGATGTCCGGCGGCCAGACCGAAAAACAAGTGCAACTGATCAAGGATTTCCAGCCGGACATCATCATGGTCACGCCGTCGTACATGCTCAACATCGCCGACGAAATCGAGCGCCAGGGCATCGACCCGCACAAACTGGCCCTGCGCCTGGGCATCTTCGGCGCCGAACCCTGGACCGCCGAACTGCGCAGCGCCATCGAAGCGCGCCTGGGCATCACCGCCCTGGACATCTACGGCCTGTCGGAAATCATGGGGCCAGGTGTCGCCATGGAATGTGCCGAAACCAAAGACGGCCCGACCATCTGGGAGGACCACTTCTACCCGGAAATCATCGACCCGGTCACTGGCGAGGTTTTGCCGGACGGCCAGATGGGCGAACTGGTGTTCACCTCCCTGAGCAAAGAAGCCCTGCCGATGATCCGCTACCGCACCCGCGACCTGACGCGCCTGCTGCCGGGTACGGCACGACCGATGCGCCGCATCGACAAGATCACCGGACGCAGCGACGACATGCTGATCATCCGCGGGGTCAACGTGTTTCCGACACAGATCGAGGAACAGGTACTCAAAGTCAAACAACTCGCCGAGTGCTATGAGATCCATCTGTATCGCAATGGCAACCTGGACAGCGTTGATGTGCATGTCGAGTTGAAGGCCGAGCACCAGCACCTGAGCGATGAACAGCAGAAGGCTGTTTGTGGGGAATTGAGCAAACACATCAAGACGTATATCGGGATCAGTTCACGGATTGTCTTGCAGCCTTTCCATTCGATCAAACGCTCGGAAGGCAAGGCTTGCCACGTGTTGGATAAACGTCCTAAAGCATGACTGCTGCACCTTTTATGGCCCCGCTTATTGCGGGGCTTTTTTTTTGGCCGGGCTTTACCGACTCTGGAGTCGAGCCCTATTCCTGTAGGAGCGAGCCTGCTCGCGAAGGCTTTGTGTCAGACGGCATGGATTTTTGAGGGTGTACATATCCGTTTCTGCGGTAACGGCCTCCTATGGTTCCGCTCTTACAGCGGGTCACTTTGAAAAGCCTGTAGGAGCGAGCTTGCTCGCGATGGAGGTCAACGATGATGCGGGGAGCCTGGCACCCCGCGGTGCCCTCAGGTTTTTCGCGAGCAAGCTCGCTCCTACAGAGCCCGCCGCCATCGGCCATCCATGGCCGGGGGCGGCTAACCCGGCATCCATGCCGGGTTGCCCACTGCGCAGAACCTGCGCTCGGCCTCACGAGGGGGCGTACACCGCAACAGCGTCCGAGGCGGCCTACCGGCCGGCCTGGTTGCTGGGTGCGTTCGTCTGTGATGTTCCTGGTCGACTGGCAGGTCGCTATCGCGAGCAAGCTCGCTCCCACAGGTACTCAGTACATCAGCAAGATTTCGGTCAGCTGGCAGGCCGTCTTCGCGAGCAGGCTCGCTCCCACAGTTGATCCGGGTATGCCTGCGAGAGATTGGTCGGCTGGCAGGCCGCCTTCGCGGGCAAGCCCGCTCCCACAATTTGAACGGTGGGCATCAGCAAGATCTTGGTCAGCTGGCAGGCCGTCTTCGCGAGCAGGCTCGCTCCCACAGAAGAGCAAAAGCAGAGCAGCCCACACCGCGCCGCTTCTCACCACTCATCAGGCCGAGCGTTAGCTCGCCTGCAGCTCTTGATCTTGATCCACCCGCCCCCTCGGCAGGCTGAGCGCAGGTGTTCATCCGGGGACGGGCGCGCAGCGCCGTTCGACGCAGTCGAACTCATTGCATGTAGGTCGAAGCGAAGCCGACCGGAGGGCAATGCCCCCGGATGGACACCGGAGCGAAGGAACCCCGAGCCTCAGCGAGGGGCCGTACGTTCGGGGCGAGCGTTTTTTTGGTTACTTTTTTTAGGCGCTTGTAAAAAAAGTGACTCGCCGTAAGGGCGAAACCGCCAGCCGCCATTACCGCAGGAATGGATATGTACGCGGCCAACAAAAGACAGGTCGGCTGTCAGGCCGCCTTCGCGAGCAGGCTCGCTCCCACAGGTGGCCCGCCCCAAAAAGCGACCATCCACCCAAAGCGATACAAAAAACAAATACGACACGTCATTTTGTGTTTGATATTAAATTCTGTATCGCTTATAAAGTCCCCATGCCCCAGAACAGATTCAAGGCGGGAACTCAAAAATGTACGCACAGCTCGTAGAAACAGGCGTAAAGCGCATCAAGAACCTCTCGGAAATGTCCGAACAGGAACGCGCCTTCCAGGAAAAAATCGATTCAGAAATCAAGATCGAAGCCAAGAACTGGATGCCAGATGCCTACCGCCAGACCCTGATCCGGCAGATCTCCCAGCACGCCCACTCCGAAATCGTCGGCATGCTGCCCGAAGGCAACTGGGTCACCCGCGCGCCATCGCTCAAACGCAAACTGCAACTGATGGCCAAGATCCAGGACGAAGCCGGCCACGGCCTGTACCTGTACAGCGCCATGGAAACCCTCGGCGCCGACCGCGATGAGGAAATCGCCAGGCTGCACAGCGGCAAAGCCAAGTACTCGAGCATCTTCAATTACCCGACACTTAACTGGGCCGACATGGGCGCGGTGGGCTGGCTGGTGGATGGCGCGGCGATCGTCAACCAGGTGGTGCTGCAGCGCACCTCCTACGGCCCGTACTCCCGGGCGATGATCCGCATCTGCAAGGAAGAGAGCTTCCACCAGCGCCAGGGCTACGAAATCCTCCTGACCATGATGCGCCACGGTAACCAGGCGCAAAAAGACATGGTCCAGGACGCGATCAACCGCCTGTGGTGGCCGTCGCTGATGATGTTTGGCCCAAGCGACGAACACTCGCCGAACAGCGCCCAGTCCATGGCCTGGAAAATCAAGCGCCAGAGCAACGACGAACTGCGCCAGCGCTTCATCGACCAGACCATCCCGCAGCTGGAATTGCTGGGTTGCACCTGCCCTGACCCGGACCTGAAGTGGAACGCCGAGCGCGGCCACTACGACTTCGGCGACATCCAGTGGAGCGAATTCTACGAAGTGCTCAAGGGCAACGGCCCGTGCAACCAGGAACGCGTCGCCACCCGCCGCAAGGCGATCGAAGACGGTGCCTGGGTTCGCGAAGCCGCCGTCGCCCACGCCCGCAAAAAACAAAACAAGAACGCCGCCTAAGACAACCGTACCCCCTGTAGGAGCGAGCTCGCTCGCGATGGTCGTCAACGTTAACGTTGGTTGCCTGACACCCCGCGGTGCTCACGGGTACATCGCGAGCAAGCTCGCTCCTGCAGAGCCTCTATGTGGAGTAACTGAAATGTCCGAGTGGACCCTCTTCGAAGTCTTCGTGCGCAGCAAGCACGGCCTGAACCACAAGCACGTCGGCAGCGTGCATGCCGCCGACACCACCATGGCCATCGAAAACGCGCGCGAGCTCTACACCCGTCGCAGCGAAGGCGTGAGCCTGTGGGTAGTGCCTTCGGCGTTGATCACCGCTTCATCGCCGGATGAAAAAGACCCGCTGTTCGACCCGTCGGACGACAAGGTCTACCGCCACGCCAGCTTCTACGAGCTGCCGGCCGAAGTCGGGCACATGTGAGGTCGACCATGGACAACAAGACTGATCTGATCGAATACCTGCTGCGCCTCGGCGACAGCGCCCTGATCCAGGGCCAGCGCCTGTGCCAGTGGTGCGGCAAGGCCCCGGCACTGGAAGAAGAGCTGGCGCTCATGAACGTCGGCCTCGACCTGGTGGGCCAGGCGCGCAACTGGCTGGAATACGCCGCCGAACTGCTGGACGACGGCCGCGACGCCGATCACCTGGCGTTCCGTCGCGACGAGCGCGCGTATCGCAACCTGCTGCTGGTGGAACAACCCAACGGCGACTTCGCGGTGACCATGCTCAAGCAGTTCCTCTACGACGCCTGGCACTTGTCGGTGTTGCAGGGCCTGAGCCAGTCCAGCGACGAGCGCATCGCCGGGATCGCCGCCAAGGCGGTGAAGGAAGTGACCTATCACCTGCGCCGCTCCGGCGAGTGGATCGAGCGTCTGGGCGACGGCACCGAGGAAAGCCACAAACGCATGCTCGCGGCGATTCCCGAGGTCTGGCGCTTCACCGTCGAACTGATCGCCGCCGACGACAGCGAACAACAGCTGTGCGACGCCGGCATCACCCCGGACATCGCCAGCGTGGCCGCCCAGTGGCAAGCCAAGGTCGAGCAAATTTTCGCCAGCGCCACCCTGCCCGTGCCCGCCGCGCCTAGCTATTTCTACCTGAATGCACGCAAGGGCCTGCACAGCGAACACCTGGGCATCCTGCTGGCCGAAATGCAGTGCCTGCCACGAGCGTACCCCGATGCAACCTGGTGAGCTGATCGCCAGCGACCTCGGCGCCCGGCCGGCGGAGCCGACCGACCTGGCTGCCGCCTGGGCGATCCTTTCAGAGGTCATGGACCCGGAAGTGCCGGTGGTCAGCGTGGTTGACCTGGGCATCGTCCGCGACCTGGACTGGCAGGCTGGCCACCTTCACGTAGTGGTCACGCCGACCTACTCCGGCTGCCCGGCCACCGAAGTGATCGAGAGCGATATCCGTGAAGCCCTGGAACTCGCCGGGTTCAAGGCGCCGCAGCTTGAGCGCAAGTTGACCCCGGCCTGGACCACCGACTGGATCAGCGCCAGCGGCCGTGAACGCCTGCGCGCCTACGGCATCGCGCCGCCCGAGGGCAGCACCAGCAAGCGCAGCCTGCTCGGCGAAAGCCCGCTGGTTGTGTGCCCGCAATGCGGCAGCGCCCACACCGAGGTGCTCAGCGAGTTCGGCTCCACCGCCTGCAAGGCGCTGTACCGCTGCATCGATTGCCGGGAACCGTTCGACTATTTCAAGTGCATCTGAGCGGCGAATCGGCCGTCCCAGCTGGAGAACAACAATGAGCAAATTTCACAGCCTGACCATCAAGGACGTGCGCGCCGAGACCCGTGACGCGGTGTCCATCGCCTTCGAGATTCCGCAGCACCTGCAAGACAGCTTTCATTTCACCCAGGGCCAGCACCTGGTGATGCGCACCCGACTGGACGGCGAAGAAGTACGCCGCTCCTATTCGATCTGCACCGGGGTCAACGACGGTGAATTGCGTATCGCGGTCAAGCGTGTGGTCGGTGGACGCTTTTCGGCGTTTGCCAACGAACAGCTCAAGGCCGGGCACACCCTGGAAGTGATGCCACCGGCCGGGCATTTCTGCGTCGAACTCGACCCGGCTCGCCACGGCAACTACCTGGCCGTGGCCGCGGGCAGCGGGATCACGCCGATCCTGTCGATCATCAAGACCACCCTGGAAACCGAACCCCACAGCCGCGTCACCCTGCTGTACGGCAACCGCTCCAGCTCCGGCGCGCTGTTCCGCGAGCAGCTGGAAGACCTGAAGAACCGCTACCTGCAACGCCTGAACCTGATCTTCGTGTTCAGCCGCGAGCAGCAGGACGTCGACCTGTACAACGGCCGGATCAACGCCGACAAGTGCGAGCAACTGTTCACCCGCTGGCTCGACGTCAAAGCGCTCGATGCCGCGTTCATCTGCGGCCCGCAGGAAATGACCGAGACCGTGCGCGACAGCCTCAAGGCCAAGGGCATGCCAGCCGAACGCATCCATTTCGAACTGTTCGCCGCCGCCGGCAGTGAGCAAAAACGTGCAGCCCGTGAAGCCGCCCGTCAAGTGGACGCGGCGGTCAGCCAGATCACCGTGATCAGCGACGGCCGCGCCTTGGCCTTCGACCTGCCACGCAACAGCCAGAGCATTCTCGACGCCGGTAACGAGCAAGGTGCGGAACTGCCCTACTCGTGCAAGGCCGGCGTGTGCTCGACCTGCAAGTGCAAGGTCATCGAAGGCGAAGTGGAAATGGACAGCAACCACGCCCTGGAAGACTACGAAGTGGCCGCCGGCTACGTGCTGTCGTGCCAGGCGTTCCCGATCAGCGACAAGGTGGTGCTGGATTTCGATCAGCTCTGATATCCGATTCACACCCAATCCTGTGGGAGCGGGCTTGCTCGCGAAGACGCAGTATCAGGCGCCATCCATGTTGGATGTGATGGCCCCTTCGCGAGCAAGCCCGCTCCCACATTGATCCGGTTCCAACCCGAAACGGTTTCACCCAAAACAAAAACAACAAAGGAGCGCGCGTCATGACACCCCAGGAAATAGAACTCATCCGCCAGCACCCGGATTTCATCCAGCTGGTTCGTCGCAAACAGAACCTGTACTGGTCACTGAGCCTGGCCATGCTGGTGATCTATTACGGCTTCGTGCTGCTGGTGGCTTTCTCCCCCTCTACCCTCGGCCAATCCCTGAGCGGCGGCGTGACCACCGTGGGCATGCTGGTGGGTGTCGTGATCGTCGGGCTTGCCTTCGCGCTGACCGGCTTCTATGTCTATCGCGCCAACAACGTGATCGATCCTTTGAATGAAAAACTCAAGCAGGAGTGCGCCCGATGAGCCGCCTTCTCGCCTTGTTCCTGCTGCCGCTGGCGGTGGTCACTGATATCGCGGTGGCCGCCGACGGCGTCTCCCGGCCGCTGAACTGGAACGCCATCGGCATGTTCCTGGTGTTCGTCCTGTTCACCCTCGGCGTCACGCGCTGGGCGGCACTTCGCACCCGCTCCGCCGCCGACTTCTACACCGCCGGTGGCGGCATGACCGGCTTCCAGAACGGCCTGGCCATTGCCGGCGACATGATCTCGGCCGCCTCGTTCCTCGGCATTTCCGCGATGATGTTCCTCAATGGCTACGACGGACTGCTCTACGCATTGGGCGTGCTGGCCGGCTGGCCGATCATCCTGTTCCTGATTGCCGAACGCCTGCGCAACCTGGGCAAATACACCTTTGCCGACGTGGTGTCCTATCGCCTGGAACAGACCCCGGTACGCCTGACCTCGGCCTTCGGCACCCTGACCGTGGCGCTGATGTACCTGGTGGCGCAGATGGTCGGCGCCGGCAAGCTGATCGAGTTGCTGTTCGGTATCGACTACCTCTATGCGGTGATGCTGGTCGGCGTGCTGATGGTGTTCTACGTGACCTTCGGCGGCATGCTCGCCACCACCTGGGTGCAGATCATCAAGGCGGTGATGCTGTTGTTCGGCACCAGCTTCATGGCGTTCATGGTGCTCAAGCACTTCGGCTTCAGCACCGAGGCCATGTTTGCCGGCGCCACCGCCGTGCATGCCAAGGGCAACGCGATCATGGCCCCCGGCGGCTTGCTGTCCAACCCGGTCGATGCGATTTCCTTAGGGCTTGGCATGATGTTCGGCACCGCCGGCCTGCCGCATATCCTGATGCGCTTCTTCACCGTCAGCGATGCCAAGGAAGCGCGTAAAAGCGTGTTCTACGCCACCGGTTTCATCGGCTACTTCTACTTGCTGCTGATCATCGTCGGCTTCGGCGCCATCGTCATGGTCGGCACCGATCCGGCGTTCCGCGACGCCAGCGGTGCGATCATCGGCGGCGGCAACATGATCGCCGTGCACCTGGCCCAGGCGGTAGGCGGCAACCTGTTCCTCGGTTTCATCTCGGCGGTCGCCTTCGCCACCATTCTGGCGGTGGTTGCCGGGCTGGCCCTGTCCGGTGCCTCGGCGGTGTCCCATGACCTGTATGCCTGCGTGATGCGCAAGGGCCAGGCCACTGAACAGCAGGAAATGCGCGTATCTCGAATCGCCACCCTGTGCATCGGTGTGCTGGCGATCATCCTCGGTCTGCTGTTCGAGTCGCAGAACATTGCCTTCCTCTCGGGCCTGGTGCTGGCCATCGCCGCGTCGGTGAATTTCCCGGTGCTGTTCCTCTCGATGTACTGGAAAGGCCTGACCACCCGCGGCGCCGTCCTCGGCAGCCTGTCCGGCCTGGTCTCGGCGATTGTCCTGCTGGTGCTGAGCCCGGCGGTGTGGGTCAACGTGATGCATCACGACAAGGCGCTGTTCCCGTATTCCAACCCGGCGCTGTTTTCCATGAGCCTGGCGTTCTTCAGTGCATGGCTGTTTTCCGTCACCGACACCTCGCCCCGTGCAGCCCTCGAGCGCGGTCGTTATCTGGCGCAGTTCATCCGTTCGATGACCGGCATCGGTGCCACCGGCGCCAGCAAACACTGAATATTGGCAGGGAATAAAAATAATGAAACCCGCACGTAAGGCACCTCGTGAATCGCTGTTTTCGCTGGCCGCCGCATTAAGCCTGCCCATGTTCGCCCCCAGCGCCATGGCCGACTTCATCGGCGACAGCAAGGCCCGTATCGATATGCGCAACCACTACATCAACCGCGACTTCCGTCAGCACAACGCGCCGCAATCCAGGGCCGAGGAATGGGCCCAGGGTTTCACGGCGCGTGTCGAATCCGGATTCACCGACGGCACCTTCGGTTTCGGTCTCGACGCATTGGGGGAGCTGGGGCTCAAGCTCGACTCCAGCCCGGATCGCCGTGGCACCGGGCTGCTGCCGTTCGGCCCGCAGAGCCATGAGCCCGACGACGAGTACAGCGAGCTGGGCCTGACCGGCAAATTGAAAGTATCCAAAAGCGTGTTGAAGCTCGGCACCCTGCAACCCTTGTTGCCCGTGGCGACTTACAACGACACGCGCCTGCTGAGTTCGACCTTTGAAGGTGGCTTGCTGACCAGCCAGGAAATCGACGGCCTGACGGTGAATGCCGGACGCCTGACCAAGGCCAACCTGCGGGACTCCTCCAGCAACGATGACATCGGCTTCGGCGCCGCCACCAGCGACCACTTCGACTTCGGCGGCGGCAGCTACGCGTTCAGTCCACAACTGAACCTGAGCTACTACTACGGCAAGCTCGACCAGATCTATCGCCAGCAATTCGCCGGATTGCTGCATACGCAAGCGCTGGGCAGCGGCTTCAACCTGCGCAGCGATGTGCGCTACTTCGACAGCCGGGGCGACGGCGCCGAACGCGCCGGGCGTATCGACAACCGCAACTTCAACAGCATGTTCACGGTGTCCCACGGTGCCCACAAGGTCAGTGCCGCCTACCAGCAATTGTCCGGCGATAGCGCCTTTCCGTTCCTCAACGGCGGTGACCCCTATGTGGTCAACCTGGTGACGTTCAACACCTTTACCCGCGCCGAGGAGGATTCCTGGCAGCTGCGTTACGACTATGACTTCGCGGCGCAAGGCATTCCCGGCCTGACCTTCATGACCCGCTACACCGACGGCCGCCACGTCAAGGCGGGCAGCGTCGACAACGGTCGGGAATGGGAGCGCGACACCGATATCAGCTACGTCATCCAGAGCGGTGTGTTGAAGAACGTCAGCCTGCGCTGGCGCAACGTGACCTTCCGTTCCGGCAATGGCTTGACGACCGACCTTGATGAGAACCGCTTGATCGTCGGCTACACCCTGGCGCTTTGGTAATTCCGAAAGGGCGCGGTCGCGGCCGCGCCACAACCCCTCATCACCTGGAGCAACCGTGATGTCCTCTTCACCTGCAACTCTGCAAAGCTTCATCGCCGGCCGCTGGATCGGCCAACACGGCGCACAAATCCTGCGCAGCGCCATCGACGGCCATGAAATCTTCCGTACCCATGAAGAACGCCCGGACTTCGCCGAAGCCATCGAGCACGGCCGTCGCCAGGGCATCAGCGGCTTGATGGCGCTGGACTTCCAGCAGCGCGCCCAGCGTCTCAAGGCCCTGGCCCTGTACCTGAGCGAGCGCAAGGAACAGCTCTACGCGATCTCCCACCACAGCGGCGCGACCCGTGCCGACAGCTGGATCGACATCGAGGGCGGCAACAGCACGCTGTTCACCTACGCCAGCCTCGGTTCGCGGGAACTGCCGTCGGGCAACGTCGTCCACGAAGGCCCGGCGCTGCAACTGAGCAAAATGGGCACCTTCGCCGGTACCCACATCCTCGTGCCGCGCGGTGGCGTGGCCGTGCACATCAATGCCTTCAACTTCCCGATCTGGGGCATGCTGGAGAAGTTCGCGCCGAGCTTCCTCGCCGGCATGCCGTGCATCGTCAAACCGGCCAGCGCCACCAGCTACCTGACCGAAGCCGTGGTGCGCCTGATGGATCAGTCCGGCCTGCTCCCGGCGGGCAGCCTGCAACTGATCATCGGCGGCACCGGCGACCTGCTCGACCGCCTGCAGGGCCAGGACGTGGTGACCTTCACCGGTTCCGCCGACACAGCGGCCAAGCTGCGGGTCAACCCGAACCTGATCCGCAACTCGGTGCCGTTCACCGCCGAAGCCGACTCGCTGAACTGCGCGATCCTCGCCCCGGACGTGACCCCGGACGACGACGAATTCGAGCTGTTCATCAAGGAAGTCGCCCGGGAAATGACCACCAAGGCCGGGCAGAAATGCACCGCCATCCGCCGCGCCATCGTGCCGGCCAAACACATCGACGCCGTCGCTACCCGTCTGCGTGATCGCCTGGCCAAAGTGGTGGTCGGCGACCCGTCGGTGGAAGGCGTGCGCATGGGCGCACTGGCCTCCCACGACCAGCAGAAAGACGTGGCCGAGCGCCTGCAAGCCCTGCTGCAGAGCAGCGACATGCTGTTCGGCGCCCGCGACGGTTTCGAACCGCGTGGTGAACATGTCGACAAAGGCGCGTTCTTCGCCCCGACCCTGTTGCAGGCCCGTGACCCGCATGCCGAGGGCGGTGCCCATGACATCGAAGCGTTCGGCCCGGTCAGCACCCTGATGGCCTACGACGATCTCGACGAAGCCCTGGCCCTGGCCGCGCGCGGCAAAGGTAGCCTGGTGGCCAGCCTGGTGACCAAGGATCCGCAGATCGCTGCCAAGGCGATTCCGGTGGCGGCAGCCTGGCACGGGCGCCTGCTGGTGCTGGATCGCAACTGCGCCGGTGAATCCACCGGTCACGGCTCGCCGCTGCCACAACTCAAGCACGGCGGCCCGGGCCGAGCCGGCGGCGGTGAAGAACTCGGCGGCCTGCGCGCGGTGAAGCACTACCTGCAACGCGCGGCGGTGCAAGGTTCGCCGACCATACTGGCGGCGGTCACCGGCGAATACGTGCGCGGCGCCAAGGTCATCGAAACCGACGTGCATCCGTTCCGTCGCCATTTCCAGGACCTGCAGATCGGCGAGTCGCTGCTGACTCACCGCCGCACCGTCACCGAAGCGGACCTGGTGAACTTCGGCTGCCTGTCGGGCGACCACTTCTACATGCACTTCGACGACATCGCGGCCAAGGAATCGCAGTTCGGCAAGCGCATCGCCCACGGTTACTTCGTACTGTCGGCAGCAGCCGGGTTGTTCGTCTCCCCCGGCGTCGGCCCGGTGCTGGCCAACTACGGCCTGGACACCCTGCGCTTCATCAACCCGGTGGGCATCGGCGACACCATCCAGGCGCGCCTGACCTGCAAACGCAAGATCGACCAGGGCAAGAAGAGCCCGCAGGGCATCCCGCAAGGGGTGGTGGCGTGGGATGTGGAGGTCACCAATCAGCTGGGTGAGCTGGTGGCCAGTTATGACATTCTGACCTTGGTCGTAAAACGCGAAGACTGACGTGACAACCTGTAGGAGCAAGCTCGCTCGCGATGGACGTGAATGATGGCACGCGCTTTCCGGATGAACGCGTTGTTCTCAGGTTCTTCGCGAGCAAGCTCGCTCCTACAGGGGTATCGGTAGGCCAAAAAATTTGGTCAGTGCTTGCGCAACCACTCGATAAACAACGCAAACAACTCCGACTGCGAACCCACCTCCAGCTTCAGGTACAGGTTCTTGCGGTGCATGCGTACGGTTTCCGGCGAGATGTTCATCTGGCTGGCCGTGGACTTCACCGAATGCCCGCGCAACACCATGTGCGCCACTTCCCGCTCGCGTTCGGTGAGCAATTCACAACCGAAGTTCTCGAACGCCGCCTGCACCCGATGCTTGAGATCATCACGCAGGCCTTGCTCGTCATCACGCTCGATCCCGGCACTGCGCAGCAGTCCACGCTGGCTGAATTCGCTGATGAACTCACGCACCAGCGGTTCGACGGCTCGCAGCAGGTTCAACTGTTCGTCGCTCAGGCATTCACCGCCGAAACCCTGATAGAGGCTGACGGAAATCTTCGTGTCATTGCCGGTATCGACGATGTAGTAGCTGTCTTCGGAACAACCCGCCTTCAGGTAATAGGATTTGTAGTAGTCACTGTCGAAGAAGTTGTCCGGGGCGATTTCCTCCAGGTGATAGAAGCCTTGCGCCAACCCCTGCTCCACCGCCAGGCAGAACGGGTCGAGCAAATAGCCCCCGGAAAAATAGCGCTGAAGAATCGAGACCTGATACTCCTGAGCAATCCCGCGCTGATGCAGCAGCTGTGGTGCGCGGTCCTTGCGCTCCAGGCTGATCATCATCGACTCCACGGACACCAGCTGCGCCAACGCTGACGCCAGGTACTGCAGGGCGTCAGGCTCATCGACATGGGCGAATGCCTCGCGCATTCCCCCATGCCATTTGTGCAACGCCCCGAAGGGCATCGCGATCAGCGTATCGTCGTCTGGTTTGCTCATGCCCCGCAGTCTAGCGGGTGCGCAGGCCCTTGGTAAAAGCCTGTTTAGCGAGTTCATTGGCCGCCATACTGACCGCTGGCCTGAAGCTCAGCGGCCACTTCGACAATGCAATCGCGCAAGGTCTCAACGATTTCATCGACCTGGGCAAACGTCAGGATCAGCGGTGGCGACATCACGTTGAGGTGCATGATCGGCCGCACCAGCAAGCCCCGAGCCTGTGCCCGCACGTGGATCTTCTCGCCGATGTTGATCTCGTCGGGGAACAGCGCCTTGGTGCGTTTATCCGCCACGAACTCCACGCAGGCCATGAGTTTCTGGCAGCGCACATCCCCCACCAGCGGCAAGTCCCGCAGGGTTGCCAGGCGCTCTTCCAGATAAGCGCCCACCGTGTCGACATGGGCCAGCAGGTTTTCCCGCTCGATGATTTCGATGTTCTTCAGCGCCGCCGTGCAGCACACCGGGTGGCCGCTGTAGGTGAAACCGTGGGTGAAGCAGCGGCCCTTGCCCGGCTCGGCGATGACCTTCCAGATGCGCTCGGAAAAGATGCACGCGCCCAGCGGCAGGTAGGCCGAGGTCAGGCCCTTGGCGGTGGTGATGATGTCGGGCTGCACGTCGAACACATCCCGGGAAGCGAAGAACTTGCCCAGGCGCCCGAACGAGGTCACCACCTCGTCGGCGACGAACAGGATGTCGTAGCGCTGGCAGACGTCCCACATGCGCTTGAGATACCCCTGGGGCGGAATGATCACCCCGCCCGAGCCCATGATCGGTTCGGCAAAGAAAGCGGCGACCTTGTCCGCGCCAATCGACAGGATCTTGTCTTCGAACTCCTTGACCAGGAACTCGAGGAACTGCGCCTCGTCCATGCCGTCGGGCGCGCGGTACGGGTTGGGGTTGGAGACGTGGTGGATCAGCGGGTTGGCGTAATCGAACTCCGGCACCCGGTCAGCGGCCTTGTTGCCGATCGACATGGTCAGGGTGGTGGAGCCGTGATAGGCGTTGAACCGGGCGATGACGTGTTTCTTTTCCGGCTTGCCACGGCAGTTCTGGTAGTACTGGATCAGCCGGTACGCGGTGTCCACGGCGGTGGAGCCGCCGGTGGTCAGGAACACATGGTCGAGATCGCCGGGGGCCAGGCTGGCGAGTTTTTCGCAAAGCTGAATCGCCACGTTGTTCGACATGTCGGAAAACGGATTCGAATAGGCCAGCTGGCGCACCTGATCGGTGATGGCCTCGGCCATTTCCTCGCGGCCCAGGCCGATGTTGGTGCACCACATGCCGCCCACTGCATCGAGAAAGCGGTTGCCCTGGGTGTCGTAGATGTAGGCGCCATCGCCGGCAACGATGTTCAACGAGCCTTGTTCGGCGTGTTCGTCGAACATGTGGTAGCCGTGCATGTGATGGGCCTTGTCGGCCTTGACCAGCCGGGACTCGTCCGCTGGGGAAAAAACGCTGCGTGTTGGCGTCGCCATAAATGAACCTCTAACCGAAATGACTAACGTTCGAACCAATCAGATGCCGCTTTTCACAGTGCTCCAGACCCGGGTTATCGCCCGCATGTCCTTGGCGTCCTGGGTCTTCTGCGGGAACAGGCGCTTGCGGGTCTGTGCATCGGGGTAGATCGCCGGGTTGTCGCGCACTGCGGCGTTCAACAGGGGCGTGGCCGCCGCGTTACTGTTGGCGTAATTGATGTAGTCGCTCACATCCGCC
This sequence comes from Pseudomonas sp. FW305-70, assembly GCF_058783925.1. Taxonomy (NCBI): domain Bacteria; kingdom Pseudomonadati; phylum Pseudomonadota; class Gammaproteobacteria; order Pseudomonadales; family Pseudomonadaceae; genus Pseudomonas; species Pseudomonas sp. FW305-70. The sequence goes on from NZ_JBYSYZ010000044.1 coordinate 43,789, forward strand.
ATCACCTGCGGCTGCATCAGGTATTCCAGGAATTTGTGCGCATTGGCGACGTGCGTCGCATCGGCCGGGATGTACAGGTTGTCGAACCAGATCAGCGAGCCTTCCTTGGGAATGAAGTACGCCAGGTTGATCTGCTTCTTGGCTTCTGCGGCGCGGGCCATGGCCGTGGCGTAGTCGCCGGACCAGGTCATGGCCATGCACACATCGCCGTTGGGCAGGCTCGTCAGGTAATTGACCGAGTCGAACTTGCGGATGTACGGCCGCACGGACAACAGCAAGTCCTGGGCGGCCTTCAGATCTGCCGGGGCGGCACTGTTCGGGTCACGTCCCAGATACGTCAAGGCCAAGGGGATGACTTCGGTCGGCGCATCGAGCAGGGTCACGCCACAGTCGGCGAAGCGCGAGACGATCTTCGGATCGAAGATCATCGCCAGCGAACCGATCGGTGCGTCCGGCATGCGCTCCTTGATCTTGTCGACGTTGTAGGTCACGCCGTTGCTGCCCCAGGTGTAGGGCGCAGAGTACTGGGTGCCGGGGTCATAGCCTTGCAGATCCTCGAGGATTTGCGGGTCGAGGTTGGTCCAGCCCGGCAGCTGTTTTTTGTCCAGCGGCTGGAACACCTTGGCCTTGATCAGGGGTGGCGCGAGTGACGCGTTCAACACGATCAGGTCATAGCCGGAATGGCCGGTGAGCAACTTGGCCTGCACCGTTTCATAAGAATCGAAGGTGTCGTAGACCACCTTGATACCGGTGGCCTTTTCGAAGTCGGCGATGGTTTTTTCACCGATGTAATCCGCCCAGTTGTACAGCCGCAGCGTATTGCTGTCGTCCGCATAGGCATTCAATGTCAACGGTACAACAAACAGACTGGAAATCACCTTAAGCAGTGTCTTGCCCATAGCAAATGCACCTTATAGCGAGTTCGGCTCTGGATGAGCGGATGCCTCCACTATTGGTCGATTGGCCGGGCGGAACCATACCCCGAATGGGTGTGTGTCGTTTTTGGCACACCGGCATGGCAAAAAGCGGCAGCGCAGTTGACCCGTTTTGCCATAGATCGGGATTTGTCCGACGCTTAAAGTGGCAGCCTGAACCGACCCTGCGGAGCCTGCGATGACAGATTTGATCAAACACGAGCAACGCGACGGCGTGTTGACGCTGACCATCGACCGCCCGGACAAGCTCAACGCGCTGAACAACGCCATGTACACGCAACTGGCCGAGCTGTTGCTGGCCGCCGACGAAGACCCGCAGACCGGCGTGATCATCCTCACCGGCGGCCCGGCCTGCTTCACCAGTGGCAATGACCTGGTGGATTTCCTCCAGCATCCGCCCACTCATCTGGACGCCCCGGCGTTTCGCCTGATGAAAGTCGTCACGCGCCTGCAAAAGCCGCTGATCGCGGCCGTCTGCGGGGCGGCCATCGGTATTGGTACTACGTTGCTGCTGCATTGCGATCAGGTGCTGGTCACCCGCAACGCCAAGCTGCGCATGCCGTTCGTCAACATCGGCCTGTGCCCCGAGTTCGGTGCCAGCCTGTTGCTGCCCCGTCGACTCGGCCACGCCCGCGCCGCGAGCCTGCTCCTGCTGGGCAACGGCCTGGACGGCAACGACGCGGTGAACTGGGGCATCGCCAACGAAGCCTTCGACGACGGCGAGCAATGCCTGGCAGCGGCCAGAAAAATCGCCCAGCGCTTTTTGGCCCTGCCCCAGGAGGCCTTGCGCCAGTCCCGGCAACTGATGAAGCAGGCGACGTTGCCGGAACTGGAAGCCACCCTGCGCGAAGAAAACACGCTGTTCATCCAGCGCCTGAATACCGACGAGGCGAAAACCGCCTTGCACGCCCTGCTCAATCGCAGTACAGACAAGAATCCACCGAAAGGAAACCAGCCATGAACACTCCAGAAATCTACGTCGTCAGCGCCGCCCGTACCGCCATCGGTACGTTCGGCGGTTCGCTCAAGGACGTGCCCCTGGCCGACCTCGCGACCACGGCCGTGAAAGCCGCCCTGGAACGAGCCGCCGTGGACCCGGCGCTCGTTGGCCATCTGGTGATGGGCAACGTGATCCCGACCGAAACCCGCGACGCCTACATCTCCCGCGTCGCCGCGATGAACGCCGGCATCCCGAAGGAAACCCCGGCCTACAACGTCAACCGCCTGTGCGGCTCCGGCCTGCAAGCGATCATCAACGCCGCCCAGACCCTGATGCTCGGCGATGCCGACATCGTCGTCGGTGCCGGTGCCGAATCCATGAGCCGTGGCCCGTACCTGATGCCGTCCGCCCGTTGGGGTTCGCGCATGGGCAACGCCCAGGTCATCGACTACATGCTCGGCATCCTGCATGACCCCTTCCATGGCATCCACATGGGCATCACCGCCGAAAACGTCGCCGCGCGCAACGGCATCACCCGCGAAATGCAGGACGCCCTGGCCCTGGAAGACCAGAATCGCGCGGCCCATGCGATTGCCAACGGCTACTTCAGCGAGCAGATCGCGACCGTGGAAATCCAGGATCGCAAAGGCGTCAAACTGTTCAGCGTCGACGAACACCCGCGCGCCACGTCCCTGGAACAACTGGCAGCCATGAAGCCGGCGTTCAAGAAGGACGGTTCGGTCACCGCCGGCAACGCCTCGGGCCTCAACGACGGCGCCGCCGCGCTGGTCATGGCCAGCGGCAACGCGGTCCAGGCCAACAACCTGAAGCCGCTGGCCCGCCTGGTCAGCTACGCCCACGCCGGCGTCGAACCGGAATTCATGGGCCTGGGCCCGATCCCGGCCACCCGCCTGGCACTCAAGCGCGCCGGCCTGACCGTCGCCGACCTGGACGTGATCGAAGCCAACATCGCCTTCGCCGCCCAGGCCTGCGCCGTCAGCCAGGAACTGGACCTCGACCCGGCCAAGGTCAACCCGAACGGCTCGGGCATCGCCCTGGGCCACCCGGTGGGCGCGACCGGCGCGATCATCGCCACCAAGGCCATCCACGAACTGCACCGCACCGGCGGCCGTTACGCGCTGGTGACCATGTGCATCGGCGGCGGCCAGGGGATTGCGGCGATTTTCGAACGCGTCTAAGCCTGTACCATCCCCTGTAGATGCAACCTCTACAGGGATGCTGCGCTAATCAGCAGTACCTGTGGGAGCGGGCTTGCTCGCGAATGCGGAGTGTCAGTCGACATTTTCATTGCCTGACACTCCGCATT